>JAEENG010000135.1 GCA_016283615.1 Treponema sp.
GACTGGAACGTAACAGCCCGCATGGGGCGGCCGTACATCAAAATATTTGAAGAGGAACGCGAACTTCAAATCTTTCTTATTACTGACTCGTCGCTTTCGATGCAGCTGGAAACGAACTCTGGCCGCCGCACAAAATACGCCTCGGCCGCAGAAACTGCCGCCCTCGTGACAATTGCCGCCGAGCTCAACGCCTGCCCGGTAGGCGCAGTATTCTTTGACGGCGCAATTCATTTTTCGTGCGAACCTTCACTCGGTAAAGAGCAGACTATGCAAATCCTGAATCATCTGGACCGTCTGCCTTCAAACCCAAGGCCCGGCTCAGTGCTTCCCAACGCAATTTCCGCGGCGGCTAAGGTACTCCGCAAACGCTCTCTGGTCTTTGTCCTTTCGGACTTCCGCAGCGGCGGCTGGGAAAAACCGCTTATCTCACTCGCACAGAAAAACGACGTTATTGCGGTAAACATTCACGACGCTTCTGACGAGGAACTTCCTTCTCTTGGAACTGTTGTTTTTAAGGATGTTGAGAGCGGACTTAAAATGAGTCTGCCTTCTTCGTCTCCGGCCTTCAAAAAAGAATGGCTCAGTTATAATGAAATGAACCAGAACCGCTGGCAGGATTTCTGTATTAAGCACGGAATTATGCCTGTGGTGCTCGATACTAAAACAGAACCTGTTCAGGTGCTGAATCAGATTTTTGCGCGTAAGGCAAGAATGAGGTAACGGGAGTAGCTTATGCAGATTATTTTACCACAGCAGATTCTCGTTCCAAAAAAAGTTTACATTGGAGACACGGCTGAGCTCCGCTGTACTTTCAACAGCCCGGAGCCTGTTCTTAAAACTCTCACTGAAAATGGTGCGGCTGAGCTTGCACACAATTTTTACAACACTGAAGATTTTGAAATAAAAGAGATAAAGCTCCTGCCTGCGGGTGTGGACTTTTATCAGCTTTCTGTAACTTTTGTTCCATGGAAAACCGGAAGCATTCAGTTTGACCCGCTCGTTCTGGAAGATTCGTTGACTATTGAATTCCAGCCGGTTCAGATTGTTTCTCTTATTTCAACTGATGCGGCGAACACAACTACCCTTCACGATACTGCAGCCCCTCTCCTGCTTCCGGGCACTGCCTATAAGCTTTACGGAACTCTGGCTGCATCTGTGCTGCTGCTCATCATCATAATCAGACTTATCGTAAAACGAAAAAATATTTTGTTCTTTATAAATCAAAGACGTCTGCTTCGTAAGTATAAGAAAAACCGTAAGCAGGCTGTTAAGCTTTTGCGCCAGAGCGAAACTGCTGAGCAGATTCAGAAAATCATGCGTCACTATCTTGAGGTGCGTTTTGATTATCCTTTTACCCGCTCTGTAACTTCAGAGATGATGAAGGGCTGGCAGGAGGCAACCGGCGGTCTTCTTTCGGATGAAAAGACTGAAGCCTTTGGCGAAATTGTTTCAAGCTTTATCCGCACTGACTTTATCCGCTACAGCAAGGGCGGTAAGTTTATGGACGGCGAGCTTGAAGAACTTGTAAAATCTCTTTTAGCTCAGATTGATATTCTTGAAAAAGAAGGAGAAGCTAATGCCTAACTTTGAAAACCCAGCAGCCTTTTTTCTTCTCATCTTAATTCCTGCTCTCTACATTTTACGATATACAAAAATCTTTAACCGCATTTCGTTCCCCGCTGTGCTTGCAGACTGGGAAGGACGCAAGTTTGAATGGAAGGGTCGCACTCAAAAATTTCTTTCTGCAACTGCTTCTGTTTTCTTTACTGCAGGCTTTTTAATTTCTGTTGCAGCGCTTGCGGCTCCTGTACTTTCGAATCAGGAAAAGGTTTACACTTCTGTTGGAACTGATATTGTTTTTGTTTTAGATACCAGCCCTTCAATGTCTGCAAAGGATGTGGATGGGGCTCAGCGTATTGAAGCTGCAAAAAATGCTATATACCTGCTTTCGAGCAAAAATGACGGAAGCCGTTATGGTCTTGTTGGTCTTGGAAGCAATGCTGCTGTTCTTGTTCCTCCAACCAGCGACCTTACTTTTTTTACTGAACGACTTTCACAAATTGCTGCCGGAAACTTTGGAAACGGTTCTGCAATTGGAGACGGACTTAGCACTGCTGTGTGCCATCTTGTTTCTTCTTCTGCTCAGAAAAAATGTATTGTTCTTCTTACTGACGGTGAAAATAATGCCGGAGAAATTCATCCGGAAACTGCGGCTCAGCTTGCGGCAGATAATAACATTACAATTTACGTTGTCGGTATCGGTTCAAAAGGAAAGGTTCCGATTGAGTACACTGATCCTGTAACAAAACGTCTTTATTCAGGATATCTTGATTCAAACTTTAATCCTGCCTCTCTCAAAAAGATTGCTGACATTGCGGGCGGAAGATATTTTGAAGCAGTTACAATAAATGAACTTTCAGAAATTCTCAGCACTGTTGCAAAGCAGGAAGCTGTTACTCAGACTTTTACCTACCGTACAGTAAACAGACTTTTTTATCAGAAGTTCCTTTCTGTTGCAATTGCACTTTTTCTGCTGGCGTGGTTTATCAGAAGAGTGATTTTGAAAGAGATGGTCTGCTTCCATTTCAAAAAGATTTTGTTTGTTCGTTCGGGCTGTCTTGCTGTCTCTCTGATTTTCCTTCTTCTTGCACATGCAGGGCTCACCTGGGGAACTTACCTTGTTCCGGTTCAGAAGTCCGGTCATTCGGTTGCAATGGTTTTTGATATTTCCAACAGTATGCTTGCAAAGGACTGTCCTGGAAACACAAGGCGACTTGAAGCAGCTTCTCTTTACGCAAAAAAGCTTCTTGCAAAAATGAACGGAACTCCGGTCTCTGTGATTATTGCAAAGGGAGACGGAATTGCCGCTATTCCTATTACTGATGATGCTGCAATGATTGAATCTCTTCTTGATGTAATGTCTCCATCTTTAATGACTGTACCG
>JAEENG010000136.1 GCA_016283615.1 Treponema sp.
CACACATAAAAAACATTGCCGCCGCCTGCAGACACGCTGATTCAAAAAGCCTTGTCCTGCTGGACGAACTTGGAAGCGGAACCGATCCGCAGGAAGGAAGCGCGATTTCAATGGCCGTCCTGAACGAACTTATCGAAAGAAAAGCCTTTGTTCTGGTTACAACCCATCAGGGCGTACTCAAAAACTTCGGCTACACAAACGAGTTCTGCACAAACGCAAGCGTTGATTTTGACGACACAAGCCTTCGCCCGACCTACCGCCTTTTGATGGGCATTCCGGGAAAAAGCCACGCACTGGACATTGCAAAAAGAAGCGGACTTCCTTCTCCAATCATCAAAAAAGCCCAGGCTTTTATTACAAACAATCAGACCGACGTAAGCACGCTGATTCAGGGGCTTACGAAAAAACACAATGAAGTTCTCGAACTTGAAAAGTCCGCACGCTCGCGCGAGGCTCTTTTAGCCGAAAAGGAATTGAAATTCGAGCAGAAGTTAATCCGTCTTCGCGAAAGAGAAATTGAACTTGAAGAGCGCCAGAACCGCGAAAACTCAGACTTTGTCAGTTCAACAAGAAAGGAACTTGAAAACCTTGTCCGCACTCTCCGCGAGGGCGAAATTACACGGGAAAAAACTCTGGCAGTAAAAAGTTTTATCCAGAACATGCAGGATAATCTTGCCGGAGAAGAACTTTCTCTTGAACAGAAAAAGAACGAACTCGACGCACAGAAAGACGCCTTTGAAAAAGAAATGAGTTTTAGAAGCGAAAACGGCATTTTAATTTCAAAAGATAATTCAAAACACGGCTCGAGCAAAAAAAAGACAAAGAAAAAGCTCAGCACAAAAGAAGCCTTTGCAAACGCAAAAGTTTCTTACACAGAAGAAGAAGCGGCCCTTTTGTATGCAAAATCAAATTCAACAATGGCACTGGGCGTAAAAAATTCGTCAAAACCTCCAAAACTTGAATTTGTACCGGGCGCAGCAGTAATTCACGTTTCAACAAAAACAAAGGGAACTTTAATCGAAAGGTCCGGCAAAAATGCCTGGCAGGTTCAGCTCGGCTCGATGAGAATGACTGTAAAAGAAAAGGACCTTGTCTTGACATACGAAGGCCAGAGCCTTACCACAGTAAGCGTAGAAATGGCCGACACCGACGGACTTAAAAGCCGCCCTGAGTTTGAACTTCGCCTTCTTGGCCAGAGGGAAGAAGAAGCAGTCAAGGCACTTGAGCGCCAGCTTGCACTGTGCCGCATGAATAATTTTAAAACATTCAGCATAATTCACGGAAAAGGCAACGGCATCCTCCAGCAGGCAGTCTGGGACTACCTGGGCGAGTATCCGGGCGTAAAAAAGTTTTACTTTGCACGTCCCGAAGACGGCGGTACCGGAAAAACCTACGTCGAGTTAAATTAAGTCCGGAAGCCAAAAGCCAAAAAGCCCGCAACCCCTCTTTTGCGCACGGCCCGTCTGTTGACAGTCCTTGTATTTTTATTCATAATTTATGCATAAATATAAAAAAGGATTTGACCGTGAAAGAACGCAACACACGCCTCAAGGCAATTCGTAAACTCATTAAAAATAACCGCATAGAAAGCCAGGAAGAACTTTTAAAGCACCTCCTGAACGAAGGCTACGAAGTTACTCAGGCAACCCTTTCACGCGACCTTAAACTTTTAAAAGTCGGCAAAATCAGCGACGGTCACGCAGGCTATGTTTACACCCTGCCAAGCGAAGAAGACCGCAGCGAAAACGAATCACTTTTTGTCCAGGATTTTTTGCGCGGCTATGTAAGCATCGAGTGGAATAATTCAACAGTTGTAATCAAAACATTCGGTGGTCAGGCAAACTCAGTTGCAAACGCCCTCGACACCCTCAACATGGACGAAATCCTTGGAACCGTTGCTGGCGACAACTGTATTTTTGCAAGCCTGCGCCAGGGTGTAAGCGGCGAACAGTTTATGGCAGCCCTCAAAAAGCACATTCCTGATTTAGAAGATTAATAAATAAACGGTTCTTTAATTTGTATTATTCAAACTGCTGAGATATAATTAAAGAATGATACAAATTACTATTGATAATAAAACTTATGACTACGAAGCCCCTGTATCAGCAGGTAAAGTAGCAGAAAAACTGACAAAACCTTCCGACAGACTCATTGCTCTCAAGGTTGGAAACGTTACACAGTCTCTAACAAGCCAGATTGAAATTTCAGCATCTGTAGAAGGTGTATACACAGATCAAAAGGAAGGACAGGTTGTTTACCGCCACACACTTTCTTTTATTCTCGTAGCCGCCGCAGCAAAACTCTTTCCAAAGCGCATCCTTAAAATCGGACACAGTCTTGGAAAATCTTATTTTTATTCATTTGATGACGGCAAACCTCTGTCTGATGCTGAACTCAAAAAGCTTAAGGACGAAATGTCTGCAATCGTAAAAAAAGACCTTCCGATTAAAACAGAAGTTCTTTCTTACACACAGGCATGCAAAATTTTTGAAGAAGAAAATCTTGTTCAGACACGCAACCAGATGAACTACAAATGTCCGCCGACAGTCCTCGTAAATTCACTCGAAGGCTACTATGACATTTACTATGGTCCGATGGCTTGTCACACAGGAATCATCAACTGCTTTGACCTCGTAAACTACG
>JAEENG010000017.1 GCA_016283615.1 Treponema sp.
ATTTCAAGTTCGCTGCCATTTACCGTGTGAATTCCGGTAACTGTTTTTCCATACAGGTGGCTGATAATACTGTCAACTACCGAGTCACGCAGCGGAACTGCAACTTCAATTCCAATTTTACGGGCAACATCAATAAACTGGCCGTTGCTTACAAGTGCGATACTGTTTTTAACGCCGAGAGACTCGATATAAGCGGCCATAACGATATTCATTTCGTGATTGCTTGTCGCACAGATTACAAGGTCAAATTTATCGATACCTTCTTCCTGAACAAAGCCTTCTTCAGTTACGTCAGCCTTAAATACCTTAACATCCTTGAATTTTTCGCTGGCATTTTTTGCATTTGTTTCATTGCTGTCGATAATTACAAAGTCCTGAACTTCCTTATTTCTCGCACCAAAAAGCTTGGAAAGCAGGTTTCTTTTAGGTTTAATGAGCTTTTCTGCAACAATTGTTCCGATACGGCCGGCCCCTACGAGGGCAATTTTTTTAACAACCTTGAGCTGACTTCCGCACAGCCCGAGGAATTCAGTCAGGTCGGCGCGGTTCATCAGGATACCGATGCACGCACCATCATGAATTATTGTTTCGCCGTTTGGCAGGAAGGTTTCGCCGTTGGATTCAACATAAGCAATAACCAGTTTTTTGTCAGTAAAGTTTCTGATATCACAAATACGGGCGCCGTCAAAAACACTTCCCCGTTCAACAGAGATTCTCACCAGCTCATAATCAGAGTCCTCAAATTGAATTGAATCCGTAATCGCACCGCGTTCAACAGCATTTACAATCGCCTGAGCCGCTTCAACGTCCGGATGTACCATATAGTCAATTCCGTACAAAGGACGGTGCTTTCCCGAAAAAGTTCCGGCGTGTTTTTCTACAGCCGAAGCCGAGTTTATATAGTATGCGTAATTTCGTACACGGGCAATTTTGAGAAGGTCCGGATAAACTGCGTCCACGAGCGAACAGGTAATCATGTTTACTTCGTCGCTGCTTGTAACACAAATCAGGGCATCTGCCTTATCAATTCCGGCCTCTTCAAGGGTAACAAGATTATTGCCGTCTGCGTTAACTACATCGCAGTCCAGGCGGTTTGATACGTGACGGACGGTTTCTTCATCATTATCAATAAGAACTACATCGTTCTTTCCGTTTATAAGTCTTTTTGCAAGCTGGATTCCTGTAAATCCAGCTCCTACAATAACTACTTTCATAGTAAAAATTATATATTGATTTTAAATGAATTTATAGCATTTTTTTTTGCAAAGTTGTATTCTGCATTTAAGCGCATTGACTGTCGTTGATAGCAGTGACGCGGTTTTTTTAACAACACAATATAGACACGATCCTGACAGCCATGTCAGAAAGGACGGGTACTATGACACTCACACTGGATGTTGGAAATTCCAACATTGTCGGTGGAATTTTTGACGGCGGAAAGCTGGTGCTTCAGTTCCGGCAGACAACCAGTCAGAATTCATCCTCCGATGAACTCGGCATTTTTCTCCGGTCAGTTTTACGGGAAAACTCCATCGATCCCGGCAAAATCGATTCGGTCGGAATCTGCTCGGTAGTTCCACCTATCAACTACTCCCTCTCAAGTGCAATTGTAAAATACTTTGGTGTTGAACCTCTGTTAATTCAAACAGGAATTAAAACCGGTCTTCAATTAAAGTATCCAAACCCAAAAGAAATCGGTGCAGATTTAATCGCCGGCGCCCTGGGAGCGGTAATGCTCGTGCCGGACAAAGATTTAGTCATCGTCGATATGGGTACAGCCACAACAATTACCGCCGTAACCAGAAACAAAGAGTTTATCGGCGGCTCAATTATGCCTGGCTTAAAAATTTCAATTCAGGCACTTGCCAGCGGAACCTCAAAACTTCCAAATGTTGAAATCGCCAGACCACAAAACGCCTGCGGCAAATCAACCATCGAAGCAATTCAATCTGGAATTTTTTATGGGGCTATGGGCTCACTAAAAGAATTAATCCATTACTTTAAAAAAGACGCCCTCAAAAACCCGGACGCATTTGTTATTGCAACCGGCGGCTTTGTAAAAAATTTTGAACCTTTTGGTCTTTTTGACAAAATCGTCCCTGAACTTGTACTTCTCGGAATCAAAAAGGCAATCGAATTAAATTCAACTAAATAAGGAATACCCAAATGAAAAAAATTATAAAACTTTTATCAGTGCTCACACTTGCACTTACTCTTGTATCCTGCACTTCAAAAAAGGACAAAAACGTTCTCCGCATGAACATGCTCACAGAACCTGACAGCTTCTTCCCATGGGAATCAGCCGCAACAGACACATCAGCCGTTAACTACAATATTTATGAAGGTCTGATGGGATTCGATTCTACAGGTGCAGTTTTTCCTCTTCTTGCAGAAAGCTTCACAATTTCAGAAGACAAACTTTCTTACACATTCAAAATCCGTCAGGGCGTTACCTTCCACGACGGACAGGCTCTTACAGCAGATGATGTTGTTTGGACTTACCAGAATCTCGTCGGTCTGAACGGATACACCAAACGCAATGATAAACTTCATATTATTGAATCTGTATCTTCTCCAGACAGCAGCACTGTTGTAATTCAGCTCAAAAAGCCTGCCGCAGGATTTATTCTCCTTGCAATCCAGCCAATACTCAAACAGGGATTTGAATACAGCAAAATCAATGCAAACGGAACCGGTCCTTACAAACTCGCCGGCTACGAACTTCATCAGAAGATTACACTCGCTAAAAACGACAACTACTGGAACCCTGAACGTGCCGCAAAAATCCCGACTGTTGAAATCCACATCGTAAGTGACGAAGCCGCTGCTATCAGTGCACTCCAGTCAGGCCAGCTTGATTTGATTCAAAAAGTTACCGCAGGTAACGCAAAATCACTCGCTGATCAATTTAAAGTAATCGGTCAGCCGCAGAACATGGCCCAGGTTTTTGCAATGAACACATCTGTTCCTGAATTGAGCGATCTCAACGTTCGTCTTGCAATCAGCTGTGCCGTTAACAAACAGGAAGTAATCGACGGAGCCCTGGACGGAGCCGGAGATATTATTTATTCAAACTTCTCGCCGCTTATGTCTGAGTATTACAACGACAAATTAACCGGTGTTACTCCTTTCAACCTTCAGAAAGCAAAGGAATACATGAGCAAATCAGCTTATCCGGAGGGTTTTGAACTTAAAATCACCGTTCCAGCAAGCTATCCTATGCACGTAAATGCTGCACAGATTATCGCTTCTCAGCTTGCCGTCCTGAACATCAAGTGTTCCATCGAACCGATTGAATGGGCAACCTGGCTCGATCAGGTTTATTCAAAGGCTAATTATGAATCAACTGTAATTGCATTCAGCGGAAAGCTTGATCCTTCAGAAATCCTCATCCGCTATTTCTCCACATATAAAAAGAACTTTACCCGCTTTAACAATGGGGATTACGACAGGGCATTTACAGCAGCAGAAACAGAAGTTGACCAGGCAAAACGCGTAGAGCTCTACAAGGAATGCCAGCGCATCCTCGCTGAACAGGCTCCTGCAGTTTATCTTTCTGACCTTCACAACAACGTTGTAATGGATAAAAAACTAATGGGATACAAACAATTCCCTGTTTCTTTCTACAATGTTGCCGAAATGTACTTTGACTAACGAACAGTCGTAAGTAAACTATCGTTAGTTAGTCCGGAAAAGCTGCTATGTTTTACTACATAAAGAAGTTTATAGATTTTATAACTACTCTCATTCTGGTTTCCGTAGTAACTTTTCTTACCTTCCAGCTCCTGCCTGGAAACCCTGCCCTCACCATCCTCGGCCCGGAAGCAGAGGATGCCCAGATTGCAGCCCTTGAACAGGAGCTCCAGCTGGACAGACCCCTTTACCAGAGATATATCAAATGGGTTAAGGGGGTCTTTTCCGGCAATCTTGGAAAGTCCTATAAATACGGTCAGAGTGTTACCTCAATCATCCTGGAAAGGGTAAAAACTACCGCAGCCCTGGCAGGCCTTTCGCTCATCTTTTCTTTTGGATTAGGCTTAATTCTGGGACTTTTTTTCGCAATTTCACGCAAAAACCGCTATTTAAAGCCGCTTTTTTATATAGATCAGATATTTATCAGCATTCCGTCATTTTGTACGGCACTTCTTTTAATTCTCTTTTTTACAGTGCTTTTAAATCTTCTACCGAGTATAGGTGTGAGCGGATTCCGGTCGTTTATCCTGCCGGCCCTCTCACTCTCTTTAGGTTCAAGTGCAATTCTTGCAAGATACATTAAAACCGCTGTTGATGATGAATACAAAAAGGATTATGTAAGAACTGCCCGCAGCAAGGGGCTCACAGAAAGCCAGATAATTTACCGCCACATTCTGCGTAATGCAATTATTCCGTCGATTACAACGCTTGGACTTATCGCCACCGACATCTTTGGCGGGAGCATAATTGTAGAAAACGTATTTTCTCTCCCCGGAATAGGCAAACTTATCGTTACTTCGATTTCTTCCAGAGATTTTCCTTTGTTACAGGGCCTGACCCTCTACCTTTCGGCAATCACATTGTTCTGTAACTTTGGAGTAGATATTTTATATTCAGTCGTTGACCCGCGCACCAGAAATTAAAGTTAAAAGTTCATCAGCAACTTCTTCTTTAGACATCTTTGGAAGTTCAATTTCATTATCTTTTGTAATTATTGTCACGATATTTGTATCTGTTCCAAAGCCTGCACCGCTGACCTTCAGGTTATTGGCAACAATCATGTCTAAATTCTTTTTGGCAAGTTTTGCCCGTGAATTTTCAACCATGTCCTGAGTTTCCATGCTAAATCCGCACAAAAACTGCTTCTTTTTATTCTGTCCGAGATATTTGAGGATATCGTCAGTTTTTTCCATTTCCAAAGCAAGTGAAGTGTCAGTTTTCTTGATTTTTTCGCCTGAAACATTTTTTGGACGATAATCAGCCACAGCCGCAGCCTTGATTACAATGTCGCAGCTGTCAAATTCTGCCTTTACCGCGTCAAACATCTCTTTTGCGCTTTTAATGTTTACAAGTTTAACACCTGCAGGCTTTTTTAATTGAACCGGTCCGCTGACAAGCGTTACATCCGCCCCCCTCTGTGCAGCCACTTTTGCAACCGCATAGCCCATCTTTCCTGTCGAGTGATTTGTTACATATCTTACAGGATCAATTGCTTCCTGAGTCGGGCCTGCTGTTACGAGGATTTTTTTACCTTTCAAGTCCTTTTTGCGGCTGATTTCCAGGCAAATATGTTCAAAAATCTCTTCCGGTTCGCTCATTTTGCCACGGCCAACATCACCGCAGGCAAGGAGACCCTCTACCGGTTCAACTAGTTTATAGCCGTATTTACTGCAGAGTTTGATATTGTCCTGGGTAACCGGATTGTCATACATCGCAGTGTTCATTGCGGGACAAATCAATTTAGGGCATTTTGATGCAAGGAAGGTAGTACTAAGCATATCATCAGCCAGCCCGTGAACCACCTTTGCAATCACATTTGCCGTAGCCGGAGCAATGACAAAGATATCTGCTGCTTTTGCAAGCGATACATGTTCAACCTTGAATTCAAAATTTCTGTCAAAAGTATCTACGAGACATTTATTTTTAGTCAGTGTTTCAAAAGTAATGGGATTGATAAAATTCAATGCATTTTTAGTCATAATTACATGAACATTTGCATGATTTTTTACCAGCAGACTTGCAAGAGAAGCAGCTTTATAAGCGGCAATACTGCCTGTTACACCAAGAATTACGGTTTTTCCTTTAAGCATGAGTTTAAATTATTATTTTTAGCAGTACTCGTCAAGGCAATAGTAATTATCATAAAAGCCGTAAAGTTATATAATAAAACGTGTTTTCAATTGAATTAAATTCATATTTTAAAAACAAAAAAATCCTCACCGGCTCAATTCTTTTAGGCCTTATTCTGATTCTGATGATTACAGGCTTTTTTTACCTTCCGTTTGATTCCAGCCAGATAGATGTTAATTCAAAACTTGAGTGGCCTTCTTTCACACATCTTTTAGGCACAGATAATCTTGGCCGCGACGTTCTTTCCCGCATCATGGTCGGAATACGCATTTCCCTTTTAATCGGTCTTGTCGTTATGATTTTTGGACTTGTCGTTGGCGGCCTTTTGGGTTCATTTTCCGGCTATTTTGGTGGGCCTGCCGACACAATTATCATGAAACTTGTAAGCACACAGATGGCCTTTCCAGGCATTCTTTTGGCCCTCATGCTGGCAGCAGTTTTTAATCCAAATATTTATGTCACAATTCTTGCACTCTGTTTAATGAGTATTCCGCGCTTTACAAGAATCACACGCTCCGGTTTTATTGAATTTAAAAATTCGACCTTTGTAAGGGCCGCAAAATCCAGAGGGGCCTCTAATTTACGCATAATGTTTATTCATATTCTGCCAAACATTATCCCGGAACTAATTGTAACTGCCACCCTTTCTTTTTCCATGTCGATTTTAAGTGAATCCGGCCTGAGCTACCTCGGGCTCGGTGTGCAGCCGCCACATCCAAGTTTTGGCCGCATGTTAAACGACGCACAGCAATACATCTTCAGAAACCCGTTTGGTGTTATCTGCCCCGCATTCTTCCTGATTATTCTTGTTTTGAGTTTTAATCTCATCGGGGACGGCATTTCGGAGGTTAACAACAAATGAGCCTTCTGGAAGTTAAAAACCTTACAGTTGAATTTGACGCGGCCGACCAAACAGGAAAAAGCTTTAAGGCAGTCGACAATGTTTCCCTTTCAATCGAAAAAGGTGAATTTATTGCTCTTGTCGGAGAATCCGGTTCAGGAAAAACCGTTACTTCTTTAAGTATTCTGGATTTACTGCCTGAATCTGCCAGAAAAACATGCGGAACTATCACTTTTAACGGCACTACAAAATCAGTTGTTTTCCAGGAACCGATGACAAGCCTTAACCCGCTCATCAAAATAGGAAAACAAATCCAGGAATCTGCACTTATCAAGGGCTATTCAAAAGAAGAAGCATACAAAAAGGCTGTTGAACTTGCAACTTTGACCGGTTTAACTGACATTGACCGCATTTTTAATTCATACCCTCATCAGTTATCCGGTGGAATGCTCCAACGTGTTATGATTGCTTCTGCCCTTATGACAGACCCTCAGCTTTTAATCGCTGACGAACCGACAACTGCGCTTGATGTTTCTACACAGAATGAAATCATCAAAATTATTTATGACCTCAACAAACGGTTCAATATGTCACTTTTGCTGATTACTCACGACTTTACAATCGTAAAAAGAATGTGCTCAAAGATTTACATCATGTACAAAGGCAAAATTGTTGAATCCGGCCCGGCCGACCAGATATTCAATGACCCCAAACATCCCTACACAAAGGCCCTCTTGAATTCAATTCCGACTCCGCAAAAGCGGGGCAAAAAACTGCCCGTTTTCTTTGATGAACCATCTTTTTCCCGCGCAAAGGAGGTAACACATGAAAACTAAAACTCCCCTGGTTGAATGCGTTAATCTCTGCAAAACTTTTTCTGATTCAAAAAAAGAAACCCGCGCGGTGGACAATGTAAACCTCAAAATCTACAAAGGAGAATGCTACGGCCTTGTCGGTGAGTCTGGCTGCGGAAAATCTACACTTTCTTCGATGATTTCTGCCCTGCTCACTCCAACTTCCGGAACAGTTCTTTTTAAGCAGAGCGATATTTCAAAATTCAACAAAAAAGAATTAAAAGAATTCAGAAAACAGCTCCAGATTGTTTTTCAGGATCCATATTCTTCACTCAATCCCAAGCATAAAATCAAAAATATCATCCGCGAACCGTTAAAAATTCACAAAATCGGCACAAAAGAAGAACAGATCCGGCTTGTTAATGAAATCAGAACCCTCATCGGCCTTCCGCCGGATTCTCTGGAAAAATATCCGGCCCAGCTTTCCGGAGGCCAGAGACAACGCGTTGCAATCGCTGCAGCCATGATTTTACGTCCGGAATTTGTCATCTGTGACGAAAGTGTCAGCGCGCTCGATGTTTTGATTCAGGCACAGATTTTAAACCTCTTAAAGTCCATGCAAAAGTCGCTCAAACTGACATTTTTATTTATCAGCCATAACCTGAACGTTGTTGCCTACATGGCCGACAGAATCGGAGTAATGTACCGCGGACAAATCGTTGAAGAAGGCACGGCAGAAGAAATTCTTAAAAACCCGCAGCATCCTTACACAAAACAATTGCTGAAAGCGGCAGGCCTTTTAAACGAACCTACTTCCTGATTTCGCTTATTAAAAGTCCACTGATTGTAAGAATTGCGCCGACAGCTCCCATCAGAGTAATTTTTTCTCCAAGCGCAAAATAAGCAAAGATAATCGTCACCACAGGAATCATGTAAATTCCGACAGTTGCAGTTACAGTACCAATGATCGAACAAACCTTGTTCCAGACGGCAAAGGCAAAAGCACTTGCACCAAGGCCCAGAAAACACAGGTTCAGATAGTTGTAAAAGTCACTCCAGCGAGCCTTATTCAAGAGGGGGTCGGTATTTATGTATGCAGAGCTGTCAGGACCTGCCATAAAGGCACCATAAAGCGCTATAGGAATCATAAATACGAGCGCCCAGAAAAATACACGCCTGGTAGCACAAATCGGCTCGTAACCGGCCTTATTGATTTTACTCACAAAAAGACTGTAAAAACCCCAGCTCACAGCAGATGCAAGAGCCAGAAGGTCTCCTTTCGGGCTCACATGAAGCACTACTGCTCCGTTAAAACTTACCAGCGCAATACCCATTATTGCAATCAGAAATCCGATGTTAAAAAAGATATTGAGATGCTTTTCCCTGAGCCAGATCTGGGCAAAAATCGCCGTAAACATCGGGCATATTGAAACAATAATGCTTACATTTGACGGACTGGTAAAACTTATTGCCGTATTTTCCATAAACTGATAAACCGTAACACCTGCAAGTCCTGCTGCCATAAAAAGAAGTTCATCTTTGTTGCGGAACAGCTTGAGTGCCTTTGGTTTTAAGAGCCAGAGTCCAAGATATGCGATAATAAAACGAAGGATAAGAATTTCAAATGCACTGAAGGATCTTAAAAGGTATTTGGTACAGACAAAAGTGATTCCCCAGATAAATATTGTGACTGCAGCCAGAAGAATGCCGAAAGTTTTGGTTGAATTTTTAAACATATTGAAGTGTAACAAATTCAACTTGCAAAAAGCAACTACTACCACCTGAGCCGATTTCTCAGTAAAATGAATTAATGGCAACTTACCCGAAAGCGATTCAGGATTTACCGATCACAGAACATCTTGATTCGATTTGTCAAACATTAAAAGACTCTCCTTCACGAATTTTAATACTCACTGCGGAAACCGGTGCAGGAAAATCAACCGCCCTCCCTCTCGCTCTTTTAAAACACTTTGACGGAAAAATAGCCATGCTTGAACCTCGCCGTCTTGCAGCCACAGCTGTTGCCTCACGGGTAGCAAATCTTCTGGATGAGGAGGTGGGACAGACTTCAGGGTACACTGTTCATCTGGATTCAAAGACCGGTAAACAAACTCGCTTTACTGTAATGACAGACGGTGTTTTTGTAAAACAAATCCAGAGCGACCCATTTTTAGAGGGGGTCAATGTTGTTGTCCTTGATGAATTCCATGAGCGCTCCTTACAGTCTGATTTATCCCTGGCATTTTTGCGCCAGACAATGCAGGCCCGGGATGATTTGTATCTGGTCATAATGAGTGCTACGATCGACGCAAAAGCAATTTCAACTGAATTAAACGCTCAAATTCTTCAAATTCCGGGCAAATTGTACCCTGTTCAGGTTGAATTTGAACCATCAAAGTCCGTCACATCTGTGATAATTAATGAAATAACTAACGCTCGTAAGCCTACTACCGACCGTTCGGTAGCCACCAAAACTGAAGAAAACTATCGTAAAGACACGATTCTCGTCTTTCTTCCCGGCATATACGAAATCCGTAAAATTCAGTCAGAACTCCAGGAAAAGCTCATTGACAATTCAATTGATATAAAAATCCTGCATTCCTCAATCTCCCTTGCCGAGCAGAAAGAAGTTTTAAATCCTGTTCCCCAAAATTTGCCTCAGAGGGTAATCCTGTCTTCGGCAATTGCAGAGACCTCTCTCACAGTACCGGGAGTAAACACTGTAATTGACAGCGGCTGGATGAGGCTTAACCGGATAAATCCCCGCCTTTCCATGCAGACCCTCGTTACGGAACGTGTTTCTCTTTTTAACGCCCAGCAGAGAACAGGTCGTGCCGGACGACTGGGACCGGGTCGCTGCATCCGTCTCTGGGACAAAAATGAAGTTCTGGTTAAACAGGTTGATCCGGAAATCCTGCGCTCGGATTTAACACCATGCGTTCTTGAATGTGCACAGTGGTCAAGCGCAGCTATCAGCAGCCTGGAGTGGCTTACTCCTCCACAGCCGTCCGCCTGGAATTCAGCCGTGAACCTTCTGGAAGGTCTTGGCTTATTAAAAGACAACAAAATCACCGGTGACGGAGAGGTTGCGCTAAGCCTTCCCCTGCATCCCCGCTTTGCCGCAGCACTCATCTTTGCTTTAAAATCAGGTAAAAAAGCAGAGGGGGTCGGCTTTGTTTCACAGTATGCTGAACAAAATAACCTTTCGCCAAAGCAGATTGAAAAATTCAAGGCGGAATTAAATTCAAAAATAGACCGCCTTAATATCAGCACGGTCAGCAGTATGAGCAAATCCTACAGCAGGGCAAAGTTACTGCTGGCAGGCTTTCCGGACAGGCTCGGCCTGAAAACTGACGATAAATCATCAAAGGAAGGCTCAACCTATCAGTTTGTAAGCGGCAGAAAAGCATTTCTTGCCAAAAATCCATCTCAGTGTCCGGAATGGATTATCGCAACTGATGTTGATGCGGGCACGACAACCGGCAAAATCTACGCCTTTGAATCTATAAACGAAAACGAAATCCAGAATTACATCGAAACAAATTCAAAAGAAACAACCCGGGTTTATTTTGAAGGCAAATCCGATAAAATCAAAAAAGTTAAAATCCGTTCCCTGGGAGCAATCATCCTTAACGAAACTCCCCTTCAAGTTGATGCGGACGACTTTGCAAAAGCAATTATTAATTCAGTCAAGGAAAACGGTCTGGATTCAATTGAAATTGATGCAAGGACAAAAAACTTTTTGATGCGTTCCATTTTTTATGCTCAAAAAAAATCCCGCGAGCTTTTTACCAGACTGGAACATCTCTCCTCAAACGCAGAAGAATGGCTTTTACCTTTTATAACCTCAAACAAACTGCAGGCTCAGACGATTTATGACGCCCTCTACTATTACCTGAACGGCCAGGAAATTGATTCAAATGTTCCTGAAATTCTGGTGCTTTCCAACGGAAAAAAGGCCAAAATTCAATATCAAATCCAGAATTCAGGGGATAACCTAACTATCGATAGTTTGCTAACTACCGTTCGTACGTTAAAAATTCAGCCGACTATTGAGATAATAATACAGCAAATCTTCGGATGCCTTTCCAATCCGACGGTCCTCGGGGAACCCGTTCTGCTTAAACTGCTTTCTCCGGCAAGACGCCCTCTGCAGATAACAACTGATCTTGCCGGTTTCTGGGACGGCGCATGGATTGAGATTTGTAAAGAAATGAAGGGGCGGTATCCGAAACATAACTGGGATTACCGCCTTGTCCAGAAAGATTAGTGAAGGGTTTTTACATTATAATAAAGCACATTACCGTCTACATTTCCGATTGCGTATAAGCCATAGCGGCCGCCAACCCAGTGTGCGTTTTCTGTGCTGTAATATTCGCTCTTCCACTTGAATTTCTTAATTATCGTTCCCGCAGTGACTGTAAATTGAATTGCCCCTGAATAAATACTGAATGGCATAAAATCCATTCTAAAGCGGATTCCCCGGTCACCGATATCGGGCAATACAACGCGTTCAACTTCTTTTTCACTGCGGCGGGCGTCTGTCAATTCATTATTAACTGACTTGATGTAAATCAACTCAATTCCACGGTCGGTGCGTTCAACGGCAACTGTTGCGTAATCCTCTCCCTGATGAATTACACCCGTGCGGCAGCCTTTCGGCAGCGTTGTGGAATCAAGTTCCGCAATAAAATAAAAGCTCTCATAACAGATTTTCTGAGTAAGTACATTTGATGAATGCCACAAAACAGGATAAACGTCATGGCTATATGCTGCTACATTCAATATATTCAATTTGAATGATTCAATATCCGTATTTACGGCACCAACCTGAGTTGCAAAGTGTTCGCCGTGGTTACCGCTCCACTGCCAGTGAAGATTAGCTTTTTCAAAAGCCCGGGTGTTGCGGCTGATATCAAGTGCCGGAAGCGATCTGTGTTTAACTTTCGGACTTTTGTATTTAAGGACAGGTTCGCCAGGGCTTACCAGGGTTTTAACCGATGTTCCCATTAAAGGCCAGTCGTCTTTCCAAATCATCGGTTCAAGATGAATGATGCGGCCAAAAATGCCGCGCTCCTGAAAATGAATAAACCAGTCTTCATCACAACTTGTATGAACCCATGAACCCTGATGAGGCCCGTTGATTCCTGAATGACCTTCCTTGAGGAGTATTTTGTCTTCATAGGGACCTTCAAGATTTTTTGAACGTAAAACACTCTGCCAGCCGTCTGCAACGCCGCCGGCAGGTGCAAAAATGTAGTAATAACCGTTTCTTTTGTAAACTTTCGGGCCTTCAATTGTCGGCTGCTTTTGGGTTCCGTCAAAAATGATTTTATCTTCGCCAACGCACTTCATCTGAACCGGATCATATTCCATCAGGCCGATTTTGCTGTTGAATCCGCAGCGGCTCTTTGCAAACGCGTGAATTATATATGCTTTTCCATCATCATCCCAGAAAAGTACAGGATCGATAAAACCCTTACCCGGATGAATCTGCTTGAGGGGGCTCCATTTTCCAAGCATATTCTCTGTCTCAGTGATATAAAGTCCTTCATCAGGAAGACCTGTAACTATATAATACTTTCCGTTGTGAACTGCAAAACTTGGCGCCCAGATTCCCTGAGCGTTCTGAGGATATGTGTAGCGTGAAATAGGGATGTTTTCTGCAGCGTAATTGACGAGTTTCCAGTCTACAAGGTTCTTTGATACCAGAATCGGCAGCCCGGGTGTAAAGTTAAAACTTGAAGCCACCATATAATAAATATCATTGACCATTATTACATCTGGATCTGCATAATCACATAAACAAACCGGATTTGTATACATAAATCCCCCTTAAATTCAATTTTATCATCTTTGCAGATTTTATCTACCCTTGTATAATAAAGTATAAAGCAGTCATTTTATTATGACAAAATTTTATGGAGGATTTTTTTATAATGAAAAAATTTATTCTTGCTGCCCTTACACTTTCGGCTTCTGTTTTTGCCGCAAGTGCTGTGACACTCTCGCCTGCCAACGGAGCAAAAGATGCTCCTTATGACGGACAGCTTGTTGTCACTTTTGACGCTGCACAGAAAATTGCCGCAGACGCCAAAGTTATCATTTCTGACGAAGCAGGAAATACAGTTGATACTATTCTTGCTGCTGACGAAGTTCAGACATTCAGTGACGGAGCTAAAGTTAATGTCGGCTCTCAGCTGATTCGTGCCGATGGAAACAAAGTTTTCATCACTCCGCACAATGGTTCACTCAAACCAGGTTCAACCTATTCCGTTAGCTTTGATGGTGCCGGTGAATGGAAATTCACTACAAAGGCTGCTCCTGCCGCATTTGCAGACGGTGCAACAATCAAAGTAAACCTTGACGGTTCAGCTGACTTTACATCTATTCAGGCTGCTCTGGATGCCGCCGCTGCAACACCTGGAACTTACACAATTTCTCTTGCTGCAGGCCACTACTATGAACTTTTGCACTACACCGGTTCATCAAACATTATTCTTCAGGGACCTAAAGGAAACAACCGCGGTGATAACTGTGTAATCGAATACATCAACTGCAACGACCTGAACGCCGGACAGAAAGAACGCGTTTCATTCTACTTCAAGGGAACTGACGCAAACCTTACACTTGAAAACCTTACTTTGATTAACAGCGCTGATGGAGAAAAAGTATATTCTTCTGCAGTACAGTATGCCAGCGGCAACGCTCAGGCAGAAACGATTTTCTTCCACAACGGTAAGGGACACAGACTTCTTGCCAACAACTGCAGTTTTAAAGGACACCAGGACACAATGCAGATCAGCGGAAAATGCTGGTTCTACAACTGCTATGTAGAAGGTGACGTTGACTACATCTGGGGTTATGTTGATGTAGCACTCTTTGAAAACTGCGAACTTAACTGTGTACGCTATGTTAAGGACCGTGCATACCTCTTTGAATGCCGCGTTGGTTCAAAAGAAGAAAACATTGTTCCAAAGGGATTTGTACTGTTCAATTCAACTGTAAATGTTGAAGAACGCCAGACTGCATTTATCGCACGCCGCGCTACAGCAGTTGAAAAGGCAAAAATTCCTTACTACGACCAGTGTGCAGCCATCAACGTAAACTTTAAGGGACCGGGAAGCTTTAACCCGATGTACTACTACGTAGGAAAGGCTCCGCAGTTTGAAGGCGACTGTTCTGCAATCGGATGGAAGTCATACAACCTGAACTTTAAGGAACTTGCAGGAACAAAACCTACAAAAGAAACTGAAGCAAAACGCTATAAGGATTCTGCAATTCTTAACAAAAAACAGTACAAGGCTGAATTTGCAAACCGTAACCTGATTATGAACCGTGTTTATAACAAGTCTACAGGCAAATATGAAGCTGATAAAGATATCTGGGATTTGAACAAAGTAATCGCTGACCGCGGTTACAGCATCAAACCTGTAAAATAATAATCAGTTTGCTGACAAAAAAGGAGCGCCAGGAGGTGCTCCTTTTTTTATGTGTTGAATCTGATTATTGCAATCTGCTCTACTTCGTCTACTTTTTCTTTTATCAGCCTGTACAAGTCAGGCGTTTTTTTGTCCAGCTGCCGAACTTCGCTGAGCATGGTGTAAAACAAATCTCTGTATTTTTTCTGGGCAAACTTTTTTAATGTGGCTGGAATTGCGCGGATATATTTTTTATTGTTTGCCCCCGGCCTCTGGCTTAATTCAATCAGTTGTTCCAGCTCTTCCTGTTTTGTAGAACATACGCATTTTTCAAGGACAGTAAGGAGAGCAGACAGGTCTTCGTATGAAAGAGATTCAAGTTCTGTCAGGAGATTGAGTGTAAAATTGTCAGTGCTTTCGAATTCTACTGTTTTACTACCGAGCGTTAGTTTTAAGCCCTCAGCACCATTTATTTTAAAGTTTTCCTTTACCCTCTGGCAGCAGTACCTTCGTTTGAGCATCAGAAGAACTTTCTTTTCCAGCACAACCTTGTCGATATTTACCCCGCATTCCTTTCTGCTCTTTCTGCATGTGTCGATTACGAGGATAAATTCAATGTCTGAATTCAATCTTTTGTTGCTCTGCTTGCCGCCGCGATATTTAACGTAGTCGCTTGTTACGATTGAAACATAACCCTTGTTGAGGCAGATCCGCTTCATCTCGTCAAAGGGGATGATTCCGTCGGAACTGTAGCTGATTAAAATGTATTTTGAATTAATATTTTTGATTAACTCTTCAAACACCTGAACAGCTGTATCCCTGTAACAATATGGTGAACGGGTCTTTACCCAGTCAGTTCGGATACCGGCCTTGTTTTTGAGGACACCCTTTTCATTTAATTCAAGAGGTTCCGGGATTTTGTCCCAGCGGGCAATTGTATTGAGCATGTGATAATTGCTTCCGTACTGGTGCTGGTTGTACGGAGGGTCAAGGTAAACCACGTCCATCGCAGGAAGTTCTTTTACCAGCTTATTTGCGTCCTGGTTATAAACAAATACATCGCGGTCGCTGTCTATGAGTTCGTTCGGGTGCAATTCAATCTGACCGAGGATGCGGGTAAGTGCGTCCTTTCCGTGGCCGCCAAACTCTTTGTGATATGCCTTAAAAACTCCGCTTGTGTTTGTGTGGGTTGCACTTTCGTACAAAAGATTTGCAATCAATATACTTCTGGCAAGATTTTTTTCAGGAAAGTTCTGTTCGATGTAGTTACGGATTTTATCGATTGCAAGTGCGTTCTGGTGTGTGTAAAACAGGCGTTCGGTTTTGTTGTCCGCCTTGGAAATATCGTCCTTGTGTGCCGCATAATAGCGCGCAATGTACTGATCTTTTTTTGCCGGAGCCGGGAGCGAATTTATCTCGTTTATCAGTTTTTCGTACTGGTCGGTTCCACCGAAAAGTGCCCTTAAATCGCGTTTATTGGCCTTTATAAAGCCTTCCGCGAGCAAAGTGGCATAATATTCCCAGTCGTTGCAATGAATCTCAAATCCGAGGCTTTTGGCGAATCTGGAAACAACACCGGAGCCGCAGAACAGGTCTGCAAATTTTATGTTGTCGCCTTCGTGAATCCGGCAAAGTTCAAGTGCCTTGTAAATCAGAGATAGAAGTTTTCGTTTGTTTCCGATGTAGGCGATTATCTGTTTTGTGAGGTAGGCACTTTCTAAATTCATCAAATTTTCTCTAATAAAAAAAATTTTACCAAGAGAATTCCTGAGTGTCAATCCGATTGACCATTGGTTTAAAACCCAGAAGACCGGCCAAAAGCCGGTCTCCTGTCGTTTTTGAAATTAATTTGGCACGCTGCGTATTTTGCAAAGCAAAACACGAGTCGTGTCAGCATAAAACCTATTTATACAACTCAATAAGCTTCTGCAGGTGAACGAATCTTGCTTTAGCAGCTTCTTCGTTTCTGTCGAAGAGAACTTTAGCGCGTTCAGGGAACTTACGTGTAAGTGCCGAGTAGCGTGTTTCGTTGTTAAGGAATGCCTGGTAAGTTCCGTCGCCTTCTTTTGAAGTAAGGGTGAACGGATTCTTGCCTTCTGCTTTAAGGGCAGGGTTGAAGCTGAAGAGGTTCCAGTAACCAGCCTTAACAGCAGCTTTCATTTCGTCCTGACAGTGGTTCATACCGCCCTTAACGCCATGAAGTTCACATGGAGCGTAGCCGATGATGAGTGAAGGACCATTGTAAGCTTCTGCTTCCTGAATAACCTTGAGGGCCTGTGCAGGGTTAGCACCGAGGGCAATCTGTCCAACGTATACATAACCGTAGCTCATAGCGATTTCAGAAAGGGATTTTTTGCCCATTTCCTTACCGGCAGCAGCGAACTGACAAACTTCACCGATGTTTGAAGCCTTAGATGCCTGTCCACCTGTATTTGAGTACATTTCTGTATCGAATACCATAACGTTGATGTTTTCGCCTGAAGCAAGAACGTGGTCGAGACCGCCGAAACCGATATCGTAAGCCCATCCGTCACCACCGAAGATCCATACAGATTTCTTAGAGAGGTAAGCTTTCTTTTCCAGGATTTCTTTTGCTTCTGCCGAACCGTCTTTTTCCAGAGCTGCAATAAGGGCTTCAGCTGCAGGAGCATTTTCCTTTGTGCTGTCCTTTGTAGCCATGAAAGCGTCAATTGCTTCTTTGAGAGCGCCTGAAGCGTTCATTGCATTAAGCTTTTCGATAAGACCGTCGCGGATATATTTCTGGCCTGAGTACATACCGAGACCATGTTCAGCGTTGTCTTCAAAGAGTGAGTTAGCCCATGCAGGACCTTTCTTTGAATCCTTGTTGATTGTATATGGTGCTGTTGCAGCAGGACCACCCCAGATTGAAGAACAGCCTGTAGCATTTGAAATGTACATGTGTTCGCCGAAGAGCTGAGTGATTAAGCGTGCATAAGAAGTTTCTGCACAGCCTGCACATGAACCAGAGAATTCAAGGAGCGGCTGGTTGAACTGACTTCCCTTAACTGTGTTGTCGCCGAAGCCTGAATCTGCTTTCTTTGAAACGTTTGCAACGAGATAGTTCCATGCCGGCTGTTCTGAAAGGCGTGATTCCTGTGGAACCATTGTAAGTGCCTGAACAGGACAAACTGTTGTACATTCGCCACAACCCATACAGTCAAGCGGTGAAACAGAAAGTGTGAACTTGTATTTGCCTGCCTTTGGCTTGAGGTCAACTGCTTTTCCGCCGTTCTTTTCAACTTCAGCTGCTTCTGCATCTGTAAGGAGGTATGGGCGGATTGTTGCGTGTGAACAAACGAATGCACAGTTGTTACACTGAATACATTTTTCTGAATCCCACTGCGGAACGTTAACTGCAGTACCGCGTTTTTCGTAAGCAGAAGCTCCCAGCTGGAACTGACCGTCTGCAATGTCCTTGAATGCTGATACAGGAAGATTGTCACCGTCCATGAGGGCGATAGGGTTCATGAGTTTTTCTACCATTTCTACAGTAGCTTTTTCACCCTTAAGGGCAGGTTTAGCTGCATCCGGAGCCGGGTTCTTCCATGAAGCAGGAATCTTAACTTCGTGGAGAGCACCTGCACCCTGGTCGATAGCCTGACAGTTCATGTCTACAACGTCCTGACCTTTCTTAGAGAATTTAGCAACAACCTTTTCTTTCATGTAGCTGATTGCTTCTTCTGCAGGGAGAACGTTTGCAAGCTTGAAGAATGCTGACTGAAGAACTGTAGAAGTGCGTTTTCCGAGACCGATTTTTGTTGCGATATCAACAGCGTCTACAGTGTAAACTTTGATGTTGTGGTCAGCGATGTATTTCTTTGATTCAGCAGGAAGGTGCTTGTCCAGTTCTTCATCAGACCACTGGCAGTTGATGAGGAATGTACCGCCGTCCTTAACATCCTGAACCATCTTGTAGCCCTTGATGATGTAAGACTGGTTGTGACATGCAACAAGGTCAGCCTGGTTGATGTAGTATGGTGAGCGGATCGGTTTGTCACCAAAGCGGAGGTGAGAAATTGTGATACCGCCTGTTTTTTTAGAGTCATACTGGAAGTATGCCTGAATGTATTTGTCTGTGTGGTCACCGATGATTTTTGTAGAGTCTTTGTTTGCACCTACAGTGCCGTCACCGCCGATACCCCAGAATTTACATTCAACTGTACCTTCAGCAGATGTGATTGGAGCCGGTTTAACTTCCGGAAGTGAGAGGTTTGTAACATCATCAACAATTCCCAGAGTAAAGCGTGGTTTAGGATCTTTTTTAGCAAGTTCTGTGTAAACAGCGAATACTGAGCTTGGAGGTGTATCTTTTGAACCGAGACCGTAGCGGCCGCCTGAAAGAACAACGTCGTTAAGACCAGCTTCGCGGAGAGTTGCTGCAACATCCAGGAAGAGTGGTTCACCCAGAGAGCCCGGTTCCTTTGTGCGGTCGAGAACTGCAACCTTTTTAGCTGTTTTAGGGAGTTTTTCAAGGAATTTTGCAGATACCCAAGGTCTGTAGAGGTGAACCTTGATAAGTCCGACTTTTTCACCTTTCTTTGTAAGGTAGTCGATAACTTCTTCTGCAACATCACAGATTGAACCCATTGCAACGATTACGCGGTCTGCATCTTTTGCACCGTAGTAGTCGAAAAGGCCGTAGTTTGTGCCCAGCTTTTTGTTAATTTTGTCGATGTATTTTTCAACAATTGCAGGAAGTGCATCATATGTTGAGTTACATGCTTCGCGGTGCTGGAAGAATACGTCACCGTTTTCGTGTGAACCGCGCATAGCAGGATGTTCAGGATTTAATGCATGGTCACGGAATGCTTTTACTGCATCCATGTTTACCATTTCTTTAAGATCTGCATAATCCCATGTTTCGATTTTCTGAATTTCGTGTGAAGTACGGAAACCGTCAAAGAAGTTGATGAATGCAACTTTGCCTTCCAGGGCTGCAAGGTGTGCAACCGGAGCCAGGTCCATAACTTCCTGTGGGTTTGATTCAGCGAACATAGCAGCACCTGTCTGACGGCAGGCATAAACGTCTGAATGATCACCGAAGATGTTCAAAGACTGTGTAGCAACACAGCGTGCAGCAACATGGAATACACAAGGGAGCTGTTCAGCAGCAATCTTGTACATGTTAGGAATCATCAGGAGAAGACCCTGTGAAGCTGTAAATGTAGTAGTAAGTGCACCAGATGCAAGTGAACCGTGAACTGTACCTGCGGCACCGGCTTCTGATTCCATTTCGATAACCTTTACTTTGTTACCGAAGATGTTTTTCTGACCACTTGCAGACCAGTTATCAACCCAGTCAGCCATTGGTGATGACGGAGTGATTGGATAAATACCGGCAACTTCTGTAAAGGCATAAGCAACGTGTGCGGCAGCCTGGTTACCATCCATAGACTGTTTCTTTCTGGACATTTTGTCCTCCTATATAGAAAATCGATACAAAAGAAAACGCATGAGAATTTACGTTTTCCTTAAAGTAGATTATTTTGTTATTGTCTCTAGAATACTCCGAATACGCAATTTTCACAAGGGTTTTTAATTCTTTAAACACCTGACGGACATCAAAACAACACTATTTTTATTCAAGATTATTGTTATATTAGGATTTTTGAACCTTACAACAAAACTGCATTCATGCTATAAAGAAATAAACACCCCTCGCATTTGCGAAAATATACGGAGGTACATAAGATGAATATTCAATTCTTTGTTTGCAAAAAATGTCAGAAAATCGCAGTTATCGTAAAACCGTCTTCATGCCCTACAGTTTGCTGCGGCGACGAAATGGTTGAACTCAAAGCTGCCAGCACGGACGGAGCAACAGAAAAACACGTTCCTGTCATCACGGTAAACGGACAGACAGTAAATGTGGCAGTTGGTTCAGTTGACCACCCTATGCTCCCGGAACACTATATTGAATGGATCCTTCTCCAAACCGACAAAGGAATCCAGAAAAAAACCCTGGAACCGGGCCAGCCGCCAAAAGCCGACTTTGCCCTCCTTCCGGATGAAAAGGTCGTAGCCGCCTACGAATACTGTAACCTCCACAGATTGTGGAAGAGCAACTAAAAAAAACGCCGGCTCCACGCAAATTGTGGAACCGGCGTTTTTGCACTAATTTCCAAGGTGCACGCGAGTTTTAATGTATAAACTCGCATGCTTGATGAGCGTTAGCGAATCAACGCATGGTACTCTTGCAGAGACTTAACCCCGCCTTCACCACCGTTGCCGTTCTTAACTGCTGCAATTCCCTGAACGGCTGCAACTGCTCCGGCAAGTGTTGTAATATATGGAACCTTGTACTTAAGGCAAACCTTGCGGATTGTCTTGCGGTCTTCGGCGTAATTGCGTTTTGCCTTTGGTGTATTGATTACCAGGCAAACTTCCTTGTTCATAATTACGTCTACTACGTCTGGACGACCACCGCCGATTTTGTTAACGAGGTCACATTTGATTCCATTTGCATTGTAGAAGTCAGCAGTTCCCTGTGTTCCGCAGAGTGTAAAGCCGAGGTCTTTGAGTGTTTTACCAATCATCAATACCTGGTCTTTCTGACCTTCCTTGTTGCTGAGGCTGATAAGTACCTTTTTGTTTTCCCATGCAGCCGGTGCGTGTGGAAGTTCACTTCCAGCAGCTTCCTGTGATTTATAGAATGCGAGAGGGAAGTTTTCTGCAAGACCGAGAACTTCACCTGTTGAACGCATTTCAGGTCCGAGGATCGGGTCAACTCCCGGGAAGCGTGCCCATGGAAGAACTGCTTCTTTTGCTCCGTGGTAAGGAATTACCTTTTCCTTGAGGCCGAGAGATTCAAGAGATTCACCAAGCATCATGCGTGTTGCAAGACGTGCCATCTGTGTATCACAAACCTTTGATACGAGCGGAACTGTGCGGCTTGCACGAGGGTTAGCTTCAATTACGTAAACCTTTCCGTCTTCAATTGCGTACTGCATGTTCATCAAACCGCAAACGTGGAGGCTCTCTGCAATCTTCTTTGTATATTCTTTGATTGTATCCAGATTGTTTTTTGGAATGTTAACCGGTGGAAGTACACAGGCAGAGTCACCAGAGTGAACACCTGCAAGTTCTACGTGTTCCATAACAGCCGGAATGTATACGTGTGTGCTGTCTGCCAACGCATCAGCTTCACATTCAAGGGCGTTCTTAAGGAAGCGGTCGATAAGAAGAGGACGGTCAGGAGTTACACCAACTGCCTTTTCAACGTATTCCTTCAAAGTTGGTTCATCATAGATTACTTCCATTCCCCGGCCACCGAGAACGAATGAAGGACGAATCATAATCGGATAACCGATTTTGTCTGCACAGGCCTTTGCTTCGGCAAAGTCGATTGCCATTCCGCTTTCAGGCATCGGGATTTCAAGTTTTTCCATCATGTGGCGGAAGAGGTCGCGGTCTTCTGCGATATCAATTGAATCAATTGAAGTACCGAGAATGTTTACGCCGTTTTCCTGAAGTTCCCGGGCAATGTTGAGCGGAGTCTGGCCGCCAAACTGAACGATAACACCGAAAGGCTTTTCCTTTTCGTAAATCTGAAGAACATCTTCTGTAGTAACTGGTTCAAAGTAAAGTTTGTCAGAAGTATCGTAGTCTGTAGAAACTGTTTCCGGGTTACAGTTAACGATGATTGTTTCGTAACCCAGTTCCTTGAGCTGCATTGCGGCGTGGCAGCAGCAGTAGTCAAATTCAATACCCTGACCGATTCTGTTTGGACCACCGCCCAGAATCATGACCTTCTTCTTGTTGTCAGTTGCAACGCTCTTATCTTCGCAGTTATATGTTGAATAGTAGTAGTTTGCGTTTTCAACACCGCTTACCGGAACAGCGAGCCAGCCTTCCTTGATGCCCAGTTCGTTGCGGCGCTTGCGGATGTCTTTTTCTGCAACCTTAAGAATTTTAGAAAGATATTTGTCTGAGAAACCGTCTTTTTTAGCCTGAATCAAAAGCTTGTCTTCCGGAACGCGTCCAGGATTTTTGAGCATTTCTTCTTCAAGGTCAACGAGTTCCTTCATCTGTTCGAGGAAGTACATCTTAACATAGGTAATGTCGTGAAGTTTTTCCAGAGAAACTCCCTTGCGGATTGCTTCGTACAACTGGAAATATCTTTCTGAACTTGCAGTTTTGAGCATTTCGCAAAGTTCATCAGCTGATTTTTTGTTAAAGTCTTTTGCAAAACCAAGACCTGAGCGGCCGTTTTCAAGACCACGGATAGCCTTCTGGAAAGTTTCCTTGAAAGTTTTACCGATAGCCATTACTTCACCAACGGCTTTCATTGAAGTACCCAGTGAGTCTTCTGCACCACGGAATTTTTCGAATGCCCAGCGTGCAAATTTAAGAACTACGTAATCTCCGTCCGGAGCTCCGCCCGGAGTATATTTTTCAAGTGTTCCGTCACGCCAGTACGGAATTTCGTCCAGTGTAAGTCCTGAAGCGAGTTTTGCAGAAATCAAAGCGATTGGGAAACCAGTAGCCTTAGAAGCAAGTGCTGAAGAACGTGATGTACGTGGGTTGATTTCGATAATTACAACTTCGCCTGTTTTAGGGTTGTGTGCAAACTGAACGTTAGTTCCGCCGATAACACCGATTGATTCAACAATCTTGAATGCCATTGCCTTGAGTTTTTCTTCAAGTGCCTTGTCGATTGTCATGAAAGGTGCAGAACAGAAAGAGTCACCTGTATGAACACCAACAGCGTCGATGTTTTCGATAAAACAGATTGCAACCATCTGGTTTTTCTTGTCGCGTACAACTTCAACTTCAAGTTCTTCCCAGCCAAGAATTGACTGTTCAATAAGACACTGGTGAGTCATTGAAAGGTCGAGACCGTTGGAAACGATTGTGCGGAGCTCTTCAACATTGTAGCAGAAACCGCCGCCCTGGCCGCCCATTGTGTAAGCCGGACGAACTACAAGCGGGAATCCGATTTCGCCTGCAATTTTTTCTGCACCTTCAACAGTGTGACAAATGTCAGATTTTGGAGTTGCAATGCCGAGTTTCTGCATTGTTTCCTTAAAGATTTCGCGGTCTTCACCACGTTCGATAGCATCCAGGTTTACACCGATAACCTGAACGCCGTACTTTTCAAGAACGCCGGCCTTGTTCAATTCCATAGCCATGTTCAAACCGGTCTGTCCGCCGAGGTTTGGCAAAAGTGCATCCGGGCGTTCCTTTTCGATAATCTGAGAAAGACGCTCAACATTAAGCGGCTCAATATAAGTAGCGTCGGCCATAACCGGGTCAGTCATAATTGTAGCCGGGTTTGAGTTTACCAGTACAATTTTGTAACCCTCTTCACGCAGAGCCTTACAAGCCTGTGTTCCCGAATAGTCAAATTCACATGCCTGTCCAATGACAATCGGTCCCGAACCGATAATCATAACCTTGTTGATGTCTGTTCTTTTCATATATCTAATACTCCTTAATAAAAACCAATTTTTGGGCGTTACCCTCCAGTCTGTCATTGCCCGGCTCGC
Organism: Treponema sp.; assembly: GCA_016283615.1. GTDB lineage: Bacteria > Spirochaetota > Spirochaetia > Treponematales > Treponemataceae > Treponema_D. The sequence continues at coordinate 24,389 of JAEENG010000017.1, forward strand.
TTGAAACTTTGTTGCGAATAGACCGGGCAATCCCATCCTTACGGGTCGGGCTTTTCGGGGTTCCGCTGTCGCTCCAGCCTCCTCGCTCGCTTTGCTCGCTGCGGTGGCCGCTTCGCGCCCCTACAATCCCTAACGCTTTTTCACTTCAACAGCTTCCTGTCTTCAACCGCTTCCAGAACCTTCATTTGCTGAATTGCAATTTTATTCAGTTCCGTAAGCCGCTCGCTCTGTTCCATCCCTTTCTGAATGAACACAGCATTCAGATTCTCCAGATAAAAGGGGTCGAATTCGACCCCTTTGAAATCGGGATTATTCAGCATTTCCCAAAGACCTAAATACTCAAGTGTATTTTTAGAACGAAGCCAATTTTTTACAACATCTTTTGGCTCAAGAGGATTTTTCTGTCTGGCAATGTCAGTAATGCAGATATAATCAATATCATTAACTTTGATTGTACGAATAATTGCGTCTTTGACCGTAATCTTTGCCATTACATCACCTCCTTACAAAAGATTTTTCCTAAAAAAAAGGCGAACTCTAAAAAGAATTCGCCTTAGAAATCACAAATAAAAATGAAAACCGCAAACGCAAGTTTTGAGAATCATCATGTAATTGCACTGTTCAGTTTTCATACTGAAACAATACTATATCAGAAATCACTTTTTCGGGCAATAGGGGGAATTTATGTTTTCGGCAAGAAGCCTAAGTTTCATATCATCGGGATTTTCGCAGGAAAAATCACTTATACCTCTGGATTTGAAAAAAACAGCTCCCCATTTTGGGAAGCTGCCCGAAAATCGTTCAGCCCGGACTGCACACACACATGGGAAAGCCCCCCGCCCGTGAAGGCGGCTTTCTTTCCCATGCCGTGTTTGCCTAAGAAGGCTGTGCGCCCGCGCCGCTAAAAAGCACGAACTGTACAAACCGACCATTTGACGTCCTTGCCGTAGTCGTCCAAGGTGCCGTAGCCGAAATCCACAGTCCAGGCAGTGTGAATGTATGAAGCAGCGACTTGACTAGACGACCAATAGACTGTATCAGCGATTTTCGTTCCGCCGGCTTTTTCAAGCGCGCTGTTCACGGTGTCTTTTACCCGGTACAGCATAGAAAGTTCTGCGACCGTGGGAAGATACCAGCCGTTTGCATAACTGTCCGCAAGTGAATTTTCCGTAGCGTAGGCGTTCACCCACTCCCATGCAGGATAGTTTCCGCTCGTGCCTTCGTCGCTTACCGCATCGCAGAGAGTCTTCCAGTTGTCGCTTCCGTCTGTGTCGCCCGTGAATGTCGCTGTCGCCGCTGCTGTCTCTTCATCTGCTGGTTCTGTCTCTTCATCTGCTGGTTCTGGTTCTGTCTCTTCATATGCTGGCGTACACTGTATTGCCGTGATGTTCGTGTCGATATTCTTCGCCCATGCAAGGAGGCTGTCAGTTCCCGTGTTCTTCAAGCCCACGCCAAGTGTTTTTGCTCCGAGCGTGTCGCTCGCGCTTCCCGCATAGTAAATCACTGCGATGGCGGCATTTTTCTCTTCGTCTGTGAGCGTGAGTCCCTCGCTGTACGGCGTTGCGCTTCCGTCCGAGAACACAATGTCGCCCACTGCGTCCGGCTTAGACTTGCTTCCAATCAGTTTTAGCGTGAAGTAGCCGGGTGAAGCCGAATCCGGGCCACCGTCTATGCGGGCGTAGGTGACATAAATATTGTTTTCATCGTAAGTTGTGCCAGACCCGCCTACAAGCTTCGAACACTGTTCAAAGCAGTCATCGCCGTTATTGACACTTGTGGTTACGAATTTGTCTGTGGCGTAAATTGTCATGAGTTCTTTGCAGCCAGAGAACATTTTTTTCATATCTGTGACATTGCTCGTGTCAAACTTGCTCAAATCAAGGCTGGTGAGTCCTTCGCAGCCAGAGAACATGTATGACATACCTGTGACACTGCTCGTGACAAACTTGCTCACATCAAGGCTGGTGAGTCCTTTGCAGCCATTGAACATGACTGTCATCATTGTGACTTCGCTCGTGTTAAAGCCACTCACATCAAGGCTTTTGAGACCAGAACATCCTTCGAACATGCCATACATATCCGTGACATTGCCCGTGTTAAATCCAGTCACATTAAGGCTGGTGAGTTTAGAGCAGCCAGAGAACATATTTTTCATACTTTTGACATTGCTCGTGACAAACTTGCTCACATCAAGGCTGGTGAGTCCTTCGCAGCCAGAGAACATTTCTTCCATATTTTGGACATTGCTGGTGACAAACTTGCTCACATCAAGGCTGGTGAGTTTAGAGCAGTCAGAGAACATATTATTCATACCTTTGACATTGCTCGTGTTAAAGCCAGTCACATCAAGGTTTGTGAGACCAGAACAATAAGAGAACATCTCTGACATATCTGTGACATTGCTCGTGACAAACTTGCTCACATCAAGGCTTGCGAGACCAGAACACCCGGAGAACATGCCTGACATATCTGTGACATTGCCCGTGACAAACTTGCTCACATCAAGGCTGGTGAGTCCTTTGCAGCCAAAGAACATGCTTGACATAACTGTGACATTGCTCGTGACAAACTTGCTCACATCAAGGCTGATGAGACCAGAACAACCCATGAACATGGCTGACATATTTGTGACATTGCCCGTGTCAAACTTGCTCAAATCAAGGCTTGTGAGACCAGAACAACCGTAGAACATGCCTGCCATATTTGTGACATTGCTCGTGTCAAAGCCAGTCACATCAAGGCTGGTGAGTTCAGTGCAGAAAAGGAACATTGCTGAGCTGTCTTCGTTCATCACGGGCGTGTATCCGTCTGGGACATAGTAATAAACCTCTGTACCCTCTGACCATACAGGGATGTATTTTTCCTCTGTGTCAAGATACAGGGTGGCTTCTTCTTTGTTTGTAGCACTCCTTGCAAATTTTGTACATGCAGGGTATCCATAGTCGTTTTTACACAACTTCACAAGTATTGAATTGATATCAGCGCCAGTTTTGAGTTTGAGGGTGAGGGGAGAAGCCTCTGTCACCGTAAGCGTGTAGCTCGCGGTCTTCGTGGCGTAGGTGTAGTTGTCGGTGTCTGCTACAGTTGCTGTGATAGTTGTTTCACCTGCTCCCTTGATGGTCACTAAGCCGTTTTGGGTATTTACTTCGGCTACAGCTGTTTTGCTTGAAGCGTAGGTAACTGCGCCGTCGCCTGTATTGGTAAGGGTGTTGGTGAAAGCCGCGGCGGCGGTAGTCTTGCTTACGCTCGTGGTGGCGTAGCTGATGCTGCCTGCAGCCTTTTGTGGTGTAACAGCCGTCTCCGTCCACTTCGCATACAGCGTGATGTCTTTCTTAATTGCCGTGTCAAAACTGAAAGGAGTTGTCAGGCCGCTGTCTGAATACCAGGCATCGAAGGTGTATTTTGTAGTTGTCGTTGCCGTTTTTGTAGGGTCGGCAGGCTCGGTTGCTGTTGCTCCATAACGCAGGGACTGTGAGGAAACATCACTTCCGCCGTTCGAGTCGAATGTTACTGTGTAAGTGTTGCGGTTGTATTTGATTTCCACCTCTGTTCCGCTCGCCGCAACTGTCACTTGTGTGACTGTCTGTGCCGTGAAGCCCTCATAAGATTTTGCGCTTGCATCCGTAGGCTGGCCGACTGTGCCTGTCTTCGTTTCGCTTTCTTTGAGTGTGTAATTGTTATCGGCTATATTCTGCTGAAAGTGCTTAACCGTGTAGCTTGCGTTTTTTGGCTCGGCCGCTGCTTTAAGTTCTGCATATTTAGTTTCAGCGGCTGTCAGCAGGGCCAGCGTCTCTTCTGGAACAAGTTCCTTCTGTGCCTCGGTGAGTGCCTCATAAGCCGCGCGGGCATCGTCTATCTTTTCCTTGCTTTCATCCGTGTAGGTGACTGTGCTGATGGCGGTGATTTTTGCGATAACCGCAGCTACTGCTTTCTGGTTTACAGTTTCCGCAGTCTCCTTGAATGTGGCGCTTACAGTCACGTTGCTTTCTGGCATGGTGAAAGTGCCGTCCTTAACCGTAATGGTGTTTGATTTTTCATCCTTTACGTTGTATGAGTCCAGCTCATAGCCACTATCTGCTGTCGCGGCAAGTTTTACTGTCGCTCCCGCTTCTGCCGATGTCTTGTCAACGCTCACTTTTCCATGCTCAATGGAAGATGAGACTGTGACCGTGTACATGGTCGGGTCGTCATCGTCTGTCTTACAGGCGATGGCGCAAAAAGTGAGCGCAAGAATTGCACTCATTAATGTGAAAACTTTTGAGAATCTTTGCATAAGTGCCTCCTAAAATGCTTAAAATATACATGTTTGCTTTTTTCTGTGTGAATTACAGCACATATTGGATACTGTAACACGGAAATTTCGTTTTTGGGAAAAGTTCTTAAATTTAATAAAAAATTATGGGAAAGTGGAACACCTTGAAGCTGTCCGTTTAGACAGCACATTGTTTCCCGCAATTCATTTTTATTTCTCCAGCCCACATTTTTTTGTTATAATTGAATTCATGAAATCACAGCTCACAACACTATGCTATATTCAGCAGAACGACTCATATCTTATGCTCCACCGCGTGACCAAAAAAAATGACATAAACCATGACAAATGGATTGGCGTCGGCGGTCATTTTGAACACGGCGAAAGTCCCGAAGAATGTCTCCTGCGCGAAGTTAAGGAAGAAACAGGCCTCACCTTATTGAATTATAAATTCCGTGGAATCGTTACATTTGTTTCGGACGATAACCCGGCTGAATATATGTGTCTTTATACCGCCGACGAGTTTGAAGGTGAATTAAAAGAATGCGACGAAGGTAAACTTGAATGGGTTACTTTTGATAAAATTCCATCACTGGAATTATGGGAAGGCGACCGTGTATTTCTGAATCTGCTCAAAAAAAATGCGCCGTTCTTCTCACTAAAATTAGTGTACAAAAACGGCGCTTTGATTCAGACCGTGCTTAACGGCCAGCCGATGTAGTTGTAAGATTCCTTACATCAAATCTTCAATATTAATTTCTCCGGCAACGCAAGGAACGTTGATTGACCAGTTTTCCAGAACCTGCGGATGAACTTCGCCAAAAACGCCTACCTGTTTACCGTTTACCATGATTGCAGCCTGACGTCCAGGAATAAATCTCGGGTCGCTTACTTCCTTTACATCGTATTTGTGGTCAAGGAGGTAAAGCAATGAACTAACTTCACTTGCCAGGTCGTTGAAGTTTGCGTTGTTAACGGCTGTCATAAATCCAAGGGACTGGATTGTTTTTGTTCCTGTGTTTTCTTTTGGATCGAGGAATGCAACCTTACCGATTTCAAAAATTTTGTGCGGGAACACAGCCTGTCCTGCGGCACTTTCTGCGCGGAGCAGTGATGAAATAATTGACGGGCGTACAAACTGATAGTTTTCGCTCATCGGGTTCGCAATTTCAATTACATTGTCAGCGCTTACATTCATTCTGTCGATGTAGTCGCGTTTAGAACCAAGGTAGTTGAAAATCATTTCCTGGTATCCGAGACCAACCATGATTTCCTTTGCCTTGCGGCTGAAAATTGTTACGTCAGAAAGTTTACCAACTGTAAAGTCGTTCGGGCGCTGCGGCTTAAAGTTATCAAGGCCGACACCGATCATTACGTCTTCAATGATATCAACTTCGTGGAGGAAGTCGTTGCGGTATGGTGGCGGATTCAATACGAATTCAACATCAGAATTATTTGCCTTGCAGTATTTTTTTGTTGCGTCAGTAACAGGAATATCTTTTGCAGTTACATCGTTGTCCATTCTTGAAAGTGCATCAAGAACTTCTTTTTTGGTTAAGTCGCAGCCAAGTTTCTTGTTGATTGCGGCGAGAGTTGCTTTTGTAGGCTGCTGGAAATAGAACGGAACTACGATTTCTTTTCCCAGACCTGTGTCATATGGATGAACGACTTTTACCGGAAGAATTTCATAACCTGCATCGTAGAAGTCACATGCAACGATGTTTGCGGCAAGAACCAGGTTTTCCATTTCGGTACCTGTAAGTTCAACCATAAGATCCTTGTCACCAACCTGAACGGCACCAAGAGTTGCTGAGTTGATAATCGGTGCCATGGAAAGAACTTCGTCCTTATCATCTGTGAGCAGCGGGAATTTTTTAAAGCCTTCCAGAATCCATCCAAAGTCTTTTCCTTTCGGATGTTCTGTCAAAATCTGACGGCATGTCATCGGCTGTTCGCACTGAAGCGGAACGAAAGAAGTTTTATCAGGATCAACTGCCTTGTAGTGACACGGCCATTTAATCTGGCTCATGCGGTAAACACCCATGGAAATTGACTTACGTTTGCGGCCAAAGTTCCAGCAGAGTTTTTCCTGAGTCTGGATGATATCTTTGAGCATCGGATCATCAATAGCTTTTCCACTGATTACAAAACTAACCATGTATGGACGGATGTCTTTAAGATCTTTATCAACAGTAATTATACGATTGCCAAAATCTTTGATGTCGCCTTTTCTTGAAAGAAATTTGCTGTAGTCTGAACGCTTTGCTCCTTCGTGCAAACGGAGCTGACGGCTGACACCACCTGTAGACCAGAGGTCAGGGCGGTTTGTATCGTTCAATTCAATTTTGATAACACGTTCATCAGCGCTCTGCGACATATCTGGTTTTTCATCAAGTTCAGCTTTTCCAAAAGTAAGCTTTTTTTCCAGTGTGTCGTAATCGTATTTTTTTCCAAGAAGATTAAAAAACAGTTTTTCGTTTACTTCAATTTTTGGCATAATTTTCCTCTATAAAAATCGATTATACCGAAATCAAAGTCTACTGTCCACAAACTAATTTTTCCGGCCGTCAAAGTGGCGGGTCTGAAAAATGGTTTCCTGGGAAACATTCTTCTCGACCAGATTGTTCATGTACTCGCTGTATCTGCTTTGTTCAACCTTTATGTTTTCCATAATCGAATTGAATTTTTCCCGGCTGATAAACTTACTGTCAGGAGCAGCCAGAAGTTCCATCGAATCAAGTCCAAAGGTGTTTGTCAGTTTTACGTAGGTTTCGCACTCAGGCCAGGTCCTGCCCGATTCAATTTTTTGAATTGCCTTTACGGTAACTCCGCAAAGTTCGGCCAGTTTGTCTTGAGTCAAATTATTTTTAAGTCTAAAAAACCGCACATTATTTCCGAGCACGATTTTCAGTTTTTCAGCATCAAGCATACGATAAATTTATATGCAAAAAGACCAACACAAAATCCACGCGAAGTTACTTTATAAATTCAATACAGGAACTTTATGTTCCCCAGGATTTGAATTCAATTTGTCTCCCCCTGCACCGATTGAATTTTAATTTCTTTATAGTTATTATCTGCCTATGATTGAATTAACAAGCAGACAGAGAAAGATTCTGGAAAAAGAAGCTCAGCCGATGAGCGCTGTAATCCAGGTTGGAAAGTACGGGGTTTCAGAAGAACTCGTTAAACAGATTCAGGCCGCAATCTCAACAAAAGAACTTATCAAAATTAAGTTCAATGAATTTAAGGACGAAAAAAAGGACCTGAGTTACGAAATTGCCGAACACACAGATTCAACTGTTGTCCGAATCATCGGTAACACAACTATTCTTTACAAAGAAGCTGCAGAACGGGAAAACCGCAAATACGCATCACTTCTTGCCAAAGCAAATTAACCCGCCTTTTTTTTCTAACTAATAGTCCAAACTCTTTCGATAATCTATAAGTATAATTATGGAAAAAATTAATTATCAGAAAGAGCTGGACAAAATCCTGACAGACATTTCCGGCCGACAAAATTCTGAAAAACCAGATTTACTTCTCCACGCATGCTGCGGTCCGTGCAGTTCCTATGTTATCGAGTACCTGTCTTCCATTTTTAATATAACAATTTATTATTATAACCCCAACATTCATCCGGCAGAAGAATATTACCGCCGCCTTAACGAATTAAAAAAGTTTTTGACGGTTTTTCCTGACGCGGTAAAAAATCAGGTTCAACTTGTTGAAGATAATTACGACCCGGAAGAATATTTTGCGGCCGTCAATACAAGGGAAGAAACTGAACTTTGCACCGAGCCCGAAAAAGGTGAACGCTGCCGGCGATGCTACAAGTTAAGAATGGAACGCGCCTGGAAATATGCGTGTCAGAATAATTTTGACTGGTTTACAACAACGCTCAGCATCAGCCCGCACAAAGACAGTCAGAAAATAAATACAATCGGTTTACAGCTCGACAAAGAGTTTGCTGAGTCAGTAAACAACTCCGGGGGAAGCTCTTTGTCCCGCACAAAGTTTTTGCCGTCGGACTTTAAGAAAAATGGAGGCTTTTTACGAAGCACTCAGTTAACTAGCGAATACGGTTTATGGCGGCAGGATTATTGCGGCTGTATATATTCAATGAGGAATAAAAAATGAAACAAAATTCAATTCAATTAAAAGCAGAAAGAATTCGTGACGTAATCCGTTACATCAGCCGTTTTAAAAATGCAACGGTCGTAATTTACATCGACGACAATATCATCGACTCGTCAATTTTTGCAAACCACATTCATGATATTTCTCTGATAAAAGAAGCCGGCTTAAAAGTTTTAATCGTGCCGGGTGCCCACCGCCGCATCGACGCAATGTTAAAAGACAACAGAGTTGAATGGACACTTCAGAACGGAATCCGCGTAACTTCGTCCGAAGCAATGCCGTTAATCAAAACCGCCGCATTTGAAGTTGCAAATAATGTAATGACAAGTCTGGCCGGCGAGCATTTAACTGCCGTAATCGGAAACTGGGTTCGTGCCCGCGGAAAAGGTGTCGTAAACGGAATCGATTATGGAACTGCCGGAGAAATCGATAAAATAGATGATCTGACTTTAAACACCGTTTTGAACGATGGAATTATTCCTATCTTTCCGTGCATCGGATGGAGCCTGAACGGAAAACCGTACAACATTTCTTCGATGCAGCTTGCCGCACAGCTTTCGATTCACATCAAGGCAGACAAATTATTTTTCCTCGTTCCGGACGCAGAACTTACTGACAGGTATTTTATAATTCCAAAAGACATCGGTTTGTCCCCGGAAGGAAACATCCCGGCAATGAACATACAGGAATTGAATTCATTTATTGAACTGAATTCCAGTCCGGCAAAAAAATTATCCAAAGCAGACCAGTCACTTTTTAGCCGCATTATTTCTATTCTTGAACTTTCGAGGTCCGCCTGCGAATCTGGAGTTTCGCGCTCGCATATTTTGAACGGCAGCATCGACGGAATTATCCCGTGCGAAATCTTCAGCAATCTTGGTTCGGGAACAATGATTTATTCAAACAATTACGGAAAGATCCGTGCAATGCGCCGCGAAGATATTCCGCAGGTAATGTCAGTTACACGCCCGTTCGTAGAAAACGGAATTCTTCTGCCAAAATCAGAAACATATCTGGAAACCCATTTTAACGACTTTATCATTTCCGAAATCGACGGTTCTGT
>JAEENG010000018.1 GCA_016283615.1 Treponema sp.
CAGTCTTTGACCGGCAGGAAGTTATTTTACGCATTTTTGCCGACCGTGCACAGACAAAAGAAGCAGTTCTCCAGGTAAATCTTGCAAGACTCGAGTACTCACTTCCGCGCCTTGCACACATGTACGGCGATATGGCACGCCAGCGCGGAGGCAACTACGGTTCAAAAGGTTCAGGCGAAACTCAGCTCGAACTTGACCAGCGCCAGGTGCGTGACAAAATTGCCTTTTTAAAAAAGGAACTCAAACAGGTTGTAAAAGACCGCCAGACCCAGAGAAAGCGGCGCTCCAAAACTCCGTGCCCGACAGTCGCCATCATCGGCTACACTAACGCGGGCAAGTCCACCCTGCTGAACGCCCTGACCGGAGCGGAAGTTTTTGTAGAAGACAAACTCTTTGCAACGCTCGACCCGACTACCAGAAAATTAAAACTCCAGAACAACAGTTCAATTCTTTTGACGGACACAGTTGGTTTTATTTCAAACCTGCCCCACTCCCTCGTAGACGCCTTTAAGTCCACTCTCGAAGAAGCGGCCACTGCAGACTTACAGCTTCTCGTGCTCGACTCAAGCGATCCTCATGTAATTGAACAATATGAAACGGTTATAAAAGTCCTGGGCGAAATCGATGCAGATTCAGCAAAAAGTCTCATAGTTTTAAACAAAACCGATACCGCAAACCCGGTAGAATTTATGCAGAACCGCCTGGACGAACTTTTTCCTGACGCAATTAAAATCAGCGCAAAAAACAAAACCGGCTTTGACGACCTTTTAAATAAAGTTCAGGACGCCCTCCTGGGGCCGGTTTGCATTTTTGGACTTCCGCACGACAGACATGACCTTGTAAAAGAAATCCGCGCCCACGGCATCTTAATCAACGAAATCTGGCAGGAAGAGTTTATTCAGGTTGCGGCCCGTATCGGCACCCATGAAGGCGGAAAGCTTATTGCCCTTTTAAAGCCTTATCTGTTATCCTAATTTTATGAATTTTAACCGCCTTCTTCTTTTTATTCTTGCTGCACTTGTCTCATTTTTTTTAATCGCGGGAGGAATTTTTATCCTGACCCGCAGGGACACAAAAACTGCACCTGTTGAACAAAGCAGCGACCAGTCAATTTTTACAATAAAGAAAAAACCTGTTTACAAACAAATCGGTCAGCTCCGCTCAAGCACAAAGGCAGACGGTAAAAATTCAACAGCGGTGATTGTAATTACACCTTATCTTGAATACGAAACAGAAGATGTAAGTTTTTACGAAGAGCTGGATTCAAAAAGCTTAAAAATCCGCCAGACAATTCAAAATTATTTTTCAGGATACACTTTAAAACAAATAAACCAGAAAGGAGAGGATTTAGTCAAAGCAGAACTGCTTGAACAGATAAACTCGCTTCTGGTTTTACAAAAATTATCTGCAATCTATTTTACAGAATATCAGTTTTTCTAGTTCCACAGGTTGGCAGGGTTAACCTGACGGCCATTCTTGAACACTGTAAAGTGGAGGTGCGGACCTGTACTCAAACCTGTACTTCCTACACGTCCGATACGGGTATCAAGGTCAACCCACTGTCCCTTTACTGCAAGGATTTGACTCATGTGTCCATACAAAGTTTTATAACCTGAGTGGTGTTCAATAATTACGAAGTTTCCGTAAGTGTTGTTGTAACCTGTTGCAGTTACTTTTCCGGGCATTGCGGCCCAGATTGAAGTTCCCTGAGGGCAGGCCATGTCTATACCGCCGTGATATGAGCGGACACCTGAGAACGGTGACTTACGCCAGCCGAATGAAGAAGACATATACCATCGTGCGTGGATCGGCTTTTTGAACAGGTCTCCGTTGATTTCCTGACGTGTAATGCGGTCGAGTTCTGCATCAGGAACAAAGAGCATGTTACCAGCCTTTAGAACTGCACTTTCTTCAACATTGTTCAAAGCGGCAATTTTTGAAGCTTCAACTTCGTATTTTTTAGCGATTGAACCAATAGTTTCGCCGTCGTTACGAACGGTGTACATAATTCCTGCAATTGACGGAATGCGGAGATAGGTTCCGATCTGCATTGTTCTTGATGAACGCACATTGTTTACAGAAATAATTGTATCAGAAGTAATGTCAAACTGTTCAGCGATATTTCCGATGATATCACCTTTACGTACGCGGTAAGATGTATAATAAAGTTTAGGGGTTTCAGAAGTTTCTGAAGGCTGAAGGCTTGTGCCGGTGTTTTTTGTAACTACAGGCATGCCCGGTGTTTCAAAACCACCCTGACCGTTTTCTGCCTGAGCCGGTGCATTTACAATCAATGCAGAAACAATCACGAGAGAACATGCGGCCATTGCAACCGATACACATTCAACGGTTTTTATGAGATTGTTTCTTTTAACCATTCTTCTGGCATAAAAAATTATCTGCTCTTTTATTTTTTCAATTTTCATTTTTGATCTGTGCCCCGAAAATGCTATTTTTTATTAATTCCAATAAGATAAGTTTCAAAACTCTCTGCGCGGCAGGCTACAGGTTTAAAACCTTTTGCCTGGGTAAAAGTTTCTCTCATCATCTTTAAGAGAGCCTGCTGATCTCCGTTCTGGAAGATTTTGACAGCAAAATTACCGCCCTTTTTTAACATTGTCTGAGCATAATAAATTGCCATCTTAACAAGCCCCTGACTCCTTGCCGTATCAACA
>JAEENG010000137.1 GCA_016283615.1 Treponema sp.
AAAAAGGCAGCAGAACTCGTAGACGCAGTTACCTCCATCAAGGTGCTTGGTTCTGTAAGCCACTCTTCATCCGAAACCGAATTGAACCGCTACGGTCTTGCTGACGCTCAGACAATCAAAGTTACCGTTAACAGGGGAGAAAAAACTCTCCGTTCAATTGTAATCGGAAAAGACGCATCCAGTGCAAGCCAGACCTTTATCCAGCTGGACGGCTCTTCAGAGACACTTCTTGCAGGAGGAAGCATCCGCTCTGCCTTTACTGTTGATGAAGAAAGTTTAAAACTTAAGGTTGAAGAAAACGCTCCCAACGGTGCAAACGCTGATGTTTCTGCAGGACAGACACCTGCAGAAGCAGAGTTAAAGGACGGAGCGACAAACCTTTAGACCAGTACAGTCAGTTTTTCAGGAAGACACTCGTAATGAATACGGGTCGGGCTTCCTAAAAGTTCACCGTCGGTGTGGCACACTGTCGGATCTTCACTAAAGATATCAAGGGTTTTACAGTTTCTGATGTAAAACCCTTTTTTATCTGCATGCTTTGCCAGAAGTAAAAACGGGAAAAGCAGGAAAGTGCGCCACTTTGGAATACCGTAAGCAACGCAGACAGAAAGCTGTCCGTCATCACCCTTTGCAAGGGGAGTCATGGGAACACCGCCGCCTTCCCACGGAAAGTTCATTGTGGCAATAAAAATCATCTTGGAAAATTCTTTTAAAGGTTCGCCGTCAAAACTCAGTTTTACCCGGTAAGTATTCATCCTGAACAGGGTAACGACAGTTAAAAGGCCGTAACTCATTTTGCTCAGGTGGAGTTTATTCATTACAACCTTGATTTTTGAAGTGTTGATTGAAGTGCCGACGATTGCGTCCATGCCGTAGCCGGAACTTATGCCAAAGAATTTGCGTTTAGAAAGAGCTTCAACGCAGCCAAGGTCGATTGCCTTATCCCCTGGTGAATTCAAAATCATGTCCAGGGCCTTTGAAGGATTGTGGCGCGGAATGTTTAAGCCGCGGCTAAAGTCGTTTCCGCTTCCTGTAGGAACAAGGCCAAATTTGATTCTCTCAAAACTTGTGATTCCGTTGAGCACTTCGTTGACCGTTCCGTCCCCGCCTACGACAACAAGACGGATATCGTTGTCTTCCTGTTCGGAAATCTGACGGGCAAACTCAGTTGCCTGACCGGCATACTCCGGAATGTAAGATTTATACCGGATGTTTTTGCTGTCGAGAATTTGTTTTACAGTCTGCCAGCAGCTCACAGCTTTTCCAGAGCCGCCGTGCTCGTTTACGATAAAATAGTACATAGTTCTCTCTCCATTAACTATGTTCAGATTATATGACCGGACAGGCTCCCCCATCCGGTCAAAATTATAAAAACGGCAGAATAATTTATATCAATTACAGTTTAAGAAGTTCCTTGTACTTGCGGGCAAGGCGCTCTGATTTTTTAGCTGCAAGTCCGCAGTAGTTTGAAGGGTGCTCAAAGAAGTTTGCAGGATCAGCAACACCGAGCTTTTCAAGCTGTGCCGTGATTTTAGCGTATGCTTCTTTGTGAGTTTTAAGAACTTCAAAGAAAGTTTTTCCGGTCTGTTCTGCTTCGAGGGTGATTTTGCGGATAACTTCATGTCCGTCGTTAACACCTGCTTCTCCAAGAAGAATATATGCCGGTTCAGCAAGAACGCCGCCCTTAACCTTACCGCCTGCGTTTTCGAGGTTTTTAGCCATATTTTCGCGGTCAGCCTGGAGACCCTTAACAACGCTGTTCATACGGGCAACTGCCATTGTAAAGCCGCTTACATAGTCAGAGATAAAGCGCTGTGATGCTGAGTTTGTCAAATCACGCTGGTGCTCAGAAATCTGGTCCATGTAGAAAGTGATTACGCGCGGGCACATTGCCTTCCACAATGATTTAACGTGCTCGCTGTTCCACGGGTTGCGTTTCTGCGGCATTGTTGAAGATCCAACCTGAGTGCTTGCAAAGTACTCAAAAACTTCACCGATTTCCGAACGCTGAAGGTTACGGAGGTCATCGGCCAGGTTTGCGATAATACCGAATGCAACATTCATTTCAAGCAAAAGACGGAGAACGTGTTCTGGTTCAACAAGCTGGTTTGAATATTCAGACGGTTTAAGTCCGAGGTATTCTGTGTAGATGCGTTCAAGTTCTTCAGGATCTTTTACAATCATTGAAGGACCGTTGTATGAACCTACAGGACCTGCAAGTTTACCAACGAGCTGGTTTGAAAGTTCTTCGATTCTGATGATTGATTTTCCAAGACGGCTTACAAATTCAGCAATGCTCCAGCCAAAAGTGATTGGAACTGCGTGCTGGCCGTGTGTACGTCCAACCTGTGGAGTAGCACATTCGCGTTCAGCGATATCACAGAGATATTTTTCGAGTTTTTTAAGTTCCGGAAGCACAACATTCTGAGTAACATCGCGCATACGGCAGCTGAGTGCTGTATCAAGAATATCAACAGAAGTAGCACCAAGGTGAATAAGAGGTCCGATTTCGGCATCAACCTTAGTTTTCATTACGTTTACAAGGGCACGGATATTGTGCTTTGTTTTTTCTTCTTCTGTGTAAACTTCTTCAGGGTCAATATTTGCGGCAACATCGTCCAGAGTTTTAGCAAGAGCGTCTGTCAGTTTTCCGCGAATTTTCAGGTGAGCCTTTACGAGGGCTGCTTCACATTTTGCACATGAGCGGATAGATGCCTGCTCAGAAATGTAATTAGAAAGACCGGCAAAAGCGTCAGCCTCCGACAATGAGTATCTGTGGTCGATACATGAAAGGTTTTCAAAAATATTGCGTGTTTCCATAGAGCCTATTATTATCCATATAAAAAATTTTTTCAATCAGCACGATAAATCCCTGCGGCTTCTGAAATTTTCCGCCCAAAACACCTGCACAAAAAAAAATTTTTTTACAAAAAAACGATTGTATAATCAATTTTTTTTATGTATTATCCATTCCTATGCAGAACTTTATTTAGCTGTTTAATCTTTTCATAATGGTGGTGGCGGTTTGTTCAATCGTGCTGACTTTGTAACGGATGCCGACTGGAATCGGTTTCTGAAATTTTCTGAAGATCTGGAGACACCGAATATTGTTGTCAACCTTAACCAGATCAAACGCAACTACATCAAGCTGCGTGATTCTTTTCCTTTTGCACAGATTTATTATGCTGTAAAAGCAAATCCGGGTCCAAAGGTAATTTCGCTTCTTGCGGAATTGGGTTCAAACTTTGACATAGCATCGCGCTATGAACTGGACATGGTTCTTGAACTTGGAGTTCATCCGGACAAACTCAGTTACGGAAACACAATCAAAAAAGCACGCGATATCAAGTATTTTTATGACAAAGGCGTGCGTATGTTTGCAACAGACAGTAAAGAAGACTTAAAAAACATCGCCGAACAGGCTCCAAAAAGCCGTGTTTACGTGCGCATGCTTCTGGAAAATACACAGACAGCGGACTGGCCTTTAAGCCGCAAATTCGGCTGTCATCCGGATATGGCATACGACCTTCTGGTAAGCGCCCGCGACATGGGACTTACACCGTACGGAGTAAGCTTTCACCCGGGAAGCCAGCAGCGCGACATCGGTGCATGGAACGACGCAATTGCAAAGGCACGCTATCTGTATTCATCACTTGAAGAAGAAGAAAACATCCGCCTTACAATGATCAACATGGGCGGAGGCTTTCCTGCACACTATGTAAACCCGACAAATGAACTTGAAACATACGCTTCAGAAATCAAGCGCTATCTCGAAGATGACTTTGGCGACGACTGTCCTCTGATTGTTCTTGAACCAGGCCGTTCCCTCGTAGGCGACTGCGGAATTCTTACAAGCGAAATCGTAATGATCAGCCGCAAAAACAACACAGCACTCCAGCGCTGGGTTTATCAGGACAGCGGAAAATTCAACGGGCTTATCGAAACAATGGATGAATCCATCAAGTACCCGATTATCACAAGCAAGGACGCACCGGGCGTAAAAGAAGGCGAAGTAATTCTTGCAGGGCCGACCTGTGACAGCGCCGACATTATGTACGAAGACTACAAATACAAACTCCCGACCAACCTCAAGGCCGGAGACAAATTGTACTGGCTTACAACCGGCGCCTACACTTCAACCTACGCAAGCGTAGCTTTTAACGGCTTTCCGCCGATAAAAACTTACTATATGGAATAATTTTTATTCTTGCATTTCTGCACAACTGGACTTAATATTGAATTAAGGATTTTTTATTAAGTCCGGCAGGAGTGTAGATATGAAAAAGTTTTTATTAAAAATGGTTTCTGCTGCCTTTTTAATGACAGCAGTTATCTTCAGCGCACAAGCCAAGCCAAACGAAGTTGACCGTATCGTAAAATCAGGCAAAATTATAGTAGGCGTAAAAGATGACGTTCCAAAGTTTGGTATGTTCAACAAAGAGACAAATCAGTACGAAGGGCTTGAAATCGACATTGCAAAAGCAATTGCAAAAAAAATTCTTGGCAACGATCAGCATATTGAATTTGTACCGGTAAATGCAAAAAACCGCGGTCCATTTTTAAAATCTGACAAAATCGACATTGTTCTTGCAACCTTTACACTGACAGAAGAACGCAAAAATTATTACGAGTTTTCTGACGTTTACTATACCGACCCTGTCGGAATCATGGTAAAAAAATCTTCAGGAATTACAACGTTCAAAGACCTGGAAGGCAAAAAAATCGGCGTTGCACAGAGTTCAATCACTTCAACCGTATTAAAAAAAGCAGCAATTCAGGAAAGTACATTTATCGTTCCGGTTCCTTATGCTTCATATCCAATCCTAAAAACTGCCCTCGACGACGGAGAAGTTGACGCAATCAGTGTGGACCGCTCCATTCTGCTCGGCTACATAGACGAAAACCTTGTAATTCTTCCGCAGCTGTATGAAGAGCAGCATTACGCGGCCGCAATCAAAAAAGGAAACACAAAGCTTTTAAAAATTGTCAACGAAGTAATCCGCGACCTCGTAAAATCCGGCGAACTCGATAAACTCCTCGAAAAGAACAAGCTCGCCCTTTAGTAATTATTTTTAAACCAAAAAAAAGCCTGAAACTTAATTGTTTCAGGCTTTTTCGTTTTAACCTTGATACGGCTTATTTTTCAAGACATGCATCAAGTTCTGCAGAAATTGCTTTTTTATCAAGGTTTTGTCCGATGATACAAAGCTTAATCATGCGGTCGCCAACCTTTGGATCCCATTCCTTTGCAATTTCAGGGTTTTCTTCCAGAAGCTGCTTTCTCTCTTTTTCTGGAGCAGAAGCAATCCACTGTCCTGAGTATCCGGCCTGAATCTGTCGTCCTGAAGTTTCAAATACCCATGCCATGTCGCTTTCATCAGCGAACCACATAAGTCCCTTACAGCGGATGATATTCTTAGGCCATTTTGCAGCGTATTCATCAAGTTTCTGGCGGTTGAACGGAACGCGACGGTAGTAAATAAATGTGCCGATTCCGTATTCGTCTTCGCTTTCGCCTTCGTGACGGTGTTCGTGGTGATGGTGGTGATCGTGTCCGCCATGATGTTCATGTTCGTGATCATCGTGGTCGTGATGATGTTCGCAGTGTTCGTCACAGTGATGACCTTCTTCTCCGTGTTCAGGATTGTGGTCGTGGTCGTGATCATCATCGTCATCAACTTCGCCTTCTTCGAGCTGTTTACACCAGCCTGCGCTTGCGTAAACCTGTTCAAAGTCAAAGCTCTTTGTTGCGAGAACTTCTTCTACATCAACCTTGCCGTGGTCAGTTTCGATAATTTTTACACCAGGGTGCAGAACTTCGATTACCTTACGAACCTTTTTGAATTCATCTTCTGTAACAAGGTCCTTTTTGTTGATAACAAGAGTTGAACAGAATTCAATCTGCTGAACAAGAAGGGATTCGATATCTTCTTCGCCGATTGCCTTTTTGTCCAGGAGTTTGTTACCGCCGGCAAATTCGTCAACAAGGCGGGCAGCATCAACAACACCTACAACGTTGTCAAGAACACCGTTGCTGATAGTTTCGAGTTCCTGGGCGATTGGCATTGGTTCACAAACACCGCTGGCTTCGATCAAAATGTAATCGTATTTTCCGGTTTTGATTAAGTTTTCAATATTCTGGGAAAGCTGAGTCTTCAAAGTACAGCAGATACAGCCGTTTGTTAAAGGAACGATTGAACTTGTATCTGTAATTTTTGCACCATCCGCAATGAGTTTTGCGTCAACGTTTACTTCTCCAATATCATTTACAATTACTGCAACTTTAAAACCTTTCTGATTGGAAAGGACCTGGTTGAGCAATGTAGTTTTACCTGCACCGAGATAACCGCACAAAAGGGTCATCGGAGTTTTAGTTTTAGCCATTATAAAAAGCCTCCATTTACCCTTATAAGATAGTAAATTTTTTTAAAAATGACTACAAGTTTTTAAAACCCGGTAATTACAAATCACAATAGTGCGGAAGCCTTCTATGACTTCCGCCGCCTTAAAGTTTTATTTTCAGTTACCTTATTTTAAAGCCTGTTCGAGCACTTTAAGATTTTTTTCCATAATGCTTAAATATGCTGCCCCATTATTTGCCTCTTTCAGGGTTGTTGACTGCATGGAGTCGAGGGTAAGAATTTCTGCATTCTTAGTTTTTGATGAACTGATTACTGTTTTTGCAATTTTTGAATCCCCCTTTTCAATCTTGCAGACATTTTTGAGATTAAGCTCATCAATTTTATTTGCAAGGAATACGATTGTTTCAAAACTTGCTTCAGTTTCTGCCGAACATCCGGCAAAAGCTGCAAAATAATCAAGTCCGTAATCATCAACAAGATAGCGGAACGGGAAGCGGTCTGCGAATACAAGTGTATTTTTTGAGACGTTTTTTACGACAGAAGCATATTTTTTATCAAGCGCATCAAGTTTTGCTGAATATAAAGCAAGATTTTCCTTGTATGAAGCTGCATTTGCCGCATCTTTTTCTGAAAGTGCAGAGGCAATTTCTGCACAGATTACTTTAGCATTACGAAGTGAAAGCCATACATGTTCATCATATTCTTCTTCCTCTTCTTCGTGGCCTTCTTCGCCCTCATGGTCGTGATGATGTCCATGTTCATGCTCGTGTTCATCTTCTTCCTGCATGCCTTCCTTCAGTTCTTCGAGTTTAATCTTATCTTTAAGAACTTCCATGAGGTTGATGCCCTTCATGTTCTTATTTGCGCCATTTTTAAGGGAA
>JAEENG010000138.1 GCA_016283615.1 Treponema sp.
TAACGTTTTCTCCGGCGGTCAGATAATTTACCAGATGAACCTGCTGGAATACGAGACCGATTTTGTCGCGGCGCAGGTTTGTGAGATTCTTTGAAGAAACCTGTGCGATGTCCTTTCCTTCAAGAATTACCTGTCCCTTAGTCGGAGTATCCATACAACCGATAATATTCATCATTGTGGATTTTCCTGAACCGGAAGGTCCCATAATTGCAACCCACTCCCCTTTTTCTACACTCAGGCTTACGTCATGAAGGGCAGCAACTTCACTGTCGCCCATTTTATAAATCTTGGAAATATTCTTTACTTCAAGCAATGCCATACGGCCTCCTCGTGGCATGGACGCCACCTAAAACATAATTCTTCTTTATTCTCCGCGGAGAACGATTACAGGGTCGACTGTTGTTGCGCTTCTGACAGGAATCAGACATGCAAGACCCGTGATAATTACGGAAACGATAATTGTCAGCGGAACAAGAGCCCACTGGAACGAAATCGGTCTGTGAAAAACATTCAGGCTGACTGCCTGCGCAAAGGCAAATCCAAGGATTACGCCAAGCACGCCACCAAGTCCGCCGAGAAAAAGTCCTTCTCCCAAAAACTCTTCTACCAGGTTCCGGCTGGAAGCGCCGAGTGCCTTTTTAAGGCCGATTTCCCTGCGGCGCTCTGTTACTACGGCCATCATTGTTGTTGCAACACAAACCATTGTCAGAATCAGAACAACGCAGGTTACAATCCACACAAGCGACTGAAGTTTTTTAAGAACGGTTCCTTCACTCTGGGTTACGCGTTTTACAAGGCGCGCAGTAATACCCGGAACGTTCTGTTCAATCTGGTCACGGATTAAAGCAAGTTCTTCGCCTGAAGCACTCATGGAAAGTTCCGCAACATCGCAGATTCCACCAGTGCCGGTAACCTGAGACAATTCATCACTGTCAATAAAAATACATTCTTCTTCCGAACCGCCGGTCTGGAGAATTCCGGTGATTTTTACAGAATAAATTTTGTGTTCACCCTTTTCGTCCACCACATCCATATTGATTTGAGAACCTGTTTTGAGGGCAAGCGCCTGAGCAACAGACTGTCCTGCAAGAACTTCTTTTGAATGTGTTGGGTACCCGCCGTTTACAAGCCAGTAAGGACGTGTTTTTTTAACTGAATCAAATTTTACGCCGCCTGCCATAAAGGCAATACGGTTAACTGTAATTGTTTCGTAACGGTAAGCACTCACTCCGACCAGCTTTTCTGCGGGAACAAAAGAAAGCGCCTTATCAAGGTCTTCCTGCAGGATGTTGCCTGCTCCGGATGGAACAAAGGTCATGTTTGCACCGTACGAACGGAATTCCTGGCCCATCTGGCGCGGAACGTCATAGTAAATTGTTACAAGTCCGCTCAAAATTGTTGAACCGATTGCGACTGCAAGCAGGGCAATCAGCATCCGGCTGCGGCGTCTCATAATCGAACTTGTAATCATCTTTAAGTAAAACTGTTTCTTAGTCATAAAATTACCTTCCGTGCAAAACTTCTGCCGGTTCAAGCCTCAGCAATAATCTGATTGAAGGAACGGAACCTGCTATTGTTACAACAAAAATCAAAATCGCTGTCAGTGGAATTACCGTTACCTTGATGTTAATCGCAGAATCAAATACCGACTGACCGATAATCTGCGCAAATCCGAGTCCGGCAAAATATCCGGCGCAGCCTCCTATGAAGGCTGTAATTAAAATCTCAGTCGAAACAAGAGCCGAAATCGGACCGTCATGAGCACCCACTGCCTTTAACAGGCCTATTTCCTGAGCGCGTTCCATAACACTTGCAGTAACAAGATTACTGATACCAAGTGCCGAACCAATCAAACTCAAAATTGTAATCAAAAGCATGAGAAGCTGGGTTTTATTCAAAATGGCGCCTTCACTTTCTGCAACCTGTCTTACAGCCTTGGCCGATGAATTGGAAATTACTTCCTGAATCTGATAACAGATTGAACTTACATAGGCTGTACAATACCATGTATCCCAGTCAACCATGTTAAGGCTCTGCGGGTCCTGGGCCGCTCTCCGGGCAAGGTCGTTGTCCGGCGTTGTGAGCGCACTGACTTCAATGCTCGAAATCAAACCTTTTTTACCAAGAAAATCCTGTGCACTTGCAAGGTTAACGTAAACACAGTCGTCTTCGTCTCCGCCTGCGTCAAAAACCGCCTTAACCAGGTATTTTTTTGATTTTCCTGAGCTGCTGATTAAAACCGAGTCTCCGATTTTCAAATTGTTTTTTGCGGCAACTGCAGCACCTACCATAACACTGTCGTTGTCGTCGTCAGAAAGCCAGTTTCCTTCAACTGCCCACCAGTTTTTCATGGCTTTCATACCGGTATCAAGAGTTTCGCCGGTTGGAAGTTCCATGTGGTGTGCAAACCAGGTTCCGACAAGTTTTGTTTTTGCGCTTGAATTCAATACAACATTTGAATCAAGAAACGGCGCAAAATCAACAATATTGAATGCCCAGAAAATTGTTTTGATTTTTCCAAGTTCATCTTCGCGAAGGTACTGACTCGTTTCCCCTTCGTCTCCAAACATATCCCCAAGAATGGAAACTGACTGCGGCACAACACGGATGTTTGCACCATAAGCCTTTAATTCCTGGTTTACCTTATCTCCAACATCAAACATTACGTTTAACATGGCTGTAGCAAGCGAGGCTCCCAGCGCAACCGTAAACGCAATCATTATCATCTTCTTTCTCTGTCTGATTAGTGCCCTAAACACCATGCGCCAAAACATAAGTTATCTCCTGCGGCAAAAAACCGGCTTATTATCTAAAACGTTTTTCCTCTTTGTTAACGTCGCTTGTCCTGATGATTACCTGACCATCTTCTATCCGCGATGCAAGAGGAATCGGGTTACATCCGCCCTTAAGCCCGATTGTGCTTTTATTCATTACAACGTCACAGCGGCTACATACAATTTCATTTTTGCGTTCATAGTAACCGGCATCTCCGCAAACCTCACAGGCATCAAAACCAACACCAAGGTTTGTTCCGCGTTTCTGGACAATAATGAACCGGATTTCCTTACCCCGGTCGTTTACCCAGGTAAAGCGGTGCAGGTGGCCGTCCAGTACCTGTTCAATCGGAATAAAGATTTCGCCGTTTTCCAGTGCATATTCTTCTGAAGGAGAAAGAACTACAACTTTGTCTGCAACCTTTCTGACTGTTGTCATATCAATCCAGCCAAAGACTGCAAGTGCAATTAAAAATCCTGCCCAGCGGCGGTTATTGCGCGCTGTCGCACGGAGGCGTCTGTGTTCGGCCGGGTTTGTGTACTCGCCGTGGATTTTCAAGTTCCAGATAAAAAATGCAACAGACAAAAGCATTACACAGATTAAGGCCGCAAAGAAAATCAAATTTTCGGCTTCGATCATCTGCGGAAGTTTTGTCCGTAAGCCTGCAGGAATCTTAAAACGTCTCCTGTAATAAGAATTGATAATTCCGACAACGCTTACAAAAGAAATAAACCCGGAAATAAGATACAGGGCGCTGAAACAAAGCAGGGACTGTTTTTCTGAAATCCGGTTTGAGATTTTGTATAAAGCAAAACATGTCAGAATGCAGCAGAGCCATCCTGAGAGATAGCCTGTGCATTTTAGTAAAAACTGAGTGCTGAAATAAGTATCGTCCATTACCACAAAATGGAATGGAAGTTCGTAAACCGGAGGAATTCGACAAAGTAAAAGAGTAAAAACAAATAAACCGCCAAGGCTCCATTTTACGATATCAAGTATTCTGGAAGATTTTTGTTTTATATACGTAATCCAGTTCAAAACACAATAAGCAAGTCCGCTGAGGAGCGAAGTTACAAGAAGATATATGTTGTTAATCTGGTTGTATTTAATAAAACGCTGCTGTCTCAAAAAAGAAACTGCAAAAATGAACACAAAGGCGCCGGCTGTAATTTTTATAAAGTTCTGCCGGATTTTTAAATTACCGTCTTTAAGTGTAAAACCGGCTGTCATTGCCAGCAGCATAAAAGGAATGAGCAGGTCGTGTACTACTTCAAATAAGTTTTTTGCCATGAAAAATATTTACCACAAATTAAGGAAGCTCAAAAAACTTCCCATAAAAAACCACGAGGGGATGACCGTGACAGTCAGCCCCTCTATGGAAACCTTAAGATTCGATAAGATTAGTTGTATTCGGGCTGAACTTTCTTGCCATCAAATACCCAGTCTTTAAATTCAACTGAGAGAGGCTTGTCGTTTGGCCAGTATTTCTGAAGAGTTGAACCTGGTTTTGTGTCATCATCTGTGTGAATGAAGTAGTTGTTTTCTGCAGGGCTGTGGATGATGAAGCGTGCTGTGTAAGTGCCGGCGTTGTTGAGGTTAATGTTAGCACCGTAGTGTGGACCATCAGAAGCGTTCATCTGCATGAATGTTCCCTTTACTACAACAGCATTGTTAGCCTGGTTAACAATTTCATATTCAACTGTAAGACCCGGTACAAACTGGTCTACAACGAATCCGAGGTCATTTTCCATAGCAGCGATATCTGCTTCGATATGCATTGTAAAGTCAGCACCGCGCTGTGTGTTTCCTTCGCCTGATTTCATATCAACAGCTTGGAAATAAACACCGTTTACAGCCAGGAAGCCTGCTTTCTGTTCATCGCCGATATCGTGTTCAACGAATCCGCCGGCTTCTTCTGTTGTATCTTCTGCAGCTGCTGAAGAAGCAGCCTGTGAACCGTTGTTCTTTGAACAACCCATAAATGCAAATACCAGAGCGGCACCTGCCATTACCAAAGACATTGTCTTTTTCATAAAATACTCCTCGCTCTTTTATTGAGCTGATTTTTTATTCTTTTTTAAAAGAGAACCGATAACCAGAGTCAGTACAATCACAGCAACTGCAATTCCCTGAGCGATTAAAGATTCTGCGTATGGATAGATTCCGAGAAGACTGACTGCCGGAACTCCATTTATAAGATGAGGCTGAATCCAGCTTGCATCTACAAATTCACTTATACCGCCGCCAACAAACGATACAACCATTACAAGCATCAAAATTGAAGTTGCATAGAAGAAAGGTTTGAGCGGAAGTTTTTTGCCTGTAAGAATGATTGCCTTGTAAACAAACACGAGAAGAACCACAGCAATTACCATACCGAGGATTACTGCAGGAACAGTTCCGCTACCATCAGAACCTGTAAACAGAGCCTGATAGAAGAGGATTACTTCGGCACCTTCGCGGAATACAGCAAGAAAACATGTAAAAGCAAGACTGAACATGCTGCGCTTATCAACAGAAGTTTTTACCTTGCCCTGAATGTAGTTTTCCCAGGCCTTTGAAGACGCCTTGCTGATCATCCAGTTTGAAGTGTAAAAAAGAACTGCAACAGCGATAAACATTGTTACGCCTTCTACAACTTCCTGCCCCTGACCGCTCTGAAAACCGAATTTTGTAAGTCCCATGAGAATCAAAGCCATGATTACAGAAGCAATGATGCCCCAAACTGAACCTTTGTAAACGGCACCAAGGTTATCTTCGTTACCGCTCTTACGGAGGTAAGCGATAATTGCACCTACGATAAGAATGGCTTCAAAACCTTCACGGAGGAGAATCATCAGCGAAGCGAGAACAGTTCCCCACCACTGGATTCTTCCCTGTTTTGAAGTCAGGTCAGCGGCTGTATCTGCAATCATTTCTGAAAGTGCACTGATTGATTCAACAACTTCCGGTTTTGGACCGCGATTTAAAATCATAGTCTTTGTCTGTGTATACAAATCAACAATCTGCGCATCGCGTTTGTATCCAAGAGTGCCGGCTACGTTTTCCTGTAACTTTGATTTTCCGTAATAACGGGAATATGCCTTGCGGAATTTTGGTTCTGCCGTAACCACATGGCCGTCGGCATACATGTCTGCGGCTTCTTTGAATTCTTTCCGGAGAACTACAGCAAGTTCATTCCATGACATTTTTGGCGGATCGAGTTTTTCTGCATCCTCAAAAAGCATGCTGATAAGGGTATCGGCTTCTTTACGAACTTCACCGGCCGGCTTTGCAGCACGGATTGCACCCTTCAATCTGCTGAACTGAACTTCAACGTTACCTGCACGGCTTCCACCGATGCGGCTCTGTGTTGAACGTTCAAAACCGTCTACTTCATAATGGCCGAAATATGCATCATTAACACGCTCGTAAGCCTCTTCAACTTTCTGGCCTTCGTACAATGTGTATGCATCGTCAATGATTCCTTTCATTTCCGTTGCAACAGCATTCCATGATTTATCTGCAGCAAAAACACCGGAAAGAATTCCGGCAGTGAGTAATAAAGACAATATATATTTACGCATAAAAAACTCTGTTTGCAGGCGGATAGCTTTCCCTCTGCAAACTTATGTTAGCACACAGTAACTTTTATTGCAATAGTTTTACTTGCGTTTGTTGGTGCTACAATTTTTTCTGGCAGTAGAAAAACGCAGGAATCAAAAATGCGTCCGCAAGCACCCACGCCAGCGGACTTGCAAGGCATGCCCCCTTAAAACCCAGCACCGGAACAATCCAGACGCCGATTGCAGAACGGCCGATTAATTCAAAAATTCCTGCAAATACAGCTGTTTTTGAAAAGCCCATTCCCTGAATCATAAAACGCACGATATTTACAAGTGCCAGAAGAAAATAGGTTACTCCGTTGCAGAGCAAAAAGAACCTTGCGTTTTGAATTACATTTTGACAAACCGATGCAGATTCAGCACGGTCCATAAAAAGCGAAATGATTGAATTTGAAAAAAAATACAAAACACAAAGCGCCGCAATTGAA
The DNA here is from genome assembly GCA_016283615.1 of Treponema sp. Classification (GTDB taxonomy): domain Bacteria; phylum Spirochaetota; class Spirochaetia; order Treponematales; family Treponemataceae; genus Treponema_D. Next base: position 6,809 of record JAEENG010000138.1, read on the forward strand.
TAAACTGCACCGAGCACGCAGGCCCAGAAAAGTCCCAGGTTAAGCCTTTCGATTTTCCGGGCGCCGACATTCTGGCCGGCATAGGTCGCCATAGTTGTTCCGAGGCTGTCAAATGGTGTAGAAAAAAACATACTGATTTTTTGTCCTGTAGCCATTGCAGCGACAAAAACAGAGCCGAGCGCATTTACCGCAGACTGTAAAATTACACTTCCTATTGCAGTAATCGAATACTGCAGGCCCATGGGAAGCCCCGCTCCGAGAAGTCCGCGGATTCTCCTTTTGTTTAAAAGGCAGTCTTCTTTTTTGAGGCGAAGAAGTTCAAAATGCTTCTGCATGTAAAACCAGCACAAAACCATGGAAACAGCCTGTGCAATTACGGTCGCAGCGGCAGCCCCCCTTACGCCAAAATCAAAAACCGCAATAAAAAGCAGGTCAAGAATTATATTCAGCACGGCGGAAAGAACGAGAAAGTAAAGAGGCGTTTTACTGTCACCGACCGAGCGGATGATTCCCGCAAGCAGGTTGTAAACGAGAACAACGGGAATTCCTTTAAGAATGACGCTAAAATAATCGTTTGCGCCTTCAAGAACGTCAGAAGGAGTTTTTAACAGTGTCAGTAGCGGTCTGCAGAAAATGAGGGTAAGCACTGTTAAAACAACAGAAAAGAACACCAGAAGCACATAAGAATTGAACACAAAGGAACGCATCGTTTTGTAATCTCCCGCCCCGAACTTCTGCGCAACAGGAATTGCAAATCCCGAACACAAGCCGATGCAGAAGCCCATGATTAAAAAGTGAAGGCTTCCTGTACTCCCGACGGCTGCAAGATTCTGGACGCCTAAAAAACGCCCGACGATAATTGTATCTACAACATTATAAAACTGCTGAAAGAGATAGCCAAAAAACACAGGAAGTGCAAATTCAACAATTATTTTAAGCGGATGTCCGGCTGTTAAATCTCTCGTCATTTGAATGCTTCTTTAATCTGTTCAAGAACTTTGAGGTCTTCGACTGCCTGTTCGAGGGGAGATACCAGCGGAGCACCTGTGAGTAAAAAGTCCACCGCATTTCGGACCATGTTTGCAAAGTAGCCCGTCTTCTTCGGAACCTTGATTTTTTGTCTTGCAAGCGAATAAAAGCCTGTGTAGAGTCTGGATTCTTCGCGTTTGTACAATTTAAAAAATCCGTTCCCGATGCAGAGGCGGCCATGAGTTCCTGTAACTTCGATGGAAAATTCAAAAAACTTTGAGCGCCCGCTCATCGAAACTAAAATCTGACTTATCTTGTCCGTGTGATAAACTGCGGTAAAATTCCGGACGATATTTTTTTCGTCGCGGTAAATGCCTGTAACGAGAGGATCCTTTAATTCAACATCAAATAAAAAGCGCACAATATCAACAAGGTGGGTTCCGTCGTGCAGGAGGCTGTAAGTTCCGTCCTTTTCAAATTCTTCTGCCCAGACACGAAGACCGCTGTTTAAGCGCGCGTCCACATATTGAATTTCACCAATTTCCGGAAGCAGTTCTTTTGCCTTAATATAATCAAAGGCAAAACGTCTTTCGTGATTTACCATCACGGGAACTTCTGCTTTTCTGGCGGCATCCAGAATCAGGCCGGCTTCTGCGCTGTTCAGTGCAACTGGTTTTTCGAGAATTACAAGGCGGGGTTTATATTCAATTGCCTTCAGGCATTCTTCAAGGTGGCTTTCTTCGTTAACGGCCACAACAATTATGTCCAGGCAGGTTACGTTCTGGTAGAGTTCACTGCTTGAACTAAAGGTCAGCGCCATACTTTTCTTTTTGCGCGCAAACTTTTTCCACGCAGCAAGATTTTCTTCGTTTGAATCAGCGGCTGCAATCAGTTTGATATTTTTATTGTTAAAAAGCGCCATCGTGTGGCTTGCAGGCTGTTCGCGTTTTTTGTCAAAACCAAGACTAAAACCGATACGGCCGGTGCCAACGATTCCTGCAAGAAAGCATTTTTCCTTCATAAATAAAATTATCTCAGTTAGGACAAGAATTTTCAATAACGTTTTATTTCTTTACTAAAACTGCCTTATTTAGTAAATTTAACGGCAGAGGTTAACACATGTCAGAAGAATGTACACATAATTGTTCGACCTGCTCTTCAAACTGCAAGTCAAAAGACCTTAGGGCAACTTTGCGCAAAGGAAGCTGTGTAAAAAAGGTTATCGGTATTGTCTCAGGTAAGGGCGGTGTCGGAAAATCTCTCGTAACAGCACTTTTAGCTTCAAAACTCTGCCAGAAAGGATATAAAACAGCTATTCTGGACGCTGATATCACAGGTCCGTCAATCCCGACAAGTTTTGGCGTATCAGAAGAGCGTGCTATGGGCGATAAAAACGGAACTATTTATCCGGTAAAAACAGATAAGGGAATTCAGCTTATGAGCATGAATTTTCTTCTTGAACACGAAACAGATCCAGTTATCTGGCGCGGTCCTGTAATTGCAGGTGCCGTAAAACAGTTCTGGACTGATGTTGAATGGAAAGACGTTGACTTTATGTTTGTCGATATGCCTCCGGGAACAGGTGACGTTCCGCTCACAGTTTTCCAGAGCCTTCCTGTCGACGGAATTATCATCGTTTCAAGTCCGCAGCAGCTCGTCCGCGTAATTGTAGAAAAAGCCGTTAAAATGGCCGAAACTATGAAAATTCCAATCGTTGGACTCGTAGAAAATATGTCTTATGTAAAATGCCCTGACTGCAACACAGAAATTAAAATTTTTGGCGAAAGCAACATCAACGGCATTGCAAAAGATTACGGAATTCCTGTTCTGGCCCGTATTCCAATGTCTCCGGAAATCAACAAGGCTGTTGACGAAGGCGATATTGAATCCCTGGATGCAGAATTTCTGGATGCGGCTGCTGCCCTGATTGAGAAACTTTAATGACAAAAGAAGAAGCAATGAAAAAAGCTTCCGACAACTTTAAGTCGGGGCTTAACTGCACACAGTCGGTTGTTTCTGTTTTTGCAGAACAGCTCGGCTGGGATAAAAATCAAATTCTCTCTCTCTGCGAGCCTTTCGGGGGCGGAATGTGCCGCATGCGCGAAGTCTGCGGAACCGTGAGCGGAATGCTCATGTGCCTGGGAATGTACAATAAAAAGGCTCACCCGGTTGAATCAGACCCGTCTGATAAAGAAAACTTTTCCCTTGCGCAGATCAAGGCCCACAAGGACCAGACTTACAAAGACGGTCAGGCTCTGGCAGAAAAATTCAGGCAAGCAAACGGTTCAATTATCTGCGCTGAGCTTCTGGGCTTAAGAAAAAGACAGCAGGACAATCCTGTAAGCGAAGCGCGCACGGAAGAATACTACAAAAAGCGTCCCTGCGCAGAACTGTGCGGACTTGCCGCATATATCTTCCAGGAATTTCTGGACGAACAGGCAGATTCAACAGAAGGCACAAACTAAATGAAGTTTATCCTGGCGCCTATGGCAACCCTGAGTCACGAAGCTTTCCGAAGATGCGTGGCTCATTTTGGCGGCTGCGACGAGTATTTTAACGAAATGATCAATGCCCCTTCCCTTCTGCACCAGGGGCCATTTGAAAAATACTACATTCGTTCAGGCCCCGAGCCGGAAAAAATGGTCTGGCAGTTAACAGGCACAACGGCAGGCCCGATGGCAGAAGCGGCAAAAGTTCTCCTGGATTTAGGCGGCATCGGAATCGACCTCAACATGGGCTGCTCGGCTCCTCAGATTGCAAACACCGGGGCCGGAATCAGCTGGATGCTCAAGCCGCTGGAAGAAACTGCAAACCTTGTGCGCTCAGTAAAATCACAGATTGAAAACTACGCAAAAGACGGAAGCAAGCCGCAAAGACTGTCGGTAAAACTTCGCCTCGGAGATGAAGACTTTACCGAGGAAGGCTTTTTTAAATTCACTGATATGCTCCTGGAAGAAGGTGTACAGATGCTGACCCTGCATCCGCGCACAAAAAAAGAAAAAACCTGCCGACCTTGCCGCTGGCAGTACGTAGAAAAACTTGCCCTCCGCTACCCTCATATTCCTGTAATTTTAAACGGAGGCGTAAAAGACCGCACGACTCTCCAGGCCGCCCTCAAGGCAGCGCCGCACGCAGGCGGAGTGATGATTGCAAGGGCCCTTGCCCAAAAGCCGTGGATTTTTAAGGAATTATCATCGGACGCACCATTCAGTTTTGATGCGGAAGAAGTTGCGCTTAAATTTATCGATGATGTTGAAGAATGCCAGCCTCCCGAATTCTGGAAGACCCGCTTACAAAGATTTTTTGCCTATTATTGTCTGAATTTCAGCTTCGGTCACTTTTTCTGGACCATGATGCAGAACGCAAAAGATAATGATGATGCAAGAAAGTGCGTCAGGGCATATTTTGAAAAATGCCCTGACGATAAAATTATTTTTCGATAGTAATTGACTGGTCAGCAGTAAATGACTTTCCAGGTTCAAGGCTGATTAAACCGGCCTTTTCTTCCCATTCGTGTTCAGTGTTTTCTGCGTCGGCAGTTCCGTACCATGGTTCGATACAGTTAAATCCGTTGCCGGAAGCACCTTCAGCACCGTTTCCGCCCTGCCATACCATAAGATATGGATAGCCTGCACAGTTTACTTTTACGAGGCTTCCGTCTTTTTTGTTGCGAAGACCAACCCAGCTGGAAGTAAACTTTGTAAAGAAGTGACCGTTTCCAAAGCCTTCAGCATTGATTGGAATAATTCCGCTCTGTTTTTCGCCGTAAGGTTTTGTGCATGGAGCAGTTCCTTCTTCATCAACAGCAAGCTGAGCAGCGTCGTTCAGGAGAACTGTTGTGAGAGGTTCTTTGTTTTCAAACTCATACTGATAGTCAGCATTTGTTGTTCCTGCAGGGTCAGTGTTGCGTGGACAGCAGAATGCAGTGTGGCTTCCTACAGAAAAGAGCATTTCTGTTGAATCAGTATTTGTTACAGTTGTTGTAAAAGTCAAACCGTCATCGCGTAATTCATAATGAGTTTTGAGGCTGAATTTCCACGGGAACTTGTCTGCTGTTTCTGCGCTTTCTGTAAGTTCAAAAGTTGCGCTTGTGGCAGACTGTTCGATGATTTTGTGTTCAAGATCGCGGCTCATACCGTTGTTAACAAGGTGATATTCCTTGCCGGCGTAAGTGTAAAAACCGTCCTTGATGCGTCCAACGTGCGGGAACAAAACCGGTGCGTGGAATTTCCATACAGATTCCGGGCCTTCAAAAACATATTGAGTGCCGTCCGACCCGCGGAACGAATTGATTTCTGCTCCGTGAGTATTTAAAACTACTTCGTAATTTGAATTCTTGAGTGTGATTGTCATAATATCTGTATTCTAGCAAATGAGCAGCTTTTTATAAAGAGTTGTAAACCGCAGATAAAATCTCTTCAACCTGAGCTTCGTTGTAAATATAAACATCCTTCTGAGCGTTGTATAAATTGCCCCTGAAAAAGCGGTAATCAGGATCCATTTCAAGAATAAAAAAATCAAAGAAGTTCAAATGCCAGACAGACCAGGCGCTCACCGTCCACAAAGCCCCGTTTAGGACAAGCGCATTCAGGCCGTCCTTCCACTGGTGGGCGTAAAACTGTCCCATCCCCGGAACAAAAGAAAGGGCAAGCGCAAGCTTTGGATTTTTGCCTTTGTAGTTTTGAGCCTCTTCAATTGCCTTAACAAAGTTTTCTTTTTGAGGAGACGGCCAGTTTTGCCGAACCAGAATTTCTGCTTCCCCATAGTTTTTTGTCTTAAGAAGAGCCTTTAAAAGAACTGCATTTGCCTTTCTGGAAACTTCTTCCCGCGCGTCATATGCGTAACCGTAAAGTTTTTGAATTATTGCATCGTCAGTTTTTTTATCCCTGACGGCAAGTCTTTCAAGAATCTCAATATAATTCAGTTCCAGTTCTTGAATTTGTGAGTCACCTCTGCCCCATTCAATGTAATAATTAATCTTGTTCTGGGCATAGATTTCTGCGTTTTCAAAACTTCTGTTCTCTTTATAAAATTGAATCAGTCCGGTTAAGGCTTCATCAAGTCGGTTTTGTTCAACAGCCGGGGCCGGATTGTTTTCGTATTCAAAAAGAGTCTGCTTGTAAAAATCAATTTGTTCTGCCGTAAAGTCCGCAGCACTCAAAACTGCCAGATTCAACAGAAGAAAAATAATTGCGCCAAAAATGTTTTTATTCTTCATACAAAACCTCCAGGTATTTTTCCTGCAGTCTTCCGTCGGCTTCGCGGAAGAGGCGCTGGTTATAACGCTGGGCCGCCTTGTTTGCTCCGTAAATATCAGTAATCCAGTCGACCGCCCCCATTGCGCCAAACAGCCACGGACGCCAGTTTTTCTGTCCGTAAGTGTCCTGACAGTAATAAACGGCAGCCGCCATTGATGCAACTTCGATAAAGGTAAAAATTCCGCGACGATAATTTTTTAAGTAAACATGTCCCATTCCAGGCAAAAGCATGGAAAGCAAAGTTGCCCCGGTCCGGCTCTTTGTCTGGAGAGATTTATATGAATCTGCAATTTCCTTGAAGAATTTATCCTGTTTTTGAACCGAAAGGGTTTGCCCTGATAAGGCAAAAATATCAGTAGAAGGCTGAGCCCCGTTTGCGTATATTTTTACAAGAGCGCTTGCGGCAGATTTATCAAAACCTTCTGAGTGCCCGTTCTGTTTAACATAATCTTCGTAAATCGGCCGCGCTTCTGCCACATAGCCGTTAAGAAAGAGGCTGTGCGCAAAGTCCAGGCTGAGTTTCCTGTTCTGTTTTTCAGTTGAATCCGTCTCCGCGCTGTTTACAATCTCGTTTTTACAGAGCATCTGGCTGTTAAAATTATCGTCTTTGCGCTCGTTCAGGAGGTTCGGGGTGTCGAGAAACTTATCCTTCGG
>JAEENG010000139.1 GCA_016283615.1 Treponema sp.
TGCCAAGGTTACCCGCTCGGCATTGCAGAATGCGGCATCTGTTGCAGGCATGCTCCTCACAACAGAATGTGCAATCACAGACATCCCTGAACCACCGGCACCAGCAGCCGCTCCAGCTCCTGGCATGGGAATGGATTACTAATAACTTTTGAGCAAAAAAAATGACACCGTCAGGTGTCATTTTTTTTTGCTTTGTTTATTTTTCTACGATTTCAAGAACGATGAACTTTCCGGTCGGTGTGTAAAAACCTTTAAGTTCAACTTTTTTGCCGGCATAGGCTGAAAGTTCTTTTTCTGTTACCGGTTTTGGCGGCTTTGGATGATGCTTTTTATCTTTTGAATTTTTATCATCATCTTTGGCTTCAGCGTTTTCTGACTCAGGCGGTTCAACCTTGTCGTCCTTGTCAAATTCTTTTGGTTCCGGCATGTCTTCCGGACGGTCTTTTTCATCCGGTGGAGTAAGAACTTCAAGTTCTGTGGTTGTTACTTCAGATGAAGTGATTGTGATTACGCTTGCTTCAACAGTTACAGTTCCTGTAATTGTTGCAAGTTCCTTTTCCATGCGCGGCGGGCGGTCAGGACCTTTTCCGCGTGGGCCTGAACCAGGTCCGCCTTTTCCTTTACCACGGCCGCCGCCAAAAGCAAAGGCTGCAACTGCGCAGAGCGCAAAAATTGCGATAATAAGTGTGTGTTTTTTCATAAAGCCTCCTTTGTGGTTGTTAGAATTAAAAGCGCTTTTTTATTCTTTACAATTCGATTTTTGCACCTGTATCATAAACTGTTCTTAATTCAACTATAACATACTGTTATATTTGTGAATTTTATAATTTTTTGCCATAAATCAAACTGAATTTATGTTTGGTTCAAGACTGGGCCGTTATGTGTTATAATTAAAGTATGCAGGATTTTTTTGATTATCTTAAATGGCGCGGAGATTTGAGTTTTGAACAGTCTCCTTTTAATTCAATTGATGCTCTTATTTTGTGTCAGATTGCCTATCTTGATTTTAGCGGACTTGTTTCTGACTCATTCAAAGATTCAATCCTGCTCAGTGAAGCGGCTGCTTTATTCTTTGAAAACAAAACTACCGGTGAGCAAAACCCGGGCCTTATGATTAACACAAAGACCTTGGACCTGTTTTCGGACTGTGCCCAGAGCAGGCGCTTTGGTGACGTAAAACTCTGCGGTTATGTAAATCACTACAACCGCCACATTACCGAGCAGTTCTGCGCAATGAGTTTTATTTACGACAGTAAAAAGGTTTTTATTGCATTCCGCGGAACCGATGACACGATTGTCGGCTGGAAGGAAGACTTTGACCTTGCATTCAAAGAAAGTGTTCCGGCGCAAAAAGATGCTGTAGAATATCTTGAAGCCGCTTTTAATTCATTAAAATGTAAGGAAATAACAATTGGCGGCCACTCAAAGGGCGGTAACCTTGCAATCTACGCTGCGGCCCACATTAAAGAAGCTTTGCTTAAAAAACTGAACAAAGTATTGAATTTTGACGGTCCCGGCTTTTTAAAGGAAGTTCTGGATTCCCTTCCCTTCCAGAAGGTTATGAGCAGAACCGAGTCCTTTTATCCCCAGGGCTCTGTAATCGGCATGCTTTTTGAACACGACCCCAACTACAGCGTTGTCCACAGCGACGGTGTTTTTGTAATGCAGCACGACCCGTTTACATGGAACCTTTATGGACCGCAGTTTGCCCTTGATGAGCAGCTTGATAAATCAAGCCAGTTCTTTAATTCAACTTTTAACCAATGGTTTGTGGGCCTTTCTCCTGATAACCGCCGTCAGTTTGTAGAAACAATTTTCGGAGTTCTTGAATCAACCGGAGCCAGAACAAATTCGGAACTTGCAGACAACTGGCTCAAATCTGCAGGTGCAATGATTAAGGCATTTTCGTCCCTGGACAAGGATATCCGTAAATCTGCCATGGACACCATGGACGGCTTCTTTAAGCTTGTCCGCCAGAATTTACCGCAGATGCTTAAAAAGTAGGGCAGGTGTAAATGACAGGTAAGGGAAAGAGTTTACTGGTTTTATTCATTCTCCTGGCGTGCCTTGGCGGTGTTTGGTATTTTTGTTTTGCAACTCAGAAGGGAAACAGCCTGTTGAATTCAATTCTTCCAAAAAAAGAACCTGCTGAACTTGAAATTTTCAGAAAGTGCTATCCTGACGTTAATTTTGACGCTGCCTTTGATGAAGAAGTTTCGGACTGGAAAATCACTGTAACTGCTCCGGTTTTTGTTAACGGAAAGGAAACTAAGGTTCGGGATTTTTACTGGGCAGACGGCAGGCTTTTACCAAAGGAAGAACTTTCTGGCAGGGACCACTACTGGAAGATGATTTATCCTTACAGGCCCCTCAAGGATCCCGCCCTTATGAACGAAGAAGAAATTGAGAGGGTGCGGAATTTTTCTTCTGCAGATAACCGCCGGAACGGCTCCGGAAGCCCGATGTTTTTCTGTGACTTTTTGTACGCCGCAAAATCCCGGATAATTATTGAAGACCACATTGTAAATACAACTTTTCTCGGCAAAAAAACGCGGGTCCACGAACGCATCCACAGCATTCTGAAACAGGTTGAAAAAGAAATTCTTTTGGCCGCAGAGTCGGATTCAAAGGTTAAGGATTTTGTTACAAACCTCAAGAGTGCAGACTGCTATCACTGGAGG
>JAEENG010000019.1 GCA_016283615.1 Treponema sp.
CCTGTGAGCACAGCTGTAAATCTGTTCCCCGAAATCTTATGAAGCAAAGATTGCAGACTGTTTCCCGCTCCCTTTTGAATACCATTCGAAAGCATCTCCATTCCAAAAAGCAAGAGACAGAGAGAACCAATAAATCCTAAAATCTGGCTTAATACAGTTATCATGTTTTTACTATAACTGTAAGAAATTAAAAAATATAGTTGTTTTGTGTAAATTATATGTAAATTCTGGAAGTGACAATTATTTTAATTTCCGATATAATATTCTCTATGTTCAGACCAATGAGAAGATTCAAGCAGCAGATATCGGATGTTGAATGCAAAGAGATTTTGAAAAATGAAAAACGAGGAGTACTTTCACTGCTCGGTGATGACGGATATCCGTACGGGCTTCCGATGTCGCATCTTTACAGCGAGGAAGACAATAAGATTTATTTTCACGGCGCAAAAGAAGGCCACAAAATCGATGCCATCAAAAATTACGAAAAGGCAAGCTTCTGCGTTTATGATTCAGGCTATCGCAAGGAAGGCGAATGGGCGCTTAATATCAACAGTGTAATCGTATTCGGAAAAATCCGCCTTGTGACAGACCCGGACCTTACCCGCCAGATCTGCACAAAACTCGTATATAAATTCACAGATGATCAGGAATATCTTGAAAAAGAACTCACCAATGCACTTCCACGCGTTCAATGTCTTGAGCTTGAAATTGAACATATGACGGGAAAGTTGGTGAATGAGTCGTAATATAAAATCTATACTCCCTTCTGTTCCAGAATAATTTCTTCAACTACTTCCACTGCGGCAGCCACCATTTTTGGGCAAAACTCAGTGAAGAGTTTATTATCAACGCAAAATTGATGCCCCTCTTCTGAAGTAATATCGCAGCCCAATAAATCATTACAGATGTAAGACCCGCATTTTTCTTTGAAGCGGTCCATCATTAAATCATTCACTTTGTTTGAAACATTGCGCCCTTCTGTGTCACCGGCAGATTTCTGGCCATACAATAATCCTAATACCATCAGGGCTCCGGTTACAGCTCCACAAACTTCTCCTTTTCGCATACCGCCACCAAAACAACTGCCAAGCTTAATGGCCTCTTCTTCGGTAATCCCGCATTCATCAGCAAAAGCCGCAAGTACTGACTGAGAACAATGCAATTTCTGCGAAAAATAATTTACCGCTTTTTCTTTGTGAGTCATATTTTCTACTCCAAAAACTTTTTAATATCTGTCACACTTAAGACTTTTCCAGCCGAAACAATCTTATCATTCACTGCAAGAGCTGGCAGACTCATTACCCCGGTTTCCATAATCTTCTGCATGTCCGTAATGTACTGAATATCAGCCGCAACATTCATTTCAGCCAGAGCGTCAATCACATTCTGATGTAAAGTCTGGCAACCTTTGCAGCCGCTGCCATAAACTTTAATTGTAAGATTTTCCATTAAATCCTCCTTAACGATTTATAAAAACAATGCCTGAAAAGCATTAAAAAAATATCCCACAAGAATTATTCCGGCTACGCAGATTGAAACAAAAGTTACCAGCAGCTTTGTTTTTATCGCCTTTTTAAGCATAATCAGCGAAGGCAAACTCAAAGTCGTTACTGCCATCATAAAACTCAGGACAACTCCCAAAAGCGCGCCCTTTGCAAGCAAACTTTCAGAAATTGAAATACAGCCAAAAATATCTGCATACATGGGAATGCCCGCAAAAACTGCAAGAATTACACCAAGTGGATTTTTCTTACCAAGCAGGCTGACAATCCAGTCCTCAGGAATCCAGTTATGAATTATCGCGCCCACTGCCACGCTCAAAAGAATATAAGGAAAAACTTTTTTGAGAGTATCGGAAACAGTGCGCAATGCAGAAATGAGCCTCTGTTTCTGCGAAAGTTTTTCTTCTGCAAGACTAACGCTTTTTCCATTACGAATAAAATCAGCAACCTGATCTTCCATATGAAGATGTTCTATTATTGTTCCGCCGGCAATAGCGACAATAAGCCCCAGCACAACATAAGCAATCGCAATCTTCCAGCCAAAAATGCTTGTTAAAAGAATGAGGGAAGCAAAATCGACCATAGGTGAAGAAATCAAAAAACTAAAGGTAACCCCAAGCGGAAGTCCTGCAGTTGTAAACCCCATAAAAAGAGGAATTGAAGAACAGGAACAAAAGGATGTCACCGTTCCCAAAAGTGCAGCAATTACCCGGGCAGAAAATCCCTTGCAATGCGAAAGTATTTTTTTACTTCTCTCAGGCGGAAAATATGACTGAATATATGAAATCAAAAATATCAGCACAAAAAGAAGGATTGTGATTTTAATTACATCATAAAGGAAAAAGTGGAGGCTTCCACAAAAGCGGCTTTCGATATTCAGTCCGGCAGCAGAAAGTATTTTTCCAATCAGTGTATTGAGCCATTCCATTCCAAGAATCTGTTTTTGAATAAAACTTCCCATAATCGCTAATCCTTACAGCAGCACTTTCCATCTGATTTTTTTTCAGGAGAAGTTTTGCAGGTAAACTGTGAGACGGCACTTTTGAAGTCAGAAAACTTGTTGCAGTTTATTGAATAATAAGTCCACTTTCCTTCTTTTCGTGAATTAACGAGATTGCATTCTGTAAGAATTTTCATGTGATGAGAAAGAGTGGGCTGTGTAATATTAAAAGCGTCAAGAATTTTGCAGGCACACAATTCTCCGCCTGTCAGCATTTTAATAATCTGAACGCGGTTTTCATCCCCCAAAGCCTTGCAGATAAGAGCGATTTCTGTTTCATTCATAGGAAACCTCACATTGATAAGTATCTATATGTTGCACTATAGACGATACATAGATGATTGTCAATATGAATAAAAAGACTTTTTAATAAATAACTTTTTGTCACTAATAATGTTTTTTAGTGTTGACTAGTCTCTTTTTATACCGTATATTTTAGATAAGTGACATAACTTTACTAATACAGGAGTATACAATTTATGATTTTAGATAACATTAATTCCCCGGCAGATTTAAAAAAACTTTCAATTTCTGAACTTCCAGCCGTAGCAGATGAAATCCGCGAGGGGCTTTTTAATCGTCTTACAAAAATAGGCGGACATTTTGGTCCTAACTTTGGCTTTGTAGAAGCAACAATCGCCCTGCACTATGTTTTTAATTCTCCAAAAGACAAATTCGTTTTTGATGTTTCCCATCAGTCTTATGCCCACAAAATGCTCACCGGACGCAAAGCCGGCTACTTTGACGACAGACGTTTTCAAGAAGATTCTGGCTACACAAACCCTGACGAAAGCGAGCACGACTTTTTCAACATCGGACACACTTCAACTTCAATTGCCCTGGCTCTGGGACTTGCAAAGGGCCGCGACATCTTAGGCGAAAAAGAAAACATAATCGCTGTTATTGGCGATGGTTCCCTTTCCGGCGGCGAGGCAATGGAAGCCCTTAGTGTTGCTGGCAGCGAACTGAACTCGAATTTCATTATCGTGGTAAACGACAACGAGCAGGCAATTGCAGAAACTCACGGAGGAATCTATAAAAATCTTAAAGCCCTCCGCGATTCAAACGGCAAGGCAGAAAACAACTGGTTCACAGCTTTCGGACTAGACTATATTTACGAAGAAAACGGAAACAACATCGCTTCTTTAATCAAGGTTTTTGAAAAGGTTCGCGATTCAAATCATCCTGTAGTTGTTCATATTCATACTCAGAAAGGAAAAGGCTACGAGCTTGCAGAAAAAAACAAGGAAGGCTGGCACTGGTGCGTTCCATTTGACAGAGCCACAGGAAAGCCTACTGGAACTTTTGCCGGCGGTGAATCATATTTCGGTATGACTTGCCAGTACATAATGGAAAAGGCAAAAAAAGACAAGGATTTTGTGGTTGTGACTCCTGCCATGCCTATGTCTGTAGGTTTGGGACCTGAGGAAAGAACCAAACTTGGCAGCCAGTACATCGACACAGGAATTGCGGAAGAAGCAGCGGTTGCAATCGCTTCCGGAATTGCCCGCCGTGGTGCAAAGCCGCTTGTTGTAACAAATATGACTTTCTTACAGAGAGCATACGATCAGATTTCTCAGGATGTCTGCATCAACAAAACCCCAGTTACAATGCTCATGAACTACTCTTCTTTCGATGGTCTTACCGATGTTACTCACCTTGGAATTTTCGGTCTTGCAGCCTTCACTAATATTCCAAACCTTGTAGTGCTCTGCCCTTCAAGCGCGGAAGAATACATTTCTATGCTGGACTGGAGCCTTGAACAGAAAGAAAATCCAGTTTTGATTTTGATTCCAGGAAATGAAGTTACACATCGTCCTGCAGACAAGGACTACAGCAATTTGAACCGCTTTATAATAGAAGAAAAAGGCGAAAAGGTTGCAATCATCGCCCTCGGAGATTTCTTCCATAAAGGACAGAAACTTGTCGCCGCAATAAAAGAAAAATGCGGATTCACACCAAGTCTTATAAATCCACGTTTTGCTTCGGGCCTGGACAAGGAATTGCTTAAGAGTCTCGAAAGAAATCACGAGCTTATAATCACACTTGAAGACGGAATCCTTGAAGGCGGATTTGGCCAGAAGATAGCTTCTTTCTACGGCCCTGGCAAAATGCTTGTAAAGAATTACGGCCTTGAAAAGAAATTCTACGACCGCTACAAGCCGGAAGAACTTTTACGTGACTGTGGCATGACAACTGAGCAGATTATTGAAGACATCAAATATCTGGCAAAGGAAGTCTGGAAGGAAAATGAGCCTGCCACAAACGAAAAAGACCGTTACCAGAATTCAATTTTCTTCCCGATTGGAGAGCCTAATCCTTATGGAAAATATTTTGTGGGACAAAGCTACCTTGCTCAGATTTCAAAAGAGCAGATTCAGGTTTTCAATGTAACTTTTGAACCCGGTTGCCGCAACAACTGGCACATCCACAATGCAAAATCTGGTGGCGGACAAATGCTTATCTGCGTGGGTGGCCGTGGCTGGTATCAGGAAGAGGGAAAAGAGGCCGTCGAACTGCTTCCCGGAAGCGTTGTGAATATTCCTGTCGGTGTAAAACACTGGCACGGGGCGGCAAAGGACAGCTGGTTCAGCCATCTGGCACTGGAAATTCCCGGTGAAGACGGAAGCACAAGCTGGTGCGAAAGCGTAAGCGAAGAAGATTATGGAAAATTAAAATAAGGGAAGTTCGTCGTTCTCTACGCTCACAAAAATATATCTTTTGGAGGAAACTGTGTGAAAAAACTTATTCTTACCCTTTTACTCGGAGGCCTTATCATGACAGGACTTTCAGCAAAGACCGCATTCGTTTACTTCAGCGCAACAGGAACAACAGAACGCATGGCAAAAAATGCCGCTAAAGAAATGGGAGCTGATATTTTTGAAATCCAGCCGGTGCATAAATATACCGACGCAGACTTAGACTGGCACGACAAAAAATCTCTTTCGTCAATTGAATGCAATGACCCAAAAAGCCGCCCTGCAATAAAGGCCGTGGTTTCGACAAGCTCAAACAAGACTTTTGACATCTCTTCCTACGATACTGTTGTGGTTTGTTACCCTATCTGGTGGGCTTATGCCCCAAAAATTGTTTACACCTTTGTAGAAAGCCAGAACTGGTCGGGCAAAAAAATGATTACTCTTTGTACCAGCGGCGGCAGCGGTCTTGGTCGCAGCGGCACAGATTTGTCTAAGTTTGCAAAGGGTGTAGACTTTAAGGGTGGAAAAGATTTTACCCGTGGAAGCGGTGCAGACATT
>JAEENG010000140.1 GCA_016283615.1 Treponema sp.
CTCTGACCCTGACGAATCAGACGAATCAATTACACCTACATGGAACAACAGATATGTAGCAGTAGAGGCATCTGAAGTATTTAATGATACATCTTCAGTTGCCGTGACTGTAAATGACATGATGGTACAGGACTCTAAACTTTACGTTCTTGTTTCACAAAGCGAAAGTGAAACTTACACAGCACAAAAAACACCGACTTACAGGGGTGCTCTTCTTACAATTACAGATAATAATGGCGGCTTGAGTTTAACTTCCTATGGTGCAAATGATGATAATTATGCAACGGGCGCTCTGGGTGCAGATACATTCTATGCACCGCAGAAATTCCTTGCGGTTATGCCTAAAAAACTTGTAATTGCCGATGAAGGCTACTGGATCAGCGATTTGAAGGATCCTAGTACGGAAAACGGTTTGGCCGGGGTTGTAAACCGTGTTGTCGAAGTAGACCTGAGTTCTTCAGATTATTCTTCAACGGCTGTAGAAGTTGATGTTTCTTTTGACCTTGAAATCTCAATTACTGCTTCAGATAACAATCCTTGTGTTAAAGTTAATTAGAAAAAAACAATAATATTTAACCTTTTTGCCCTGTGCTTTGAGGCACGGGGCATTTTTTTGTAAGGAAGAGAGATGAAACCTTTGATTTCTGTTTGTGTTCCTGTGTTTAACAGTGAACCTTATCTGGAGCGTGCTTTAGACAGCATTTTGTCACAAAGTTTTGATAAAAAGTTTGAAACTGTAATCGTTAATGACGGCAGCAGCGGGCTTGATTGTAATGGCGATAACTGTGACAGGATAGTAAAAAGGTTTAAAAAGCAGTTTAAGGGCAAAACAATCTACATTAAGCACGATAAAAACAAGGGTCTTCTGGAAGCAAGAAGAAGCGCAATAGAAGCCGCCCTCAGTGAGTATGTAACCATACTGGACAGTGATGATCAGCTGCTGCCGGATTGTCTTTCTGTTTTATATGAGTGTGCCGTAAAAAACAATGCTGACATAGTTCATGGGGGCGCCGCGATTTATTTTGAAGACCCGGATTCAACAGGGATTTCTTTGACAGAAGAAAAAATAAACAAACTGAAAAATCACTGGGAAGAGCGGGCAATGAACATTCATGAAGGTGTCATGAACGGAAGGGAAGTGCTGCAGAACTTTTTGATAGACCGGGGACACAAAGGGCTGTTGTGGGCCAAATTATTCCGCCGCGAAACTTATCTTGAAGCCTTAAATGATATTCCTCCAATGAACTGCACTTATCTTGAAGATGTTCTCCAGTACCCTTTTATTGCTTATCATGCAAAGGTTTACTACGGAATAAAAAAGCCGGTTTATAAATACACTCTGGGGACAGGCGTTTCTGCAGGTAAATCAATCGATAATCTTGATAAATGGAATGTCAGGTGTGCAGCGGCAGGTGTTTTTACGGTTTTACAGAGTGAGTTCAAACAACATCCGGAACTGGAAAGATACCTGGTTGAAATTGCCAAAACAACACACGGCTATCTGTATACGCTTATTATGGATTTGAATACGCTTGTTCTCCCGGAACTCCGTCCTGCCGCACGGGACATGCTTTGCGAGTACTGGGGCGGTGACTTTGTCAAAAAGATGGAAGAGCAGTACGAAAAAAACAAAACCACAGGAAGCACTCTAATCAGCTTATAAGAATCGAATTCTTACGATTTTTCTATAATTCTATTTATTAAATGCACGCTTTTCGACTATAATGCACTTAATTATGATAGGAAAAATTTTTAATTTCGCAGGTAGCTTGTGTTTCCTTTTATACGGAATGAAGCTAATGAGCGACGGAATTCAAAAAAGCGCCGGGCAGCGGCTTCAAAAGGCTCTGGCGTTTATGACGGGCAACCGCATTGCGGGGCTGATAACCGGGTGTCTTTTAACGATGCTGATTCAATCGTCCGGGGCCACCACGGTTATGCTTGTAAGCTTTGTAAATGCAGGGCTTGTTACTCTTGAACAATCTGCCGGTGTTATCTTTGGTGCCAACATCGGAACTACCATCACTGCCTGGATAGTTGCTTTATTCGGGTTCAACTTTAAAATCGAGGCTTTTGCCATCCCACTTTTTGGCCTCGGATATCTTTTTACAATCCTTAAAAAAATACATAAAGAAGGTCTTGGCCAGGCAATCATGGGCTTTGGACTTCTGTTCATCGGGCTCGGCTGGCTCAGCAAGGCTTTTGAATTCAGTCCGCACATGGCAGAAGTAATCGGTTCAATCCAGAACTATGGCCTTCTGTCACTCATCATTGCCGTTGTTATCGGTATCTTTTTTACTGCGATGATTCACTCGTCGTCGGCTATGTCGGCCATCGTAATTACAATGGGTTACAACCATGTAATCACCTGGGAATTTGGTGCGGCAATGATTATCGGTTCATCAATCGGTTCAACTGTAGACGCTGTAATGGCTGCCTGGGGGTCAAATGCCGACGCGCGCAGAACTGCACTGATTCACTTTGGATTTAACTGTGCAACTGTTGTTATTGCACTTCTTATCTTTAAACCTTTCCTTGCCTTTGTTGATATGATTACTCCCGGCAAGGTTGAAGAAAACATGATTTTCCACATCGCAATGCTCAATACTGCATTCAAGGTGATGGGAACAATTGTATTCCTTCCGTTTACAAAGCAGATTGCAGCTCTTACACGAAAGTTTATCCGGGACGATGTTAAGGAAGATTCGCCAAAATACCATCTTGAATGGAATGAGCGTCTTGCCGCCGAGTCTCCGGACGGCTGTGTATTCAGGGCGCAGAAAGAAATCACTGTATTTTCAGAAAATGTCGTTCAGATGTTTGATGAACTGCAGGCCGGTCTTGCAAACTTTGACGATACCTTTATCAGGGAGCGCCATCCGAAAATTGTTGAACTTGAAGACTACTGCGACCAGATGCAGGAAATCCTGACTGCTTACCTCGTTAAGTGTCAGCACCTCCACCTTTCGGACGAAGCAAAGGACAATGTTCAGCTCATGATGCGCATTACAGGCGAAATGGAAAGCATGTCTGACTGCTGTCTGAGTATTTCGATTCAGATAAAAAAGGCTCTGGAAAAACAGGTTGTATTCAAGAAAGAAGACTTTAACCGCCTTATTCCTTATTTTGAACTTGCACGCCAGCTTTTGTACTTTATCCACAAAAACGTTACAAAAATCCAGAAACTTACACCTGAAGAATTTGAATTTGCTTCCGAACTTGAACAGCAGATTGACAACGAACGCACAGAACTTCGCAAGATTGCCCGCAAGCGTCTTGAAAACGGAGCCGATGTACGTGCTGAACTTTACTATATGGACATTATCCGCCAGATTGAAAAAATCGGTGACCGCTGCTTTGATGTTGCCGGAGACTTGCGGTAAAAGCAGTCTGTACAACATTGGTTACTTCGTGCTAACATACACGGAAGGGGGACCCAATGTACGAATCTGGAGAAGACTATCTCGAAGCAATTCTGCGCCTTGAACAGGAAAACGGATTTGTACGCTCGGTTGATGTAGCGCACAAATTGAATGTAAGCCGTCCGAGTGTAAGCCGCGCAATGGGACTTTTGGAAAAAGACGGATACATTCAATTCAATCTTGGAAACACAATTAAACTTACCGGCAAGGGCCGTTCAAAGGCAGAAGATATTTACGGCCGCCACAAACTTTTAACAAAATTTCTTGTAAAAATAACCGGTTTGAGCGAAGACCAGGCAGAAGAAAATGCCTGCCGCATAGAACACGATATCGATCCTGATGTTGCTGCCGGCATCCAGAAATGGATGGACCAGAACGCCTGATACAAATATGGAGAATAGAATGAAAAAACTTATCCGGCAGATTTCAATTTTTCTCGGACTTTTTCTGTTTAGTGTGGGGGCTCTTTGTATCGGAACTTCGTGCCACAAAAAAGAAGATAAAAATCAGAAACTCAATGTAGTTGCAACAATTTTCCCGGCATACGACTGGGTTCAGAATATTGCAAAGGGCAGCGAGTCTGTAAATCTTTCACTCCTGATTAAAAACGGAACCGACCTTCACTCATACCAGCCGACTGCAGCTGACATTGTAAAAATCAGCACTGCAGACCTCTTTATTTACGTAGGCGGCGAGTCTGACGAGTGGATGGCAGATGCCTTAAAAAATGTAAAGAACCCGAATATGCTCATAATCAACCTGATGAACCTTCTTGCAGACCATGTTGTCCAGGAAGAACATGTGGAAGGCATGCAGGAAGATGAAGTTGAAGACCTTGGGGATATTGAGCTTGACGAGCATGTCTGGCTGTCCCTTAACAACGCAATGATTGCTTCCTGCAAAATTGCAGAATGCCTTGAAATCCTTGATCTTGAAAACTCAACATTGTACGCAGATAACCTGATTTCTTATCTTGCACAGATAGAAGAAATTAAAAGCCAGTACCAGACCAGACTCGGTTCACTGCCGGAAAAAACTCTTTTAGTCTGCGACAGATTTCCGTTCCGCTACATGGCTGACGAGTTTGGACTTGAATACTTTGCCGCATTCCCGGGATGCTCGGCAGAAACAGAAGCAAGTTTTCAGACTGTAGCATTTTTGACCGGCAAGGCAAAAGAACTTAGCTTAAAGAACGTTTACGTAACAGAAAGTTCGGATTCAAAACTTGCAAAGACCGTAATTAAAAACAGCGGCCTTAAGGGTACAAAAATCATAAAACTCGACTCAATGCAGTCTACAACACAAAAGCAGGCTCGTTCCGGCAAAACCTACCTTGGAACGATGGCATCAAATCTTGCTCTGATTGAGCAGTCATTACAATAGGAAAATGGCACAATTAACCTGTAAAAACCTTGTACTTGGTTATGATTCAAAAGTAATTATCAACGGCCTCAATTTTTCGGTAAACAAGGGCGATTACCTTGCAATAATCGGCGAAAACGGCTCAGGAAAGTCAACATTGATGAAGACAATCCTCCGCCTCAATAAACCGCTTTCGGGCACAATCGAGACCGGCGACGATCTCCTGCCAGACGAAATCGGTTACCTTCCGCAGCAGACAATGGTTCAAAAAGACTTTCCGGCATCCGTGCGCGAAATCGTTTTAAGCGGCTGCCAGAGCAGATGCGGACGACGCCCGTGGTACAACAAGGAAGAAAAACAGCTTGCCGAACAGAACATGGTCAAAATGGGCATTTACGAACTTGCCGGCCGCTGTTACCGCGAACTTTCCGGCGGTCAGCAGCAGCGTGTTCTTCTTGCGCGCGCCCTCTGTGCAACCCAGAAAATGCTCCTCCTCGACGAACCTGTTACAGGACTTGATCCTCAGGTTACTGAAGAAATGTATGATTTGATTCAAACCTTGCACGCGGGCGGAATCACAATAATAATGATCAGTCACGATATCGAGGCAGCTTTAAAATATGCCACACACGTACTCCACATCGGACAGGACCTTTTTTATGGCACACGTGACCAGTTCGTTCATTATACAAATTGTCCGGATTGCGCCGGTCAGATAAGGAAAATGTATGTTAAACCAATTAATTCAGTACTTTAGTTTCAGTTTTGTCAGATACGCATTTATCGTCGGCATCCTGATTGCCCTGTGTTCGTCGCTCCTCGGCGTAACGCTCGTGCTTAAACGTTTTTCTTTTATCGGTGACGGTTTGAGCCATGTGGCATTCGGCGCCATGGCAGTTGCAGCAGTTACCGGAATTACAAACAATATGTACATAGTTCTGCCGGTGACAGTAATTGCGGCCATCATGCTTTTGCGCACAGGAAAAAACACAAAAATCCAGGGAGATGCGGCAGTTGCAATGATAAGCGTTGCCTCACTTGCCCTCGGTTATCTTTTGATGAACGTTTTTTCGACCTCGGCAAATGTTTCGGGCGATGTCTGCACAACACTGTTCGGTTCAACATCGATTTTAACTCTGACACGCAGCCAGGTAATTTTGTGCGCCGTACTTTCGATTTGTGTAATCCTCGCATTCTTTGTTTTTTACAACAAAATCTTTGCAGTAACCTTTGACCAGGACTTTGCACAGGCCATCGGAACCCACGCTTCAATTTACAATCTTGTAATCGCCATCATCATTGCAATAATCATCGTGCTCGCAATGAACCTCGTAGGCTCACTTTTAATCAGCGCCCTCGTAATCTTTCCGGCACTGTCTGCAATGCGCGTATACAAGAGTTTTAAATCAGTAACAATCTGCTCGGCCATCGTGTCGGTAGTCTGCGCTCTGGCCGGCCTCATAATTTCTGTGCTTGCGGGCACTCCTGTAGGTTCAACAATTGTAGCGGCAGATCTTATTGCATTTATCGGATTTTGCATTGCAGGGAGGTTTGCATGATTTTTAATAATCGGGCGGCTTTCGCGCTTTTCAGGGCTACGGCTAGGGCGCTGCCCGGGGCGTTGCCCGGGGCAACGCCTGCCTCCGACCGGCCTGCTTTCGCGGCCGTTCTCGCTGCGCTCGCCCTTACAATCGCGGCCGCTTTGACCGGTTGTACCAAAAAAGATTCTCCGCAGCAGGCAGAACCTTTAACAGATTCATTTATCGACGAACAGACACAGATTGCACTCGAGGCAATTGATAAAGAAGCCGAGGAAAAACAAAAAGCCATGACAGCTACCGAAGGCGTGGATTTTGACATCAGCGTGATGAACGCAAATATGGTTTATGCCCAGGTTTTTGACATGATGATGCAGCCCGAAGTATACGCTGACAAAATCATCAGAATCTCAGGCGATTATTACCGTCTTCCTGACAACAAAGGAAATATGACAAACGCAGTAATTATCCGCGACGCACTTGCCTGCTGCCAGCAGGGCATGGAATTTGTCTGGGATTTTGGAGAAGCAGTTCCTGCCCAGGAAACTCCAATAACGGTAACCGGTCCGTTTAAAATCACAACCGACAGCGAAGGCTTGATGAGAACATTTATCCAGGCAACCAGTGTAGAATAATTCAAAACTTCGCGATATAGTATAAGTATGAAAAAGCACATTTTATCTTTATTGGTCATTTTTAGTTTGGTATCTGCAACAGTATTTGCAAATGGAAAGGCTGACGAGCCGACTCCGGAAGAAGTTGTAGAAGAATCTGTAAACAGCACTGTAAAAGCAGGTAAAGATGCGGCTGCTTCTGCTAAACAAGCCGGAAAAGAAGCTGCTGATACCGGCAAAGAAATCGGAGATGCAGCAAAAAAAGCCGGCAAAGAAATCGGAACTGTCGGCAAAAAAATCGGTGACACTGCAAAAGCCTTTGGCCAGGGTGTTGCTGACGCATTCAAAGAAGACTAATTCAATTCAATTCAATAATTAAGAGGCATGATAAAAATTACATCCCTGGTAATTTTTATCATGGGCAATTGCATTCTAAAGCCTGCAATTGCAATTCGCGCCGTCCTGGCGCGTGGCTGCCGCCATGGCTTTATAGGAGGTATATATAATGGATATTCGCTATTCAACCGGTAAAGAGCCGTTTAAACGCATGACTACTGAAGAAATGCGCAAAGAGTTCCTTGTACAGAACATTTTTATTAAAAATGATGTTTCTGCAGTTTACAGCCACATTGACCGTATCGTAACAATGGGTGCAATGCCTGTAGATAAGGCTGTAAAACTTGATAAAAACATCGACGCCATGAAAGATTTTGGTGTAGACTTTTTCCTTCAGCGCCGTGAACTTGGTATGATTAACATTGGTGGTGACGGTATTGTTGTTGCTGACGGTAAAAAATACGAAGTTAACCACTATGATGCTCTCTATCTTGGAGCCGGAACAAAAGATGTTACTCTGGAAAGCAAGGACAAGAAAAATCCTGCAAAATTCTATATGAATTCAACACCTGCTCACTGCTCATATCCAAGCCGCATCATTACTTATGAACAGGCTAACCACATTCACATGGGTTCTGCGGCAGAAAGTAATGACCGCACTATCAACCAGTACATCCACCCGGATATTCTTGAAACATGTCAGCTTTCTATGGGTATGACTCATCTTGAAACAGGTTCTGTATGGAACACAATGCCGGCTCACACTCATGAACGCCGCATGGAAGTTTACTTTTACTTTGACTTCCCGGAAGATCAGGTTGTATTCCACTTTATGGGTGAACC
>JAEENG010000141.1 GCA_016283615.1 Treponema sp.
GTCGCCGCAGAGTTTGAGTGGCGGGAAGATGCAGTTGATGTCGGTGCGCTCAGCGAGCATTGCACGGAGGCGGGAATTAGCTGCGACTCCGCCGCCGCAGACAACTGTTTTGAGGCCGGTATCGTCGGCGGCTTTCAGAAGTTTTCCAACCAGAGTTTTGATTGCAGTTTCCTGGAAGGCGGCACACATGTTTTCTGTGCTGTGCTCGTAGCCTGGCTGCCAGAACATATCACACTGGTGAATTACGGCAGTTTTCAAACCGCTGAAAGAAACGTCGTAGCGGTGGTCTTTTTCATCAAGCTTTGGAACCGGGAAGCGGGCAGCTTTTGGATCTCCCTGTTTTGCAAGATTATCAATGATAACTCCTCCAGGGTAACCAAGTCCATAGAACTTAGCAACCTTATCAAAGGCTTCGCCAACAGAGTCATCTACAGTAGTTCCTAAAATCTCAAGATCATCAAAACCATTTACTTTACAGATAATTGAGTGTCCGCCGCTGACAAGAAGTCCAAGGAATGGATATTCAACTTCGGTCTGAAGCTGAGCGGCGTACAAGTGTCCGAGCATATGGTTAATTGCGATAAAAGGCTTTTGTGTAGCCCAGGCAAGAGTTTTTCCAAAAGTAAATCCAACGAGAAGGGATCCCATAAGACCAGGACGGTTAGTTGCGGCAATTGCGTCTACATCGTCCAGAGTCATGTTTGCTTCTGTAAGTGCCTGGCGTACAACCGGCAAAATCCATTCGGCGTGCTTGCGGCTTGCGATTTCCGGTACAACACCCTTATAAATCTGATGGAATGGAATCTGAGTTGCAACAACATTGCTGAGAATAGTCTTTCCGTCTTCTACAATTGCGCAGGCTGTTTCATCACAGCTGCTTTCAATACCTAATACTTTCATCGAGGTCTCCATGATGGTGGTTTCGACAGGCTCAACCACCGCGTTTTGCGCGGCTTTTGCTTACTGTACTGAAGGTGTATCCCTTTTCTTTGAGTTCGGGGTACACGTCCTGCAAAAAGGCCGGCAGAAAATCTGCACTCCAGATATGGCCTATCATTATAACGCTTCCATTTTTATTTGCAAGGTCAAGGCCTTTTTTAAGCTCCTTAAGAGCGTTCTCGTTTGTCTTTTCATTATCAAGGAAGATGTTGCGCTCGTAGTAAGAATAGCCGAGTTCGCCCGCAACATACGGCACCTTCGTTTCAACATTGGTGCGGCTGTCGAGGAAGTAAATGCCTTCCTGTGAACAGAACTGCATCACCGTAGCCATCTTCTCTGCATCGGCAGTAATTGCCGAACCTTCATGATTATTCATTCCGGCAATCGGTCCGATTTCTGTGATGTTCTGGAACAAAATACTTTTGATTTCGCCCTCGCTCATGTCCGGCTTAATGGCACCTGGCCCCGGATTTACCGAAGCGTTTACTGCCTGCATTGGCTGATGGAGCATTACTTCAAAACCCGCCTTACGAACCTGACTCGCCGATTCTTTAGAGTAGGCCAGCTGAGGCAAAACCGCAACTGTTATAGGGAAGGGCAGTTTTAAGAACGGTGCAAGATGTGAAAGATTCTGTCCGCCATCGTCAAATACAAAAATGAGCTGTGCATTGTTTTTTGCGGCAGGGAAGTTGTATTTTGATTTTGATGATGAGGTAACTGGGGCTGGGGCGGGAACGGTCTGCTCGCTCTGAGGTTTCTGAATGCTCCTGGCATCCTGTTCTGCAGGTTTTTCTTTTACCTGAGGAGTTTCTATTTTTACAGATTTATCTGTTTTTGGAGTTTCTGTTTTTTTTGCCGAATCAGAAGTTTTAGGAGCTTCCGTCTTTTTTGCAGGCTCTGTCTTTTTGGGAGCTTCAGATTTCTGTTTTGTTTCTGCTTTCGGTTCAGTCTTAGACTCTTCCTTCTGTTTTTTAGAATCAATAATTTCTTCTTTATATCTTTCAATTACAGCATCAGGAAGTTTTTTGTTAGATTCGCTGAGAGTTGTAAAAAGCAGCAGCCCCATACAGATTGTAATAATTGTGCAGCAGAAAATAATAGCCTTATAAGCCGGAATATAAACCTTAGGCTTTTTCGAAGAGCGGCGTTTTGTACGTGAAGTTCGTTTTGTTCCGGTTTTTCGTTGTG
>JAEENG010000142.1 GCA_016283615.1 Treponema sp.
TACGAAATTATCTACTAAACCAAGCTCTTCGTCAATTGAAACAAGTCGTTCCTGCTGCTGGATATTGTAACGGAAAAAATCTGCAACCTGTTCAATAAAGTAACAGGTTTTATCAGCGTTTTCCATCATGGCAAGCTGGGCACCTGTGTTAAGGGTATTAAAAAGGAAGTGCGGATTAACCTGATTCTGAAGGGCACGCAGCTGAGCATCGGTGTAAAGAGCCTGCATTTCAATTTCCTTTTCCTTCAGCTCTGCCTCGGTGCGGGCCTTTTCCCAGATGGTGTCGATGTATTCGCGGATAGAGATAATCATTCGGTCGAAGGCAGTACAGATGGTTCCGATTTCATCAGTTGTAGTGCGGTTGAAAAGAGGAACATCAAAGTTACGGCGGGCAACCTTATGAGCAACTTCAGAAATCTCAACCAGAGGTTCCATGATGGAAGTGATTGTGATGTAGAGCACAAAGAAAATCATCACAGAAAAAACAAGGAAGAATACAATACCAAGAGTATTTGAGATTACGATTTTAGACTGGTTTGCATCATAGCGTTCGGCGTTCTGTTGAAGGCGAAGATGGTTTAATTCAAGAACCTGCGAAATCAGATAGTTGTAGCTGTCCATTGCATAAGCATAATTTATCTGAATCTCATCTTCGTTATTTGCTCGACGGGCAGAAATTGCAAGGTTACTATAGTAGAGAAAGGCTTCTGTAAGCTGATGAACGATATACTCTTTATGGGCAACGTCATTCTTTGAAGGAAGCTCCTGAAACTTTTCAAAGTAATCTTCTATTTTTGTACGCGCATTATAATAGGCATCAATACTTTCAAAGGTGCGGTAATTTACATAATCTTCCATTGCCTTTTCTGTTGTTGTTACGGCCTGAGAAAAATGTGTAAGCTCAGAGTTTGATTTGTAGGAATCGCCAAGGTTGCTCATTGAATAAAGGGAAAGTCGCATTGTTGTAAGAAGGCTTGCAACGAGCATAAGAATTGCAATTCCAATACACATCATGATTCGCCAGCGGAGACTTTTATTTCTGATGTAGTTGATAGGATTGAACTTCATCTTTGCCTCACCGTGGTGAATTAGTGATAATCACATCTGCTGTAATATAAGAGTTTGCGTAACCCTTTGTGCGGTATTCAAACAATTCCCGAATTGCAGTTTCACCGATTTTTTCTGTATCGAGGGAAACAAGCTTTTTTATCCAGCCCTTCTGAAGATAAAGCTGACACACTTCGTTTCCACCAAAGCCGATGAGCTTGTAGCTGTCCATGTTAAAGCCTTCTGAAAGAATCTGAGCGGAACTGATAGTTTCATCTTCTGTAAGAGCTATGAAAATATTATTCTGACCTTCCAGTTTAAAAGTGCGGTCAATGTTTTCGATTGCTATTGTTGTGATTGTCTGATTGTCCTGAAGCGCTGCCTGAATACTATTGATGAGATTGCTTGAACTCATGCTCTCAGGATCATCCAGAATAAAAATGTTTCCGCCATCCGGTAAAAGTGACTGGGCTTCGTCCGCAATCTTTTTACCCAGCTGCCAGTTGTTGATTCCGATGTAGGAAATCTGCTGAAGGTTAGGGGAGAACTGGCCGGTTGTAATGAGCGGAATTGCCGGAGCGTCTGAGCGGGTAAGAATCTGCGGTGTGTCGTCCGGAGAATCAATAAAGACGATTATGCCGTCTGCGTTCATAAAGGAACAGTAGTCCATAAGACTTTGTAGTGACTCTGTATCTGCCTGTGACTTTGGAACGTGAAGATCTACAATGGTTTTATAGGAAGGGGCAAGCTTTGAAGCACCCTGATAAACTTCTGAAAGAAAGCTCTGATTTTCGTAAGTGCCGGTAATGATTACATGATAAAGACAGTTATCTGCAATGTTGTATTCATTTTGATTCTGGATTCGTGCACGAGAGGAAAGAAAAACAGCATAAAAGATTATTGTAAAAATGAGGATTGCCGTGAATGAAGAAATCAAGAGAACCCATTTTATGAGCCTAGCTGTTTTTTTGTCCATAAGTGAAGGTTAGTCCGTTTTTTAATTTTGTTGAATTCTTGTAATCTACTGTAACGGCTCCGCCCTTTTCGAGTTTTCCGAAAAGAACTTCATCAACAAGATTATTTGCAATTTCTTCTTCAACAGTGCGGGCAATATTACGTGCACCAAATTCTCTTGAATAGCCGAGTTCTGTAATGTATTCAACTGCATGGTCTGTAACAGTAAGATGAACTTTCTTTTCTTTCATGCGCTGAGAAAGACGGTCAATCTCCTTGCGGCAAACCTGCTTTGCAACTTCAATATCAAGATAATTAAACGGAATAACGGCGTCCAGACGGTTACGGAATTCCGGAGGGAACTCGCGGCTTACGGCATCTTTGAGAGAGGCTTCGATATTAGACGGTGTGTCATCGCCAAAACCAATGCTGCCTTTTTCAATGTCGCGGGCACCGGCATTACTTGTCATGATGATAATGCAGGAACGGAAGTCTGCCTTGCGTCCCTGATTGTCTGTAAGCTGACCGTAGTCCATTACCTGAAGGAGAACGTTATATATGTCTTCGTTTGCTTTTTCAATTTCGTCAAAAAGAATTACGGCACGTGGATTCTTGCGAACGTCTTTTACAAGCTGACCGCCTTCTTCAAAGCCAACGTATCCCGGTGGAGAACCAACGAGGCGGCTGACTGTATGCTTTTCCTGATACTCACTCATGTCGTAGCGGAGCAGCGGCTCTTTGAGAATATTAGCAAGAGTTCGTGCGAGTTCTGTTTTTCCACAGCCGGTAGGGCCCACGAAAAGGTAACAGGCTTCCGGCTTTTCTGGGGCGCGGAAACCGGCACGGGCGCGCTTAACGGCCTTGCCCAAAGTGGTAACGGCAGTGTCCTGTCCGAAGATACTTTGCGAGAGCGAGGCTTCTATTGAGCGCAGCGCATCTTTTTCTTCGCCGCGGAGAGCTTCCAGCGGGACCTTGGCGATGCGTGAGGTAACGCGGCGGATGACGTCGGTTGTGACACGGGCCGGTGTGGTCGCGGTGGCGATGAGACCGGGGTGTGAGACGGCGGTGCTGGCGCCGGAGGCGCCAGATGCGCGCGCGGAAGGCCAGCCGGTAAATCCGCCGGACTTCAGGATGTGCTGGTATGAGCCGGCTTCATCAATAATATCAATTGCCTTATCCGGCAGGCGGCGTTCTGGTAAAAACTGAACCGAAAGCTTTACAGCCTCTTCAACCGCTCCGTCTGAATAAACGGCATTGTGATGCTTTTCATATTTTGGAATAAGCCCTTTGATAATCTGAACGGTTTCCTGAGGAGTAGGTTCAATAATATCAATTTTCTGGAAGCGGCGTGCAAGGGCGCGGTCTTTTTCAAAATTCTTTGAGTATTCTTCAAAGGTTGTTGAACCTATGAACTTTACTTCTCCTGAAGAAAGAACCGGCTTTAACAGATTTGCAGCATCAACCTGGGTAGAACCGTTTGAACCGGCTCCCATAATCATATGAATTTCATCTATAAATAAGATAGATTTTTTCTTTTCTTTAAGCTCGTCAATTACAGAGTGAAGTCTCTCTTCAAAATCTCCACGGAACTTTGAACCTGCAAGCAGAAGTCCAATATCGAGCGAGTAAATTGTGTAGCCTTTAAGAAGATCTGGAACCTGACCGTTCACAATACGCTGAGCGAGTCCCTGTGTGATTGCAGTTTTACCAACACCGGCATCGCCGACATGCAGCGGGTTATTTTTAGTTCTACGGCACAGAACCTGAATTGTCCGCTCAATTTCTTTTTCACGGCCAACAAGAACATCATAAGCGCCTTTAGAGGCAAGCTCTGTCATGTTAATGGCAAAACGCTTGAGTCCGCCGGTATTGTTTGAACCGATACCTTCCGGTCCCGGCTGTCCCTGTGGCTGTTGTATTCCGCCGCGTTTTGGAGGGCGCACCTTTGTTATGTTTTCGAGCAGCTTAAGACGTTCAACACCACTGATTTTCAGAAAGTATGAACTGTAGTTCTTACTTTCATCATACATGCTCAAAAGAATGTCTGTAATATCAATCATATCTGAATCGCACGAAATACAGTGGAAAACGGCGCGGTTCATCATTGACTGAAAACCTGCAGACTCAACAGGTGCTTTTATGATTTCTGGATTAGCGTCTTCTGAAATAACTGGAAGTTTAGTTGTAAGATAATTGCTTACTTCGGCCTTGAGTTCCTTTATGTCACTGCCACTGTTTGCAAGCAGCTGTTCAACAAATTCATCTCTTATGGCAGTGGCAAGCACATGCTCCGGGGTGAAAAATTCGTGATGAAAATCTTTTGCAACTAAAAGTGATTCTGACAGAATGCGGCTGAGCATAGTACTCACCTTCATCTGCTTTATGTTGCCCTGAGGTTTTTCCTGATTACTCAACTTCTACCCTTAACGGAAATCCGTTTTTTCGTGCTGCCTGTAAAGTAAGGTTAGTGCGTGAGACAGCAATATCGTAAGTATAAACGCCAACAACAGAAGAACCTTCCTGATGCACTGTCTGCATCAATTCTTCTGCTTCGCTATGAGACTTGTTAAAAATAGATACAAGAACGTCTACGACAAATTCCATTGTCGTAAAGTCATCATTATAGAAGACTACTTTGCGTTCCGGTGGCATCATGATAGAAGCATCTTCTGCAACTCCACTGCCAGCCTGTGATATCTGATTGCTGTAATCGCTCATACGTATAATATAACATAAAAATGGCTGATAATCCATAAAAAAATCCGGTGGGTGAGCCTGTCGAAACTACCGGATTATGCTTATCTGTGTTATAATAATCCTATGGCTAAGAAAAAGTTTAAATTTAATCTGAAATTTTCGTATGATGCACCGGTTACATTGTCTTTTGTGATTATTTGTGCACTTCTCTTCCTATTAAATACCTTTGTAATCAAAAATGGTGCTCTGGGAAAGATTCTTGCTTCTCCGACAACTCAGGCCGGGGCTCTGCCTTTCATTTTAAAACAGCCGGTTTCTTATCTTAGGCTCCTGCTTTATATTTTTGGTTCTGGTGAGGTTAACAACTTTATCACTTATATCCTTATAGTTCTGCTGCTGGGACCTGCAATGGAAGAACGTTATGGTTCTGTAATTATTGGAATTATGATTTTTGTAGCAGCGCTTTTTTCCGGGGTTTTGAATGCCTGTTTCTGTGTAGAAAGTCTGACTGGTCCTGTTCCTGTTGTGTGTATGATGATTTTTCTGACGGCTTTTATGTCTTTTTCTAATAAGACTGTTCCAATCACCTTTTTGGCGACAATCATCTTCTTTGTATATTTTTCTATAACCAGCGGCATTGGTGCTGTCAGACTGATTATCTGCATTGCCGGCGGCTTGTGCGGAAGCCTTTTTGCCTTCCTTACCTCTCCAAAGGTAAAAGCTGCAAAGAAAACTACTGCTTCATCTGTTTCGTACAGTGAAAAGCCTAAAAAACGCGGAGGTCTTTTGAGTCGTGCAGAAAAGGTTGCCTATGCCGAAGAAATCGACCGTCAGAGCCCAAGAAACAAAAACAACCGCGATTCCCTCGATGATGACGATGAAACCACGGTTGTCGGTACTCTTAAGTTTTAACAGCCGAGTTCCGCCAGAAATAATAAAGGCCGTCAATTATTCCCTGCGCTGCCTTGTAACCTCGTACATCATAATTGATGCAGCACAACCTACATTAAAGGAAGTTGCATAGGATTTTTCATCCATTGGAATTGTACAAAGAACATCGCAGTATTCCTTAAAGGCTTTGTTTAAGCCCATGGTTTCGTTTCCAATCATCAGGACAAGTGGACGGGTAAAATCAATTTCCTCAATCGATTTTTCTTTGTGTGCCGTCGAGCCTGCAACAATAAGGTCCGGATATTTTTCCCGAAGCTTGTCTATATAAGCATACAAATCATTATTATCTTCAATTCGGATTACAGGCATGTTGAAAAAAGACCCCATTGCAGAAACAACAACATCTGGATCATAAAGATCTACTGCATGGCCTGTAATAATCAGCATGTCCGCTCCAAGAGAATCGCAAGAACGGATTATTGTACCAAGGTTGCCCTTATTTGAAGGACGGTCAAAAAGAACAATAAAAGGCGCTTTTGAAAGAGTAACATTTTCCAGCTTATCTTCGCGCATTTCAATTATTGCCATCAGCTCAGAGGTATCTTCTTTTCCACTTAAATCCTTCATCAACTCTGGGGTAAGCACAAAGTTTTCTTTAGTTTTTACACTGCTGATTGTGTCCTTTGCCCAGTCAGAAAGATTATTCTTGTCGTATATAAAAGATTTGATGTTCCATTTGTTGGTAACAGCCTCCTTCAAGCTGCGCACTCCTTCTACCAGAAACTCATTGTATTTATACCGTTTGTTTCTGTTTGTTTTTAGAACCTCAAACTTCTGATATGTGCTGTCCTTTGCAATAATCTTTGTTTCCTTCAATTTCAACCGTCCTTACAAGGGTTCTCATTATTTTCTAATAACAACGCAATCCCCGGCATACTCTTTTGCCGAAGCCAATGTACTGTAGCGTGGGCGAAACTTATCAAACTGCTCGGGGATTATGTCAAAAATTTTCCTGAATTCCATTTTTTAAATTCTCCTTATTTATTTATAAATCCAGTAGCCGTTAAAGGTGACACCATCTTTTGCGACAAGCAGTTTATCTGTTTTTTCAAAACCAAAGGCTTGTGCGGCAACGGCTCTTTCAATTGCATAAATAGGAATCTTTGTAGCAAGCTGCTTGCAATCAAACATTTCAAAGGCGTGTGGAATTATCAGTGACATGATTTCTTTCAGTACCTCTGCTTTTTCATAAGAACTGCC
>JAEENG010000143.1 GCA_016283615.1 Treponema sp.
AAAACAGGATGGCATGGAAGTTACCATGTCTGTCGAAGAGCGCAAGCGTGCGGAACTTCAGGAAAACGCAATTGCAATGGCAAAGGAACACCCGGAAGATGTTGCAATGCTCATCCGCACATGGTTGATGGAGGAATAGGCAGATGGCAGATGAAAAAGCCTCGGCTCCAAAGCCGGCCGCAAAACCTGGCAGCTTAAAACCTGCAGGAAGTAAAAAGGGCGGCGCAAAAGATTATAAGAGTTTAACCGGCCGTCAAAAAGCCGCAATCTTTCTTGTTTCTCTCGGTAGTGATGTTTCTTCAGAAATCATGAAGCATCTTCGCGAAGATGAAGTAGAAACCTTAACATTTGAAATCGCACGTCTCGAAACCGTAGACGCAGACTTTAAGGATCAGGTTCTGGAAGAATTCCAGGAACTGATGAATGCACAGAACTTTATTTCTACCGGTGGTATCGATTACGCCCGCGAACTTCTGGAAAAATCCCTCGGTTCGCAGAAGGCAATCGATATTATCAACCGTCTTACTTCAAGTCTGCAGGTTCGTCCGTTCGACTTTATCCGCCGTACAGACCCGGCTCACCTTTTAAACTTTATCCAGCAGGAATATCCTCAGACAATCGCTTTGATTCTGGCTTATCTTGAACCTGGAAAGGCCGCTGTTATCCTTCAGAACCTTCCTCCGGAAATTCAGCCTGAAGTTTCAAAGCGTCTTGCAACAATGGACCGTACTTCTCCAGACGTTTTGCGTGAAGTTGAACGCGTTCTTGAAAAGAAACTTTCTACTCTGTCTTCAGAAGACTATACAGCTGCCGGTGGTGTTGAATCCATCGTTGAAATCCTCAACCTTGTTGACCGTTCTTCAGAAAAGTCAATTATCGAATCTCTCGAAGAAGACGATCCGGACCTGGCAGAAGAGATCAAAAAGCGAATGTTCGTATTCGAAGATATCGTTATGCTCGACGACCGTGCTATCCAGAAGGTACTCCGCGAAGTCGATACCCAGGAACTTGCAAAGGCCCTCAAGTCTGTCGATACGGAAGTTCAGGACAAGATTTTCCGAAACATGTCAAAGCGTGCCGCAAGTATGCTTAAGGAAGATATGGAATTCATGGGACCTGTCCGCCTCAAGGACGTTGAAGAAGCCCAGCAGAAAATCGTATCTACAATCCGCCGTCTCGAAGACGCCGGAGAAATCGTTATTGCCCGCAGTGGCGAAGACGAACTTGTTGTGTAATAAAAAAAAGAGGAACTATAAATGGCAAAAAATTTATTTCAACCTGGAGAACTCAAAAAGAAAGAAGGCGAATTCAAACTTGGCCTTGTTCATAATTTTGTTGTGCCGGAAGAAGAAGTTGAAGTCGAAGAAGTTCCAGAATACACAGGTCCAACAATAGAAGATTTGCAGCGCGAAGCCGACGAATACAAAGCACGCTGGGAAGAACAGAAACAGCAGATGCTCGAAGAAGCCCAGGCTTCCGCTGATGAAATCGTAAACAAAGCAAAAGAAGCTGCCTTTGCAGAAGTTAAGAGACAGAGTGACGAAGCTCAGGTTATCAAAAACGATGCAGAACAGAAGGCTCAGGAAATAATTAAAAAAGCCCAGGAAGAAGCCGCAATTATCCGCGAAAAAGCCGAAGCCGAAAAAGAAGACATTAAAAAGAATGCTTACGACGAAGGTTATAAAAACGGTCAGGAAACGGGCTTTGATACAGGCAAAGAAGAAGTAACACGACTTATTGACAGAAGCCATAAAATTCTTGAAGGCGTAATGAACCGCCGCGAAGAAATCCTCAACGAAACAGAACAGCAGATTGTTGAACTTGTACTTTTGATGAGCCGCAAGGTTGTTAAAATTATGAGCGAAAACCAGAAGCAGGTTGTTATGGCAAATGTTCTCCAGGCGCTCAAAAAGGTTAAGGGCCGCGGTGACGTTACTCTGCGTGTTAATCTGGAAGACGTTAAACTTACCACGGAACATATTTCTGATTTT
Organism: Treponema sp.; assembly: GCA_016283615.1. Lineage (GTDB taxonomy): Bacteria > Spirochaetota > Spirochaetia > Treponematales > Treponemataceae > Treponema_D. The sequence goes on from JAEENG010000143.1 coordinate 1,992, forward strand.
ATTCAGCAGGTAGAAAACATAAAGGGAATTACAGTAATCGAAGACAGCTCTGTAGAAAAGGGCGGATGTATCGTAGAAACCGACTTTGGTGCAATCGATGCCCGTATTTCCAGTCAGCTCACTGAACTCGAAACAAAAATTCTCGAAATTTCTCCTGTTAAGACGATGCAAAAAAACGATAGCCTGACTGCAAACTGATAAATTTTTTGAGGGTGGGGGCTATGGAAGATTTTTTTGAAAAATACATTAACACAGTAAAAGAAACAGAAACCATTTTGTATACAGGTTCCGTAACTGCCGTAAAAGGTTTGATGATTGAATGCAACGGGCCTTATTCAAAAATCGGCGAAATGTGCACTGTAAAAAACTCTGACGGACAGGATATTATCGCAGAAGTTGTCGGTTTTTCTGACAAGACAGTGCGCCTCATGGCCTACGGCGAAACCAAGGGAATCCAGGCTGGCTGCGAAGTTGTTGCTTCGGGGAAGGTTTTGCAGGTTCCGGTTGGAAATAAAATGCTCGGCCGTGTAATCGACGCTCTCGGACGCCCTTACGACAACAAAGGTCCCCTCGAAAACACAGGTTATTATCCGATTCTCGCTTCGGCACCGGATCCATATACAAGAAAAGAAATCGACAGACGAATTGTAACTGGCGTACGTGCAATTGACGCACTTCTTGCCTGCGGTAAAGGTCAGCGACTCGGTATTTTTGCAGGTTCCGGCGTCGGTAAGTCAACCCTCATGTCCATGATTGCCCGCAACACAAATGCCGACATCAACGTAATCGGTCTGATTGGTGAACGTGGTCGCGAAGTTATGGATTTTATCAACCGCGACCTCGGCGAAGAAGGAATGAAGCGCTCAGTTGTAGTTGTTGCGACAGGCGACCAGAGTTCAATCTGCCGTATGCGTGCCGCTTATACTACCACAGCAATCGCCGAATACTTCCGTGACCAGGGCAAAGACGTAATGCTCATGATGGACAGCGTTACACGTTTCTGTCACGCTCAGCGCGAAATCGGAACTGCAACCGGAGAACCTCCTACACAGAGCGGTTATCCGGCAAGCGTTTGGGATATGCTTCCAAAACTTCTTGAAAGAAGCGGTACAAATTCAAAAGGAAGTATTACCGCATTCTACACAGTTCTCGTGGACGGTGATGATTTGAATGAACCTGTTTCGGACAAGGTACGCGGTACTCTGGACGGACACATTGTTTTGAGCCGTAAACTTGCCCAGGAACGTCATTATCCTGCAATCGATATTATGGCAAGCATCAGCCGTTTGTGGCACCGCGTTACAGGCCCAAAAACTCAGGAAGCAGTTGATAAGGTAAGCCGCCTCATTGCATTGTACGAAGAAAATAAAGATTCAATTACTCTCGGAATGTACGAAAAAGGTTCAAATGCCGAAATAGACGAAGCAATTGAAAAGCACGCCGCAATCGAAGCCCTTTTGACCCAGAAAGAAACAGACCATTGTACTCTGGAAAACACACTCAAGATTCTTTCTGCAGTCAGCGGAATTGAAATTCCTGAAGAAGAGAGCGAAGAAGAAACAGCAATCAAAACAAAGTCTACCGTAGAAATTATCCGCGAAAATAAAATGGACGATGTTGCAACAGAAAATGCGCAGTCAGCTGATGATTCAACAGAAGCCGGAACGGAAAACGCAATGGCGGACGCGGCAAAGGCAATCAATCTTCTGGGCGGTGTAAGTCCGCAGACATCAAATCTTTAAAAGGCTGCTCTAAAACCGGATGAAAAAATTTGTTTTTTCAATGCAAAAGGCCCTTGATTATCGAGAAATGCTTAAGCGGAAGGCTGAGGCAGAGCTCGGTAAGGCTGTTTCTGAAGAGACAAAAATCAAGGATACTCTCGAACTTATTGCCAGAGAACGGGTCCAGACAATTCAATATGCTGACACCTTAAAGGATTTAAGTTCCCTCGCCAAAATGAATCAGTACCTTCTTGCGCTTGACAGCAAAAAAGAAATGCT
>JAEENG010000144.1 GCA_016283615.1 Treponema sp.
ATTCCTTTATGCGGCTTACAATCTGGTTTACCGAAGCATTGGATTCTTCCACGCCGGCAGACTGATTGTTCATTTCCTGGCGGACAACTTCTATGCTTGCAGAAATCTCATCTACGCCACGGCTTGCAGAATCAAGATTTTCCTTTAATTCACCGGCGGTGCGTGTTGTAGCACCGGCAGAATCAGCCATTTCCAAAAGAATACTTTTTGTTGCATCACGGAAAGTGTTGATGTTGTTTACAAGCTCACCTATCTCACAGCGGCATTCAACGCGCAGCGGCTCTACCGAATAATTCTTTTTTGCAAGTTCAAGGGTATGTTCCTTAACGGCATTTATTCCCACATCGGTGGAGCGGACGGTAAAGAAAGTGCTTAAAAAATTTGCCGTAGAAAAAACGATTCCTATCGGAAGAAGTTTGTTTACCATCAGATACCTGGTTCCGGATTCAAGATTTGCAGGCACAGACACGACATGTTCAACAATCAGAAAAACGGATGCCATGGCAAGAATAATTACAATATTGGTTCTGAAGCTTAAGGACATAAGCTGCAGTTCCTTACGGTGCGGCAACCAGAACAAAGATTTGTCTATAATCTGAAGCATAATTACAAATCCGATCATTGCAATTCCAAAAGCAAGTCCCCATAAAACAGAAAGCCAGGTAAAAAATGAATCAGCGTTATTTTCAAAATGTTCAAGGTTCAGCCCAATCTGGTTGCAGCGTAAAACTGTAAGGGCAGCAAAACCTGCATAAAAAAGCACGACAAAGGCGATGTTTGCATTGTACCAGTTCTTAAAATAAAGATTCGTTGATTTTATGGCCTTTTCAGAACCGTCGTAAGAGGCAAATTTTCTTCGCAGAAGTTTGTACATCAAAATCGGAAGCAGCACAAAAGCCACGAGGGCATATAAATCCATAATCGGATCTACGGTCAGAGTCTTATATTCTTCCACAGTCGCCGCCCCTGAAAACATACATACAGGCCCAAAACACAAAACCGGAGCAAGATAACATTCCATAAGCCAGAAAAAGGCAGCTCCGTTAAACTTTGCCCTGTTCTCAAAAGTGTATTTCATTCAATCCTCCAGAAAACTTCTGTTTGCAAAATATTACCTTTAATTTTAACACTGCCTCCTTACAAAAACAAAAACACAAATTTATTCATGGGCGGTCCCCTACGGGGCGCTACGATACAGGTTACGCTACCGCTTTATTTATAAAAATCCGTTAAAAAACAGTATGTTCATTGCTTTAATTTTTTTTTGCTCCATAGTATTAAAAGAATATTTTGCTAACCTATTAAGGAGGTATTATTTATGAAAATGACTTTTAAAAAACTGATTACTCTTTTTTCTGTAATCTCTCTTATCGCTTTTAGTTTTGCTTCATGTAATTCAAATGACGACAAAAAACCTGAAGCAGAAGACACAACTCTAATTGACGCAAAAGAAGCACTTACAATCCAGACTGTTGTAGCTGCGGACGAAACTTCTATCACCTTACCGTCAAAAGTTACAGGTTTTGATGATGTTTCTGTAACATGGGCTTCTGCAAACACTGCTGTTATTACCAGCGACGGAACTGTTACAGCAGAAGAAGGAACTGCAAGCACCAGCGTAACTCTTACAGCGACCCTTACTTACGGCACACAGAAAGAAACAAAAACTTTTACTGTTAGTGTTTATCAGAAAAGCCATGAACTTACAGACGCAGAAATCCTTGATGCAGCCATTGCAAAATTCAATTTTGATTACGACAGCACAAAAGCATACAATGTAATAGATGTGCCAGAGACAATCGCTGTATCTTCAAAAACAGTTACTGTCGCTTATGATTCATCTAATACAAACGCTGTAAAATACGACAGTGACAAAGTTTATGTTTACGGCGGTTTTACAGCAGCATCTGCAACACTTACGGCAACATTTTCCTATAACGGAAGCACAAAAACTGTAATAGAAAACCTTACAATTCCTGCAATTACAGAATTCAAGTTTATTGATGATACAGACGCAGACACGAAGGTTACATCTTCCGTCAAATTCAATTCTTCTTCAAAGGGAATATATAACGAAGTTAAAGAAGCAAAAACCGAAGACGGCAAAGATTCAATTGACAAAACTGAATTTAACTATGTTTTAAATGCAGCTTCCAGCCAGATTACAATTACTGCCACAAAAATTTACAACGAAGATGAAGAAAAAATGATGACCATTGACCAGATGGTTTCTTATTATTCAAAATCTGTAAAACAAGCATATAAAAATATGATTAACGCCATAAAAACTCTGGAATCAGAACCGACTTACGAAAATCTGTACGAAGCAACACTCGCATTCAATTCTGACAAATACGACCGCTCTACTTACACTTACGAAGTCTGGCTTTCTGAACAGACCCGCAAAGATGAAAACGGGAAAAAAATTGCATACAGCGCAGACGACTCGGCAGAAATTCAGGCATCAGAAGCGAATAAGGCAGTAGCTTTTATTAAATTGATTTTTGGAATTGATGATGTAAATGTAACATACGACAGTTTCCTTGAATCATTCTATGCACTTGTAGAACTCCAGATTGAATATTCACTTTATTCAGAAATTCCGGACAACACAATCTACGGTTACGAAGTTATATACAGCACAGACTACGACACTTACCCGACCGGCGTATGGTTTAAAGAACTCAGAGCAGTTTATGATTCTGCAAAACCATGGTACAAACAGGTAGGTAAATGGTATGACGAAACAAATAAGTATTCTATGGGTCTTACAGAATTTGAATGGGGCGACGACGAATACGAACTGAGCAACGGTGAATGGAACGTAGACTTTACAGAATTTACTGTAGAAGCAGAAGACGAAGACGAAACTGACATTACATTCAATGTAACTGACAACGGTAACGGCACTCTTACTGTAACAGACGGCACTGTAACAAAAACACTTACTTTTACAGGCTCTGACCTCTCTGACGATGACGACGATTAATTGAGTAATTAAAAAAAATGGCGCTTGAGAGCATTTTTATGAAGTGCACTTCATTATTCTGCCCTCAAGCGCCTGTTTTTTTTGCCCTACCCCACTTTCCTTTTTTCTGATAGAATCTCTTTCAAAACACGCACAGCGTATTAACAGGAGACCATAAAATGAAAATCGCATTGATTAACGAAAATTCACAGGCTGCAAAAAACGCAGTAATTTTTAATGCACTCAAAAAAGTTGCCGACAGGCACGGATTTGAAGTTGTAAACTACGGTATGTACAGCGCTGACGACAAAGCTCAGTTGACATATGTTCAGAACGGTATTCTTGCCGCAACACTTTTAAACTCAAAGGCAGCTGACTACGTTGTAACAGGCTGCGGAACAGGCGAAGGCGCAATGCTCGCTTTGAACAGTTTTCCGGGCGTAATCTGCGGACACATTGCAACACCGCTCGATGCATACACATTTGCACAGATTAACGACGGAAACGCAATTTCAATTCCATTCGCACTCGGTTTTGGCTGGGGCGGTGACTTAAACCTCGAATACATCTTTGAAAAACTTTTCTGCGAACCAAGCGGACAGGGTTACCCTCGCGAACGTGCAGTTCCGGAACAGCGCAACAAGAAAATTCTTGACGGTGTAAGAGAAGCAGCATTCAAGCCGTTTACAGAAATCCTTACATCTTTGGACAAGGACCTTGTTAAGGGAGCATTTGCAGGAGAAAAATTTGCAGAGCTCTTCTTTAAGGACTGCAAGGACGCAAAAATTGCAGAAACTGTAAAAAGCTTAATGTAGGGAACTTCGAAAAACTCGCCTTCTGCGATTTTCCGAAGTTCCCGACGAGTTTTAATTCCTGATAATAGCAGGAATTAAAACATCGCATTTTCAAAGTTACCTCGAAAAATTGCAATTTTTCGAGGTTCCCTGTAGGCTTTTTCCGCCTTTGACAAGAAGGCCCATAACTTTGGCTGCGGTGAGGTAAATATCCATCTCACCGTACTGCCAGATTCTTTTACTGCATGCAGCACATCTTAAAATCGCCCGCCTGCCGTCACCCATATCAACCGGAGTACAGAAAAATGCATGAACGTGCTGTTCTTCAAGAGCTTCCATAAGTTCAGGCTGATTGGAACTTTTTAATGAATCCAGGTTATTTACGTAAAACAAATCCGAGTTCAGTGAAAAAAAGTCTTTTACCAGATTCAAATCCAGCGGTTTAAATTCCTTGAATTTTGCAAGATTGTGAGTTTTTTCAAAGGCAAAACAATCTTCAATCTGAAGCGCAATGTGGTCCACCATATAATAAGAACTCAAAAAATTGAATAACATTTGAATTCCGTCCGGCAGTTTTTCTGTCTGCGCAAGATCCCTGAACACAGTGGAATGAAGATACATGGAACTCAAAGTTTTTTCCCGTTCAGTTTTGAGGACGATACTTGCGTGTTTTTCAGGAAGGTAAATGATAAAGCAGTTGCGGCCCTTCATTTTGCCGCGGTACAAAGCCTTGTCAGCAGTATCAATAAGATTTTCGTAATTATCTGCATTTTCCGGAAATCTGGCTACACCCTGGGTTACGGTTACAAAAAGCCCCGGGACAACGGAGATTTCTTTTGAACTCAGTTCGTCGCCGATTTTTTTGCAGTTTTTCCAGACTTCATCGTATTCAACAACGTCGGGGTAAACAACCATAAATTCATCACCGCCAAAGCGGCCGACAGTACCTGAGTCACCTACAACATGATGGATGCGTGCGGCAAATTCCTTGAGAACTTTGTCACCTGTGAGATGTCCGTAACTGTCATTTACGTATTTAAAATTGTCGATATCGACAAGCGCAACAGTAAAGGGAACTCCGCCGGACACAAGAAAGTTTATATATTCAACCAGAACTTCCCTGTTGTAGACCTGAGTAAGACCGTCGCGTGAACCTGTTTTGCCAAATAAAAAATCAATCCCCATTTTCCAAAATTATAACACGCAAAAAATCAGATGACAAAATAATATGTTATAAAAGAGTATTGAAATTATTTGAAAGTTACGCAGAATCCGGTGACCTTCTTGCTTTCGTAAACGCCGCTGTCTATGAGTTTGTACATTTCGCTGAAGTCTTCTTTTTGTCCGACAGGAATAATTGTCGCACCAACGCTTGCGCAGATTGTTCTGTCCCCGAGTTCCGGAATATCGATTTCGCTGAGATTTTCTTCAAAGCGCCTGAGAATTTTCTTTGCGTTCCGTTCAGTCTGAACTTTTGGGGCATACGCACTGAATTCATCACCGCCCAGACGGAACACGATGTCTCCGTCTCGGAAGGCCCGTTTAAGGCAGTCACCAACCGCAATAATTACCTTATCGCCTGTTTCGTGACCGTAGTTATCGTTAATCGATTTAAACTTATCAACGTCAAGAAGAATGAACAGACCGCCCTTACCTGCCTTGAGTGCTTCGGTAATCTTGCGTTCGCCGCTTCCTCGGTTTAAGAGGCCAGTCATCAAATCGGTTTCTGACATTGCAATCAGAGTTTCGCGCTCTTTTGCCGCCTGAACCACGTCGTCGATATTTTTAAAACCTGCGATAATCGCTTTGTTTTCCAGCAACATGAACTTGAACTGATAAAAGTGAACTTCACCTTCGTCCAGCACGCGGAAGCTGGATTCATATTCATTTTTAACCGAAAGCTTTTTGATTACATTGTCCAGATTCATGCACTGCTGCATGTATTCAATATCTTCCGAATATACACGATCCTTGATGTACTGGTTTTTAAGTCCTTCGTACGGAACAATTTCCGGAGCAGTTGCAGAAAGTCCCTTTGTTACATAGCCGGTAAGCTTTAAAACTTCTGCAGTACGGTTAACCGGGTCAACCCTGAATACGTTTTTGTAATCGCGGCTCAGGGCTTCAAACATGCCGAGCTGTTCTTTTGCAGCCTCTTCCGCCTGTTGTTTGAGGTGGTCGTATTCTTTTTTAATTCTGTCTGCGACAGTTTTTTCCTGTTCAATCATAAGTTTTGAATTTCGTCTGTTAAGCGCAATCAAAGTTATAAACAGGAACATGAGCGAAAGTACAGTAATAATAATCTGAACACGGTTCCGGTTCAAAATTCTTGAAGTAATTGAATTAATCTGGCGCGAAATTACATTGTTGTAAACCAGAATTGTCAGAATCCAGTTTGATCTGTCGACCGGGGCATAGTAAACGTAAGCATCAATTCCATGATACTGAATATTTACGTGACCCGACTTTCCAAAATCAAAATCGTTTTTAATTTTATGAACGGTTTTTCCGTCTTCGAGCTTTGATTCGCTCATTACATCGAGAAAGTTCTTTCCGCTTTCAAAGTTGCCGAAATCAGTGTTGGTCAAACATTCGCCATTTTTATAGTAAACATTGCAGTAAGTTTCCATTCCTTCGGTGTGCAGGGTCATCGATTTAACCATTCTGTCGATATTTACCTGAACAAAGCATGCCTTCAGTTTTTTGCCCATGAACGACATATTGTTTACAGGCAGTGCAAGAATTACCTGCTTTTCGGCACCGTAGAGATTGATTGTGCTCAAAACCGGTTTTTCAAGATTGCCCTGCAAAAACGGATAACGGCTCAAACCGCTTACCGTACTGTGCTCATTGTAAACAATTCCGCTCTCGTCAACAAAACTGAATGTTTCGATTCCGTAGAGTTTTCTAAGTTTACCAAGATATTTTCTGAGGGATTTTTTGTCCTTTAAGTCGTCTTTTGTAATTACCTGGAGAGCGTTACCGATATAGTGGTAGTTTCTGTTTATTTCGTCAGTGATGAATTGAACACGGCGGTTTGCAAGCTCTTCCACGTAGAATTCACTTACACGTCCTACCGCAGCGGCAGTACCACTGCCCGCACTGTTTGTAACCCACACCGTTGTAGCTGCAAGCACAAGAATTACGAGAATTCCACCCAAAACTGCAATATAGTGGACTTTGGAAAGCTTGTTGATGATTTTATTTAAAGTACTATCGTCTGAATCTTCTGTTGGCATCGTTACTAAGTTCTCCATAAAGCATAAGTAGCATCAGAGATGCATCAGCCTGGTATATCATAGTTGTACTTTCTTCAGTTTTTTCCGGGTAGCCTTCTCCCGGTTTTACGCCGTCGGCAATTTTTACTGCGACCTGCATTGTATCAAACCCGATTGAATAACAATCCTGTACACCAAGGGAATAAATGATTCCGTCACGCAGATATCTGAGGGCTTCCTGGTCGTGGTCCATTCCGACGATTTGAATATCACCGATTTTTTTTGAATCTATAACGGCTCTTGCAGCACCAACCGGGTTGCTCATGTCACAGCCGATGATTCCTGCAAGGTGCGGATATTTTTTTATAAAGCCAAGTGTGAGTGAGTAGGCACTATCAATGTCGTCTTCGTCAAATCCGATTTCTACAACCTTCATGTAACGATATTTTGAAATTACATCCTGTGCACCGCGGGCACGCTGTTCGTGGCACGGAGCCCCGTCATTACCGACAAGAAGTGCAATTTCACCCTTGTAGTCAAGGCGTTTGCACAAGGTTTCTGCCATGATGCAGCCGTCTTCATAGTTGTGTGTGTTGCCGACGTATGCAATCCGGTTGCAGCCGTCTTCTTTACTTGAATCCGAACTTGAGAAGGTCATAACCTTTTGTCCGGTCTTTAGAATTTCGTTGATTACAGGTGTAATTATCTTTATATCACAGACATCAACACCGATAACATCGTATTCGCCTGAGGCAGCGGCCCTGCGGATTCTGTCCGCCTGGTCCTGTGCGGATACTTTAACCGGAGCCAGATAATCGTAAGTGATTTGAATTCCGCGGTCTTCAAACTGGTTAACCGCATCTTCTACGCCCATTGCAACGGCGTCCCACCATGAATGGTTGATTTTGTATGTAAAGTAAAAGTTGTAGCTTGTCTTTTTTGGTTTGTAGGAATCAAGTTCGTGCTTGAAGTTTACGGCATTTCCGGCGGTTGCATAAAAACCCGGCGGTTCGACTGCATCCGGCGGAGGCAGGGGAGGTCTTGAACTTTTTTTGTTGTCACAGGCACTGAGTAAAGCAAGTGTCGAAAATAATGTTAAATAAAAAAATGAATTCTTAAATCTCTTTTTTAACATAATTACCGTCTCTTTTAAAATATATTACTCAAATCCTCAAAATTCAATAAATTTCTGTTTTAACATAAAACTAAACCAAGTTTCCGGTAAAATAAACTTCAAGTCCGGCAGTTTTTGCCTGGATTTTTTTTTGCAGGTCCGGTACATATTGAAATAACTACGTGTTATATCCTATTATAGTTTCAGTACATATTGCTATAGCATGCACCTTTCTTATCGATATGTTAATATGAATATAATATTATTTTATAAATAAAAGGAGTGTCCCATGACTATTTCAAAAAGTTGGTTTTCTTATATAACACGGGCCTTTGCGCTTTCTCTCTGTACTGCCCTCTTATTGAACTTTGTATCCTGCAGTGATTCTTCAAGCAGCCAGGACCCGAAGGTAAAAATCGTCCTTGATGCAAACGGGGGTGCTTTTTCAGGCACAACTGATACGACCCGTTCGGTTTTTATAAAAAAGAATCAGGCCACACCCCTTCCGACGGTTGATGAACTTGGTCTTTCTTACGCAAATCATGAATTTACAGGCTGGGCAAAAAGCCAGCAGGGCACGGTTGAATACAACGATGGAGCTGACATAACTTCTTCTACTGATTTAACACTTTATGCACAGTGGGAAGCTGTAAATACAACATACACAGTAAAACACCTTTTGCAAAACCTTCAGGATGACAACTACACAGAGGACGAAGAAGCCGCAGAGCAAAAAACAGGCACTTACGGCACTCAGACAGCTGCCGCCGCAAAAACCTACGAAGGCTATACAGCCCAAACCTTTGAACAGAAAACAATCCAGGCCGACGGCTCAACAGTTGTAGAAATCAAATACAACAGAAACACTTATACAATTTCTTACAGTTCAGCATATGGACAGGTCCCTACAGAAAAGACCGTTAAATACGGATACGTTCTTACAGCAGAGGATTTACCTGTTTTAAGCGAAACTGGATACAACTTTAACGGGTGGGTTTTTGCCGGCACTTCAATTTCTGCTGGCTACACAGTAAAAGGTGCCGTCACTCTCACAGCCCAGTGGCAAGCAGCCAGCACAACTTACACAGTAAAACACCTTCGGCAAAACCTTCAAGATGACGACTACACAGAAGACGAAGAAGCCAGAGAAGAAAAAACAGGCAAATCCGGCACTCAGACTGTTGCGGTCGCAAAAACCTACGAAGGTTTTACAGCCAAAACCTTTGCACAGGCCACAATCCAGGCCGACGGCTCAACAGTTATAGAAATCTACTACGACAGAAACACTTACACAGTTTCTTACAGTTCAACATACGGGGAACCTCCTGCAAGCAAGCCCGTAAAATACGGATATGTCCTCTCCGCAGCCGACCTCCCTAATCTGACACAGACAAATTACAGTTTTAAAGGCTGGTCTTTTGACGGCGCTTCAATCCAAGCCGGATACAAAGTAAAAGGTGACATCACACTTACAGCACAGTGGCAGGCAGTTACAGGCTTTGACCTTACACTTCTGGCAGGAGGCGATGTTTCAATCACTGCTGACGGTAACACCTTTACCGCAACTCCATCTGTTGCAGGCACATACACTTACGCCTGGTACATCAATGCAGAGCAGCAGGCTTGTTCAACAAACACCTTTACACTCGACACAACAGGTATGACGTCTGGTTATTATACACTTGTTGTAACGGCCGTTTCAGACTCAATCCAGTCCACTTCATCTTATCAGATTACAGTATCAGGAGAATAATTATGAAAAATAAACTTTTGCTTTTAACTTCACTTTTAGTTTTAGTATTTTCTTCCTGTAAAAATATTGAACAGGGCTCATCGAACAAAGCAACTGCAACAGTAAGTTTTGCAGCCGACAGTGCGCGTGCAATTTTTAAAGAACACTCAAACTCTGATTACACCTACACTATCAGCGGAACTTCAGGCTCCGGGGATAATTTTGCAACTGATAAAAAATACACTTATGAAGAACTTTTATCCGCCCGTTTTGAAATCCAAAAGGGTACATGGAATTTTACAATGGACGCTTATGCAGAAGATGAGCCTGCTTTTAGCGGAACAAAATGCGTAACACTCACAGACGAACCTGTAAGCGTATCAATCCCACTCCACGCAGTAACAGGGTCTACGGCATCTCTTTCCGTTAAACTCAACTACCCGGAGAATAAGGGTGTTGCAAAAATAACGGCAGGCCTTTATGACAGTGTAACTGACTCTGATACAGGAAGCGCACTGACACTTGGCGCAGGCTTTGTAACATACACAAATGACGACGTTCCAAGCGGAATAAATAAAATTCTTAGATTTTACATTTATGACAGTCAGGATGTCTGCATCGGCTCCTTTATTGAAGGAGTTTTTCTTGCTTCCAGTGACAGTGTTACGGTTGAACGCACACTTTCAAATGTAAACACATTTGCAGCAAGCGTCAGTGTAAAAGATGTAAACGGAGATGACTTTATCGACAGCGGTCTTCTTGTAAAGGCTGTAAAAGAAGATAAAAAATATCCTATGACCGCCGTATCGGGAACTAATATGTATACGGCAAGTTTACCTGTTGGAACATATGATGTTTACTCAGGCCTGACAGATAGCGGTGCTGATTTAAGTATCACTTTTATAAATGGCGGTAACACTTCTTTACAGTTAGATTACCAGGTTTGCAGTTTAAATAATTTTGCATCAATGATCAGTTCACTTACGGAAGACTCAACAATCGTTCTGAGTGGAGAGCTTACAGACAGTGATTTAACAGCAATAGCTGATGCGATTAAAAATTCAACATACAATGTAAATCTTGACTTATCAAATACAACAGGAATTACATCAATTCCGGATAATACATTTATATCTTGTTCAAACCTTTCAGGAATCACTATTCCTGACTCTGTTACTACTATCGGCGATGTCGCTTTCTCTGGCTGCACATCACTTTCTGCTGTTACCATCCCTGACTCCGTTACTTCTATTGGCATCGCCGCTTTCGATAGTTGCACATCCCTTTCTTCTGTTACTATACCTGACTCCGTTACTGCTATTGAGAGCTACGCTTTCTATGTCTGCACAAGTTTAACAACGATTACTGTGGATTCAAATAATGTAAACTATTCCAGTATAGACGGAGTTCTGTTTAACAAAGATGCAACTGCTATAATTACATACCCGGCAGGTAAACAATCTGCCACATATACTATTCCTGACTCAGTTACTTCTATTGGTGACTCAGCTTTCAGCTTCTGTTCTTCCCTTTCTTCTGTCACTATCGGCGACTCCGTTACTTCTATTAGCGACTACGCTTTCCAAGGCTGCACATCACTTTCTTCTGTCACTATTGGCGACTCCGTTACTTCTATTGGACGCAGCGCTTTCGATCGTTGCACTTCACTTGCTTCGGTCACTATACCTGACTCCGTTACTTCTATTGCCAGCCAGGCTTTCTATGGCTGCACATCACTTTCTTCTGTCACTATTGGCGAGTTCGTTACTTATATTGGCAGCGGCGCTTTCTATGACTGCACATCACTTTCTTCGGTCACTATACCTGACTCCGTTACTTCTATTGACTGGAACGCTTTCTATGGCTGCACATCCCTTTCTTCGGTCACTATTCCTAACTCTGTTACTACTATTGGTAACTCAGCTTTCCGTGACTGTTCTTCCCTTTCTTCGGTCACTATCGGCGGCTCTGTTACTTCTATCGGTGACAGCGCTTTCTATGGCTGCAAACTACTTTCCTCAATCACTATACCTGACTCCGTTACTTCCATTGGCCACAGCGCTTTCCAAGGCTGCACTTCTCTTTCATCTGTTACTATCGGCGGCTCTGTTACTTCTATTGGCAGCTACGCTTTCTATAACTGCTCTTCACTTTCTTCTGTCACTATCCCCGGCTCCGTGACTTCTATAAGCTGCTACGCTTTCTATAGCTGCTCTAAACTCACAGCCATCACATTTACGGACACTTCAAACTGGTACAGAACAAACAATCAAATAAGATGGGAAAAAAAGACCGGCGGTATATTAGAAGATGTCACCAACGCATCAGCAAACTCAACTAATTTCAGAACCACCTACGTCAGCTACTACTGGTATAAACTGGACGAGTAGCCCGGGCCGCCCGACCGTTGGTCCGATCAGAGGTCTCACCCGCCAAAAAACACGTGTTCGATAAAGATCTTTAAGCCCATGCCTGTAAGGATAATGCCTCCGAGCAGCTGGGCTTTGTCTTTTAAAAGGCTTAAAAACTTGAAGGAACTGCACTTTTTAACTTTTTAAAACTTGAAGAAAATACACTTTTAACATAAAATTAACTCGAAGGAATGTAAAAACATGTATAAGTTTAGAAGAAAAGTATTTGATTTATTGAAGGATTGGAAAGAAAACTTTGCCCCAGATTATGCAGCTTTGCTGGAAGGTGCCCGCCGCGTAGGAAAGTCTACAATAGCAGAGGAATTTGCAAAACAGAATTATCGTTCATATATAAAAATTGATTTTGCTAATATTAATGAAGATTTACTTGATGTATTTAAAGATATTACAAAACTGGATGTTTTCTTTTTACGTCTTCAAACAATTACAGGAATTAATCTTTATCCCCGGGAATCGGTAATCATTTTTGATGAGATTCAGCTCAATCCAAAGACACGCCAGGCTATAAAATATCTTGTTGCAGACGGAAGATACGATTATATAGAAACAGGTTCTCTTATCAGCATAAAAAAGAACGTAAAAGATATTGTAATTCCTTCAGAAGAACATAAAATCCCAGTTTATCCGATGGATTATGAGGAGTTTATGTGGGCAACAGGTAACAACACGTATGACCTTTTGCGGCAGCTTTATAAATCAAATTCATCAGTCGGTAATGCAGCAAACCGCACTCTTATGAGAGATTTTCGAATTTATATGGCCGTAGGCGGAATGCCACAAGCGGTACAGGCTTACGTAGACGGGAAAAATTTTTCTTTTATCGACAAGGTAAAAAGAGGAATTATTGATTTATACATAGATGATTTTAAAAAAATTGATAGTTCCGGCTTAATAGGTATGATGTATAAATCAATTCCAAGTCAGCTTGCAACTCAGAAAAAGCGGTATGTAATATCCAATGCGCTGCAAAAAAGGACAACAAATAAGGATCTTGAACGGCTTTCTGATTTGATTGATTCAAAAACAGTTATTCCATGCTATAACACAACAGATCCAAATGTAACGCTCTCTCAGAGTCAAGATAATGATACTTTTAAATTATATCTTTCTGATATCGGGCTTTTTACGACAATGATTTTTGCAGGTTCACCTGACACCGGGGATAATATTTACAGCAGGCTTTTAAGCGATAAGCTTTCTGCGGATTTGGGATATCTTTATGAAAATACGGCAGCTCAGATAATTTCTTCTACTAACCACACACCTTATTACCACACATGGAAAAAAGAGGGCAGCACTCATTATTATGAAGTTGATTTTCTTTTACAAACCGGCAACAAGATAATTCCGGTGGAAGTAAAATCTTCTGCAAATAAGAATCATGACTCAATAGATGCCTTCAGTTCAAAATTTTCAAACCGCATTGCAAGACCTTTACTTATTTCTCAGAAGGATGTTGGTAATGACGGGCAGCTTATGTTCAAGCCGGTTTATATGTTACCGTTTGTACTGGAAGAATTGTAGAAAGATAATTCTTCAGAGTCAGTCTCACCCGCCAAAAAATACGTGTTCGATAAAAATCTTTAAGCCCATGCCTGTAAGGATAATGCCTCCGAGCAGCTGGGCTTTGTCTTTTAAAAGGTCGCCGGATTTTTTGCCGATAAAGGCTGCGATAAAGGAAAGGGTAAAGGTTGTACAACCGATTATTGCGGAATCTGAAAAGATGTTGCCGCCAAAGGCCGACAGACTGATTCCAACGGCAAGGGCGTCAATACTTGTTGCAATTCCCTGTATTAAAAGCGGTACAAAAGGAACAGCGCCTTTTTTTGCGCCTGAGTTTTCTGTGGAAGGGCCGCCTGATTCAATTTTTCTTGTCTTCATCTCTTTTACGGCTTCGATTATCATTTTGATTCCAAGAAAACCGAGCAGGACTAGGGCTAGCCAGTGGTCGATTTTTTTTATCTGTTCGTAAAAAAGTGAACCTGCAAAAAAGCCTGCAACCGGCATCAAAAACTGAAAAAATCCAAAACAAAAACCGCATTTTGCGGCTGTATCAAGAGTTGATTTTCTGTAAAGCATTCCGTTTGTGACGCTTATTGCAAAAGCGTCCATGGAAAGTGCTACACCCAGTAAAACTACATCTAAAAATGACATTTCTTTTCTCTGTTTCTAAAAATCCTGAACAAATTGAATTACAATTTTTACCAGCAGCATGAGCGCTACAACTGCAAGAACAGGTTTAATGAATTTTGCGCCTTTTTTTATTGCAATTTGTGAACCTGCAAGGTTTCCTGCCACTGCACATAAAATACATGGAACTGCGATTTTATATTCAATTTTACCAGCCATCGCATACGCAACTGCGCTCGACAAATTGCTTGCCCAGTTTATTACCTTTGTTGTGCCTGTCGCATGAACCATGTCCAGTTTTTCAAAATAAACAAAGGCAAGAATCAAAAACATTCCGCAGCCAGGTCCAAAAAAGCCGTCGTAAATGCCTAAGACAAATGCAATTAAAAACGAAACTGGAACTGCGATTTTCCACGAAATTTTTATGTCCTGCTCAGGTGCGTTTCCAAAGCCCTTGTTAAAGAACATCAGAACTGCAACTACCGGAAGAATTATAATCAGACAGAGTTCAAGGGCGTGCGCCGACATAACCAGTGCAAGTTTTGTTCCAATCAGTGCCCCCGCAATCGACCCCAGAATTCCGCCGGGTGCAAGGTCAAGGCGCACGCAGCCGGAGCGCAGGTAATTTATACTGGCAGAAGAAGTTCCGAATGCCATTACAAATTTGTTTGTGCCGTATGCGGTGTGTATCGGAAGTCCTGCAGCCATGTAGGCCGGCAGTGCAATAATTCCGCCGCCGCCTGCGATTGAATCAATTAAACATGCTAAAAAAATCAGAGGACAGATTATTAATAAAGTAATTCCCAGTGAATATGTCATAAACTCTGACGGTATATCTCGTATAATAAAACGCCTGCCGCAACCGACACGTTCAGACTGTCGATTTTGCCGCAGGTAGGAATCGACACAATTGAATCGCACTGCTCTTCCAGAAGACGCGCAATTCCACTTCCTTCGCTTCCCATAATGATGACTGTCTTTTTTCCAAATTGAATTTTCTGGACGCTCTGTCCGCCCGCATCAGCTCCGTAAACCCAGAAGCCTGCTTCCTTTAACTGCTGAACTGTCCGGACAAGATTTGTAACTACACTGACAGGAACCCACGCGCTTGAGCCTGCGCTCGAACGGGCAATAATTTCGTTTTCTTCAAAATCATTTGCTCCACGGCGGGCCGGCATTATAACGAGGCTTGCTCCAAACTGGTCGCATGAGCGGATAATTGCGCCCACGTTATGCGGGTCTGTTATTGAATCCAGAACAATGACTGTCTGGCGGCTTTCTTCATCGAGGCCTGAAAGCCACTGGTCAAAATCAATCCGGTTTTCGCTTTTCTGTTTATCGCCTGCAGCGACAAGGACGATTCCACGGTGGTCACGCGCAACGGCAGGTAAACTCTGAACAAGACTGTCCAAAGCCCTGTTGTCCACCTGTGAGGCAGGAATGTTTGCCTTTTTGGCAAGTTCGAGGATTTTTTTTACGCGCGGGCCTGCCTTGCTGTATTGAATCGAAAGTCCGTCTGCACTTTTATTCTGTTCTGCGCGGCGGACTCTTTCTTCTACTGCATGAAAGCCCGTAATAATCTGTGACATCTGGTGTACCGTCCGGTCAGTATTATCTGCCGCAGCATTTCTTGTATTTAAGTCCGCTTCCGCAAGGACATGGATCGTTACGTCCAACCTTTGCGCCTTCGCGTACTACTGTCATCGGTTTTACATCGCCTACTTCGTAGAGCCATGTTCCGTTGATTTTCTTAAAGTAAGCATTTTCGTGATGGATATCACGGATACCGCGCTTGTCTGTGTAGGTAGCTTCAAATTCAACAAAGCCTTCTTCGTCTTTTTCCGTACCTTTTTCTGTGCGCAGAATCTTAAGTCCGTGCCATGTAGACTCTTTTGACCACTGTTCAGTTGCCTTGCGGTCAATTTCGGCAATTTTTTCGCCTTCTTCGCAGGAATCGATGATAAAGTCAATTTCGTGAGCTACGTAAGATGAATAGCGGGCACGCATGAGGGCTTCTGCTGTAGCAGCTTTTACAGTTCCTTTGATTACAGGTTCGCAGCATTCGCCGTAAGTACGTCCAGAACCACATGGACAAAGTTCAGTTTTCTTCATATTTAATTTTTCCTTGTCCGAAAAGTATACGAAAACAAGCAGATATTTTCAAGCAATGCCCCAGACAGCCCTGCTCCAGTCCCTGCGTTCCAATTCATTTGACCTAATTTCTCTCTGTTGATAAAATAAAAGAGATGGACGTTTTCTTAGGTATATCCGCTTCTGGCGGTATCGGTATTGGAAAAGCCTTTGTTATTCCGGATGCCGTTGAACGCATAATTCCAAAGTCACAGATTACAAAAGATCAGCACGAAAGCCAGTGGAAGCGCTTTCAAAAGTCCATTCAAAATGTATCCATCGCAATTTCTAAAGACCTTTTACAGGTAAAAGACGATCCGGTTCAAAAAGGAATTTTTGAAACCTACGTTCTCATGCTCAACGACCCTGAATTTCTGGCCGACGTTGAACGCACATTTAATGCAGGCAGCATGCCTGTTGAATTTGTACTTAATCAAAAAACAGAAGAATATGCCGATAAACTCCGCTCCAGCGGAAACGATTATCTTGCAGAACGTGCCCAGGACATCTGCGACGTTTTTGGCCGTGTTCTTGATGATCTGCTCGACTACCATCCTTTCAACATCGAAACCGTTCCTGACGGCAGCGTAATCGTTGCCCGTTCAATGAGTCCGAGTGACACAATCATTCTTTCAAAAAGAAAAATTACAGGTCTTGCCCTCACAGAAGGCGGTGTTTCGAGCCACGTAGGTATTCTTGCCCGCAACTATGGAATTCCTGCCGTATTTGCCCTGGAAAAAATTACAACCCGCATTCAGACGGGAGAAATTGTAATTGTCGACGGAAACAACGGAGAAGTTTCTTCAAATCCGGACCAGGCGTCCCTTGATTCATTCAAGGTAAAAATTCAAAAAGAACGCGAACACAGTCTCGCCCTCGAAAAATTCCGCAAGGTAGAAGCCCACACGGCTGACGGCGAACGGTTCCAGGTGCTTGCGAACATCGGTACTGTGGAAGAAGCAGAAATTGCCATGCAGGAAGGCGCCGACGGAATCGGGCTTTTCCGCACCGAATTTTTATTTATGAGCGAACACGAAGGAAGCCGCTCAAGTTTCTTTAACGAAGAAGCCCAGTTTAACGCCTACAAAAAAGTTCTCGAAATAATGAAAGGAAAGCCTGTTACCATCCGTACACTCGATGCCGGCGGTGACAAACTCCTTAATTCAACAGAAATACAGACAAAAGAAGAAAAGAACCCTCTGATGGGAATGCGTGCAATCCGTCTGAGCCTTGCAAACCCGCTTCAGTTAAAGACACAGTTCCGTGCGTTGTACCGCGCAAGTATTTTTGGCAACTTAAAAATCATGCTGCCTTTGATTACAGACACTGAACAGGTCCGCAAAACCCTCGAAATTGCAAAACAAGCCCGCGAAGAACTTACCCAGGAAGGCATTCTCTTTAACGAAAACGTTCCGATCGGCATCATGGTAGAAACCGCCGCGGCCGCAATGACCGCCGACTGCCTTGCAAAGGTGAGCGACTTTTTCTCAATCGGTACGAACGACTTAACGCAGTACACAATCGCCGTTGACCGCGAAAACGCAGATGTCGCAGGTTTGTATGATGAATTCCATCTGGCTGTTCTGCGCATGATTCACCACACAATCAGCGAAGGCAAAAAGGCAGGCATTCCGGTAAGTGTCTGCGGAGAAATGGCCAGCCGCAGTGCTTCTGTTCTTGTCCTTGCCGGCATGGGAATCCGCCAGCTCAGTATGAGCCCAAAACAGATTTCGATAATCAAGGAACTTCTTTCTCATTACACTATAAATGAATTAAAAAACATCTCGTCAAAACAATTGAATTCATTGTAAAATGGGGTGTTATGAAAAAGCAAAAAAAGCAGAAGCCCGATTTCTCAAAACCAAAGCCTCAAAAAATTCAAGAAGAATTGAATCCATCTCCTGCTTCAGAAGCGGCACCTGAGCCAAAGGAATTTTCCGTTCCGGAAAATGCGGACGATTTTGGCCAGAAAGATGAAAGCGCCACAGAAGAACTAAAATTTTTTCCTGATAAATCATACATCAACCTTCCGACCGTTGCCATTGCAGGCCGCCCGAATGTCGGAAAGTCCACTCTTTTTAACCGCTTTATGCACCGCCGTCTTGCAATCGTTGACCCGACTCCGGGCGTTACACGCGACCCTGTTGAGTCTACCGCATTTATCGACGGAAAGCCGGTTCACCTGATTGATACCGGCGGTTACAAACTTGACCGTGACCTTAAAAGCCGCGAAAGCGAAATGGACGAACTTGTTGTAGAAAAATCGCTTTCAATTATAAAAAGCGCAGATTTGATTCTGCTCCTGCTCGAAGCCGGCAAAATCACGGGCGAAGACGAAGAATTCATTCACCTTTTGCGCCCGTACTGGGACAGGGTTATTGTTGCCGTAAACAAGTGCGAAGGCGGCAGCAACACGGATGTCAGCTGGAACTACCTTCAGTATGGTTTTAATGAATTATTCTTTATTTCTGCAGACCACGGCGACCACATCAGTGAACTTGCAAAATCGATTGTGAGCAAACTTGATTTTTCAAATGTAGAAGAAGGCGTTGTAGAAAATCCGATTAAAATCGCCATCATGGGTAAGCCGAACACAGGCAAGTCTACACTTTCCAACCGCCTGACCCACAGCCAGAATTCAATCGTATCCGACTACGCCGGAACTACACGCGACGTCGTAGAAGGAAACTTTACTTACAATAAACGAAAATTCCAGGTTCTCGACACTGCAGGTATCCGCCGCAAGGCAAAGGTAAAGCAGAATGTTGAATACTACTCGGTTAACCGCGCAATCAAAACTCTCGACGAGTGCGATGTAGTTTTCCTGATGATTGACAGCGTGGAAGGACTTGCAGACCAGGACAAAAAAATCTGCAGCCTTGCCTATGAACGCGGCCGGGCAATCATTTTCGTTTTGAATAAATGGGATTTACAGGAAGAGCAGACAAAAAAGGTCTACAAAGACACTGTTGAATATATTCATTATATGTTTGGTCAGATGAACTGGGCGCCGATCCTCAAACTTTCTGCACTGAACGGTGACGGAATCAAAGAGTTGATGGACACCGCAATCCGCCTCTACGGACAGCTGACTAAAAAGGTAGAAACTTCTGCCCTCAACAAGGCCCTTGAAGACTGGCTCTTCAGATATCCGCCTCCTGCAAGCAAGGCGATTCACTTTAAAATCCGCTATATGACACAGACAAGTTCAAATCCGGTGGCTTTCCGCATCTTTGCAACGAGCCCGGACAATGTACCTGAAAGTTATGTCACATACTTAAAAAACAGAATCCGTCAGGATCTTGGCTTTGACCAGATTCCTGTAATTCTGGAAATGAAGGCAAGCCGCAAAAAGTGGCAGGACAGGTTTGATTCAAACCAGTAGGTTTTACGGAAAATGACTTATTCAATCGGCGAAGCCGAAGAACTTACAGGAATAAAAGCTCACATTCTGCGCTACTGGGAAGAAGTGATTCCGGGGTTTGCGCCAAAAAAAGACCTTGGCGGCCGGCGCATTTACAGCCAGCGCGACATCGACATGATTCTGCGCCTCAAGTATCTTATCAATGAACGAAAGTTTACGATTGAAGGCGCCCGTGACGAAATTCTTCACGAAACCGCCGACTACGACAATAAGGCCGACGCTCTGGACGCAATCCGCCAGATCAGAAGCCAGCTTACTGAACTTTACATGACCGTAAGAAAATACCGCTGATTATATTGAACAGGTTTTAAATGAATAAAAACGAAGAAACAGCCTGGTACGACAAGGCCAGGGGAAAAACCGCAAGAAAACCAAAGCCTCAGAAAAAAGAAAACAAAGCTCACACACCGTCCGGGCCTGCTCACACACCGTCCGGGCCTGCTCACACACCGGCCGGACCGGCGCGACAGAACAGACCAAACCGGATAAACAGGCCAAAACGCACAAAGCCGATGTTTGACGCAAAAAACATTCCCTCTGACAGTGCGCTAATAATACAGAACTTTGATTCCATTGCCGCCGAAGTATTAAATCTAAGTTCAAAACAAAAAATCCTTCTTGCCAAAAACATAAAGGAATTAAGCCACCGCCTGACCGACGACCGTTCTGACCGCCGTCTCGGCTACATGAACGACGCTTCCACCATTGCATCTTATATAAACTATTTTATGTGGTGGAACCTTGTCCGCCTGACAAGGCTTTTTTCTAATCTGGATAAAGATGCGCTGGACCTGGATGATAATTCAATTTGTCTCGACATCGGAAGCGGTCCTTTGACAATTCCCATTGCGCTCTGGCTGAGCCGCCCTGATTTACGTTCAAAAAAACTCACATTCTACTGCATGGATCTTTCCCAGACTGCACTGGCAACCGGCGAAGAACTTTATCTTTCCATTGCTTCAAAAACACTCAAAGAAAATCAGGAACCGTGGAAAATCATCCGCGTAAAAGGCGCCCTCGGAACACGCATTAAGGAAAAGGCAGATTTGATTACTTCGGGCAATATGTTCAACGAGATTGTCCAGACGAGCCAGATGCCATCTGACTACCTTGCAAAAAAATACACCGAACAGCTCCTGTCGTATTCAAATAATGCAAACAAAAATGCAAGAATTCTCATTGTTGAACCGGGCGATCCGCACTCAGCAAGACTTGTTTCCCTTTTCCGCGACAGCCTGATGAGAAGCGGCTTTAACCCCCTCGCTCCGTGCCCGCACTTTGCAGAATGCCCTATGCAGGGAAGAACAACGGCAAATCCGGGCGGCAAATGGTGCAACTTTGCCTTTGACACGGGCGACGGACCTGCAAAACTTCTTGCCCTATCAAGAAACGCAAACCTTTCAAAAGACCGCGCAGTTTTGAGTTTTGTGCTTGCAAAAAAATCTGACGGTTCTGAACTTAAGGCTTTTAAAAATGCAAAAGACTCCGGCCCCCTCAGCCTCAGGATTGCAAGCGATTTTATCCGCCTGACGGAACTTCATAAATCAGGTTATTATGCGTGCTCACAAATCGGGCTTGTACTTGCAGTTGATATGAGCGGAGTTCACCCGGCAAACGGTGACCTTGTAAAAACAAAAATGCCGGATTCAATTAAGGAATTAAAGCGCGACAAGAAGTCAGGCGCGCTGATGCTTAATATTTAGGAAAGGCTTTCAACCCATTTCTGCATCAGAATACCGTAAGCGACTCCCACATTAAGGCTTGCTTTTAAGCCCTTCATAGGAATTGTTACGCGCCCGTAAGTTGCGGCGTCAAGAGCGGCCGGGCTTACTCCAAGTTCTTCCGAGCCTATGATGCAGATTCCTCTCTCAGGAAAGTTGAATTCTCCCACTGGAGTTCCGCCGGTTTCCAGGATAAATACCGGTAAATCCTTTTCTTTTGCAAATTCCATAAGTTCAGGAATTGACAGTTTTTCCCATCCCAGAGTTTCGATGCAGCCCATTCCGCTTCTGATTGCCTTGGGATGATCAGGCGGAACGCAGAGCGGACTGATTAAAACTTTCTGGGCGCCCATTGCTTCGGCACTTCTAAAAATCGAACCAAGATTGAACGGAGAGCGGATGTCTTCTGCGTAAACGTAAACGTCTTTAAAAAACTCCCGCTCTTTTACAACACCGTTTTTGTCCGGAGTGTTGGGGTGCGGTGCAATGATTAAATCCCATTCAGCCGGGAAGGTTCCTATCATTGCAAGCAGAGTATTGCGGGCAAGATTACAGGTGCGTTTTTCGGCCTGTGCATCAAATGGTTCAGTCTGTATGAGTTGAATCAGCTGGCCGCGCGCCAGGGGAGGCATGTCTTCATCTTTTACGATGATTTCTACCAGACGCTTTATGTAGTCTGGCCGTGAGATTGTTTTGTAATTGTATTCGTTGCCTTTTTCCGGAATCCCGTCAATGTCGCGCTCAAGGGCTCCGAAGGTCAGGGCGAGTTTCCGGCGCTTCTGACCTGCTTCCAGATGAATTAATTTGCCAGGTTCAATCATGATTAGAATGCAGTTTTAATCAAATCAAACAGATCATCGCTTGTCATTGAGCGTGGAAGTGAATTGACATATTCAAGCTGGCCCGCATCTTCAGCGGCAAGTGACAGCTGTTCAATTGTAACAGACAGGTCCTTTAAGCGGGTCGGAAGGTTTGCCTTGGCCATGCGCTGGCGGATATTGTCGGCAAAAACCTTGCAGAATTCTTCAGCATTTGATGAATCCTGACGTTCGATTCCAAAAAGTTCTGCAATCCGTTCAACTTTTGCGGATTTGAATTTTATACAGTCTTCGATAACGTGCGGAAAGAGAATAGCCGAAACAAGTGAACGGCTGATTTTAAACCTTGCATTGATTGTAAGGGCCAGCAGTGAGGCCGGCCCGAACGAACTCGACGCAATTGCAAGACTTGCCATACAACCGCCTTGAGTCAAAAGTTCTTCCTGCGGAGTTGTAAGATTGAGGCTTTCTGAACCGTTCATTGAGAAATTCAATAATTCAATTGATTTTTCTGCGAGCATGTCACTGAAGAAGTTTGCTTTCTGAGAAAGGTAGGCTTCGCTTGCAAGACACAAAGATTCAAGTGACATGGAGCCTGTCTGGTTTTCAGTAAGTGTAACGGAAAGGTTCGGGTCAAAAACAGAAGCCTTGCAGAGTCCGCTCTTTGTCCTGAACAAAATACATTTTGAACTTCTTGAGTCAACGAGTGGAATTCTGTCCGTAAAAACATACGGGTCACGGCAGGTTGTTGCAAGACTGATCAACGGAAGCGGAGTGCTCTTTGGAACTTCTCCGTCTACAAAGTCGTAGATGTCTTTTGTTTCGCTAAAGAAGGTGCAGACTGCCCTGGCGATATTTACGGCCTTTCCACCGCCGGCAGAGATTACACCGTGGATATGTGACTTTCTGGCAAGTTCAAGGGCAGCGCTTACAGTTTTTGTTTCTGCAATTTCTGTAAATTCATCAAATACAAAATAATCTACATTGCGGTCTGTCAAAGACTGTGTGATTTTGTCCGCGATTCCGACTGAGCGCAGAACCGGGTCCAGAACCAGCATAAAGCGTGTTCCGTATTCGAGGGCAAACTGTCCGAGACGGCTTGCGGAATAGGAACCAAGAATTATATTTGGTGAAATTTTAAATGTAAAATCTGCCATTTTTTCTCCAGAACTTATTTTTTCATTTGTAAACAAAAAAAGCAGAACCGGATAGTTCTGCCTTTTTTATCAATTTAGCGATAGCTAAAAATTACAGTCCAAAACTGTCCAGAATGCGGTCAGCAGTTGAACCAATTACAGCTGAATTAAGGTAGTTAGGGTCCTTAATCTTTTCTTTTACGGCAGCTACGAGATCAGCACGAACATCAGGTGTTTCTTCAGCAACCTGGCGCAGGAAGTATGCTCTTGCAGCTTCTTTTGCTTCGTCAGATACACTGATTGAATCAGGCGCAGAAGTTGTTGCAAATTTTTCTGTCTCGTTGGTGCGACGTGTGTTCTGTACGTTGTTAAGTGGATTTACTCCATTAATGTTCTGTATCATCATTTGTAACCTACCTTACACTCTAATTATCGGCATCATCTTCCGAAAGTTGAGCATTTTTATTACCGGAAATGAAAATTGCAAACTCGCCGAGGATTTTGCTCCTTTCGGCAAAGTTCTGTTTCATTTCTTCCGCCGTTCCCTCTACTATCTCCTCGTGAAGTTTAGTCAGTTCCCTGCCCACAACCACACGGCGTCCTTTATCAATATCGGCAATATCCGTTAAAAGTTTAACAATTCTGAACGGAGATTCGTATAAAATTACCGCATCTCCTGTTGCCAGAAGTTCGCGTAATCTTGAACGTCTTCTGCCTGGTTTTGGAGAAAGAAAACCTTCAAAAATCAGGGTTTTTCCTCCGGCTCCCGCAACACTTACGAGTGTCGCAAAAGCGCTCGGCCCCGGAATCGGAACCACTGTATGTCCGGCACCACGTACCAGAGTTGCAAGCACGGCTCCCGGATCACTGATTCCCGGAGTTCCTGCATCACTTGCGTATGCAACCGACTGACCTTCGTCCAGAATTTTTATTATTTTCTGGGCAGCAGTCGATTCATTCTGCGAACGGCAACTTATAAGCGGCTTTTTAATCTCAAGATGATTTAAAAGCTGCAATGTATGCCGGGTATCCTCGGCTGCGATGACATCTACATTCTTAAAGGTTTCAACAGCCCTGTAAGTAATGTCACCAAGATTTCCTATCGGCGTACCGACTATATATAGCGTAGACACAGTTTAATTTTATACACAAAACCACTAAAAAGCAACAAGAAAAACCTGCCGCTTTTTAAAGTTTTTACAGCAGTCTGACAAATTCTTCTACCGCAAAATCGTGAACCGTATAGTCACTTTCGCTGGCATTTTCGTCTTCAAAAAGTTCACCTTCGCCCGTCTGCGGATTTGAACGGATCTGTTCCTTTTTTTGAACCATCCATCCGTCCAGAATATCAGTTACAAGAGAAGCAAAGATTTTTGACTTGGTCAGAATTGCGCCTTCATCAGCTGTTTTGATTTTTTTAGCCTGGGCCAGACTTTTTAAGGCAACGCAAGTTTGTTCAACAAGTTTCTGACGGTTTTCTGTGCTGATTCTGGCGGCTTCTGTTACAAAGTATTTTTCGCTTTCGATAAATGAATAGATTAAAATCAGCGGCTCTTTTTCGTACATTTTGAGCCAGCGGTGCAGCATTCCCTTGAGCACAGCTTCTGCCGTGTACTTTGCCGAAGTTGAATCCATATCCTGCGGGATAAAGGAAATGCGTTTGCAGTAATCGCCGCAGTAACGCAGAGTGTCTTCCATCATTGCGTCACGGGAAGCATAGTGATTGTATAAAGATGCTTTTTTGATACCAAGAATACCTGCAATGTCAGAAAGCGAAGTAGCACCGGCACTGTTTACAAAAGCAGTTTCCAAAACGGCGCGGATAATTCGTTCATGTGTAATTTTTTCTGCAGGCATAAAATCTCACTTTTTTATTGAATTAGACTACCGTTCATTAGTTTATAACGCACGCCCTGAATTGTCAATGCACGGAGCTTTTTTACAATTTTACTTGTGGAATATAAATTCAATTAACTATATAATTAGAGTGATAGTGCTTCTGTGCACGGCTTATCAACGGAGATAAAAATGCAAAATACACTTCCACGTCTGTTCAGAGAAACAGTTCAGAATTATCCACAGATTACATTCCAGATGTACAGAATTAAAGGCGGTTCTTTTGAATCAACTTCATATAAAGACACTTACGACGAGGCTGTATCACTTGCCGGCGGACTTATGTCTCGCGGAATCAAACGCGGAGAACACATCGGTTTGATCTCGGACAACCGCAAGGAATGGCAGCGCATGGATATGGCAATTCTGAGCCTTGGTGCAATCGATATTCCGCGCGGATGTGATGCTACAATAGGTGATCTTGAATACATCCTTTCTTTTACTGAATGCAAAAACGTTGTTGTAGAAAACGAAAGCCAGGTTAAAAAAATCCTCGGCATTAAAGATAAACTTCCGGACCTGAAAACTTTTCTGACACTTGAAGATGTCAGTGACAAAGTTCTGGAGGAAGTTGCAGCAGCAGGCCTTGAACTTGTTACTTACAACCAGCTCATCGAAGCAGGTAAAAAATTCAACCAGGATAATCCGCTCGCAGTTGAAAAAGAAATCGACGCAGGCAAACCTGACGAACTTGCTTCAATTATCTTTACTTCCGGAACTACCGGCCAGCCGAAAGGTGTAATGCTCACCCACATGAACTTTATCGCCCAGCTCGACGAAGTTGATGAACGCATTTACCTTTATCCGGGCGACAGGGGACTTCTTGTTCTCCCTATCTGGCACGCTTTTGAACGCTCAGTTGAATACGTAGTTATGAGCCAGGCCGCAACTCTCTGTTACTCAAAACCAGTTGCAAGCGCCCTACTCGCCGACCTCAAGGAACTCAATCCGCAGGTAATTCCTGCCGTACCGCGCGTGTTTGAAGCCATCTACGACGGAATTTACCGCCAGATGAGAAAAACAGGCGGCTTTACACTTCGTGCATTCAACTTCTTTGTAAGCATCGCACTCTTCCATTCAAAACTCGACCGCGTTCTGTTTGACCGCACTACACGCTACGGAATTGATAAAAGATGGCTCCAGTGGCCTGCATTCGTTTTGCCATGGCTCATCTGTTATCCAATCAAACTTCTGGGCGGCGCCATGGTATTCAGAAAGATCCGCGCAATGCTCGGCAATAACTTCAGGGGCGCTGTAGCAGGCGGCGGCGCACTTCCTCCGGCAGTAGACAAGTTCTTCTGGGCTGTTGGAGTTCCACTCGTTGAAGGTTACGGACTTACAGAAACAGCTCCTATCGTTGCAGTCCGCCCGTTTGCGCGTCCGGTACTTGGAAACGTTGGTTCTGCCATCCGCGGAGTTTCTGTACGCGTTGTTGACGTAGAAACAGGAAAACCTCTTCCAAAAGGCAAAAAAGGACGCCTCGAAGTTAAGGGCCCGACAGTTATGCAGGGTTACTACAAAAAGCCTGAACTTACAGCAAAAGTTATCGACAAAAACAACTGGTTTGATACCGGAGACCTTGCCCGTCTTACAGCAAACAACGAAATCGTACTTTGCGGACGCACAAAGGATACAATCGTACAGACAGGCGGCGAAAACGTAGAACCGCTTCCGATTGAAATGAAAATCCAGGAATCGCAGTACGTTACTACGGCAGTTGTCGTTGGTCAGGACCAGCGCTACCTTGCGGCACTTATTGTTCCTGCAAAGGCAGAAATCGAAAACTTTGCTAAAGAAGCAGGTATTACTTACAAAAAATACGAAGACCTTGTTAAACGTCCGGAAATTACACGCCTGATTGAAGGCGAAGTTAACCAGCGCATCAATTCAAAAAATGGATTCAAGATGTTCGAAAAAATCAACAGGGTTTGCCTTTTGCCAAAAGAATTTGAAGTTGGCGTAGAACTTTCTGCAAAGCAGGAAATCATGCGCTACAAGATAAACACATTGTACGCAAAAGAAATCAAGTCGCTGTTTAAGTAAAAAGAAACACTGAACAAAAAATACCCCTTTTACCGGTCGGGTAAAAGGGGTACATATCACCAAGTCTATATTCCGTCCATTAAGCCATTATTTTTTATCCTTTTTCTACACATTCTTCAAAAGATGCGCAATCAACGATGCATCCAGCACTTCAAATGCAAAACACTTTTTTCCTAAATCTTTTAGAGATGCTCCGATGTGATAAAGCATTTTCTGGTCAATAATCAAAAAACGGTCATGCATTTTTGTTGTATGATTTAATGTAAGAGTCGGATACTGAGTATTGAACTGCTGAATATCCTGAGCGGTCAGTTTTGTTTTTGGATCAGTATAAATCACAACATTAACGTTCTTCTTTTTCTTTGCGAGACGTTGCAAAATGCTTAAATCAACATAGTTATCAATTAAAATGATTTCCTGTTTTGCCTGGGCAATAAAACTTTCAAACTTTGCATACGCATCAAAAATCTGTCCCTGAAAGAAAATTCCCTGTGTGTCTTTTACGTTGTATTTGTCGATTAAATCAAAAAGCTCTTCTACTTTTTTGTCTGTTTCTTTCTGATGAACATTTGTATCTAAAAGCTGCTTTTTAATTGTGTTGATCTCAGAAAAAACTTTCGCATTGTTTTGTAAAAAATGTCTCATTGCAACAAATGCACGCATAATCTGAATATTCACTTCTACTGCTGTCGGGCTTTTTAGAACCGATGAAAGCATGGCAACGCCCTGTTCTGTAAAAGCATAAGGCATTACAGAGGAATGCTTCATCATTTCGAACCGGTCACAATTTGTGACCAGTTCATCTTTTTCTGCTTTATCCAAAGCAAACATAAAGTCATCTGGAAAACACTCTATATTTCTTTTTACAGCCTGATTCCCCCCTAAATTATTCTTCCCAGCGAGTTATTACTGCAGTTATACAAGTGTCATCCCATTTTTCACCTTTATAAACTTCCTTTATTGTAAAACGTACTTTGTTTACAGCTTTTGGAAAGTTTATTTCTGAAAAATGAACATAATCCTCAAAATCATATTCAATTTCAAATGGGTTATCTTTGTCTAAAGATGTTATAACAGCTTTCTTCACTCTGTTGTTTGCTTTGTAGAGGTATCGTTTATCAAAATCTACAAAACCATTCAAAACAACAAGATTATCTTTTGGTTTTGTAAATTCAATTTCTAAGTATTCACCGATTCCTGATGAAGATTTTTCTTTTCCTGGAACCCATGGAATATGTCGAATCCATAAATTGTGTAAACCAACAGAAAAAAGAGCAGATATTACTTGAGGAACATATTCAATTATGTTTTTTGTTCCATTTTCTATATAATATGAAGAAGCTGTTATAGAAACAATATTATTATAAGCAATAACATTACCCCATTCAGTTTTCTTATAAGTTGATAATTTATACTCAAGAATTTCATCAGTTTTTAATGTTTCTATCGCATCCAAAGTTTCAAAAAATTGTGTAAAAAACAAATTATTATTAAAACCTTCACAAAATGAAGACAAAAAAATCGCATAATTACTTCCATCAATTATGAATGGCGCATCATAATTAATATATTCTCTTTTTATCTTGTCATATTCTCCAAAAGGTAAACCACTTTTAATCATTTTTTTCCATTTGTATTCATCGATATAAATATTTTTTTTATCTATGAATATCTCGTCTTCAATTGGTGAAGTGAATAAAAAACCTTCATTGTGCAAATAAACATCATAAGCACCAGAAACAAAAGTTTTAAGTTTTGTTTCTGAAAAACCAAGTGTCACTAGATAAATCATTAGCACAAAAAGAAGAATATT
>JAEENG010000145.1 GCA_016283615.1 Treponema sp.
ACAGAGTCAACTGTTTACATTGCGCTGTAGTCCCCGGGTTTACCACCCTATATATTACATATCGGAGACAGAAAAATTGACTTTAGCAAAAAAATTAATTTTTTTTGAATTTTTTTAGAGGTTGATTCGGCCGCGGAAACTGCGTGCGAGGGTGAGTTTATCTGCGTATTCAAGATCGCCGCCCACAGGGAGTCCGCTTGCAAGACGGGTCACTTTTACGTCACTGATTGTGCTGAGGATTTTTTGAATATACATCGCTGTTGTGTCGCCTTCCACTGTCGGGTTTGTTGCAATAATTACTTCTTTTATTGAACCTTCATTAACCCTTTTGACAAGGCTGCTGATTCTTAAATCATCCGGGCCCACACCTTCCAGGGGAGCGATGACACCGCCCAGAACGTGGAAGAGCCCGCTGAATTCATGAGTTGCTTCAAGTGTTGCAACATCCTGGGGCTGTTCAACAACACAGATGACTGACCGGTCACGCAGCGGACTGGAACAAATGGGACACGGATCATTTTCTGTCCACGCACCGCAGATTGAACATGGTTTGATTTTGTCCTGCAAAGTTGCCATTTTTTGAGAAAAATTAGTTACCCAGGCTCTGTCTGCCTTGAGAATGTAGTTTACAAGTCTGCCTGCGCTTTTTTTGCCGATGCCGGGAAGGCGTGCAAAACAGTCGGTCAATTCATCAATTGCGTTCACTTTTAAGTCCTGCTCAGGCGAGCCCGCCAAATCCGCCAAGGTTCAAGCCGCCGAGCATAGGGCCGGCTTTTGCCTTAATCTCTTCCTGAACTTTTTCCATGGCGTTGTGACTAGCTGCCACAATCAGATCCTGGAGCATGTTTACGTCCCGCGGGTCTACGGCTATGGGGTCGATTTTGATGGAAGTCATTTCGAAGGTTCCGTTCATTGTTACCTGAACCATGTTACCGCCGGAAGAACCTGTCACGGAAATGTTTTTCATTTCGTCCTTCATTTTTTCCATCTGGCCCTGCATATCCTTTAAGTTTTTTACTAATTCAAATGGATTCATTAATCGTCATCCTCCTCAGAATTCAATTCTTCTGTTTCCGGTGTGTCGTCGCTAGTGTCGCTTTCAGTGTTGTTTGCTTCGCCCTGGCTCTGCTGAGGAGCCGGTTCTGAAGGTGCATTTACAGTTTCCGTGTGGGAAACAATCTGTCCTTTAAAAACTGAACACAACAGCTGAACTTCTTTTGGCGAGTCCACAACCTGTTCTTTTGGTTTCTGCTGTTTTACTTCTACGACAAAATTAACCGGGCTTCCGTAAAGACCGCTGATTGTCTGGTTAATCAGAGCCGTCTGTTTTTGAATCGTAGTCCGGGTGAACTCAGCGGTGACTGTGGCGTAAATCTGATTTCCACGCAAAGACCAGTCGCTTGTCTGCATAAGTGTTGCCGCAAGAATTTCATGGTCTTTGAGAGACAGAGCCGAGATTACAGCCTTTTTGAGGTTGTTCATGTCGTGCATGTCACCTGTGGGAGCTGTAATAACCGGTTCAATCTGGGGAGCCGGTTCTGAGTTCAAAAAATCGTCCGGCGGCATTTCGCCTTCCGGGGCATAACTGTATTGACTGACCGCTGCTTGTTCAGGCGGTTCAGCGCCGCCCCGGTTAAAAGCCGGTGTTTGTCCCTGATTCTGCTCCGGCACAGCAGCCTGGGGAGCACTTTGCTGTGGCGGCGGAGGCGGGGTCTGTGGCCTTGAAGGCTGTTGTCCTCCCGGAACCTGGTTTAATTCGCTGCCAAAAAACTGCGGGCGCGGGGCAGCAGGTCTCTGCGGAGACTGCTGCTGATATTGCGCAGAACGGCCCTGCATGTTTACAGGTGCAGCCCCCTGGGCGGCCGGACTGTTTTGAGACGGAGCGCCTTCCAGAAGTGCGCGTGCTTTGTCGATTGCAGCCTTAACTTCTACCGGGCTTACATAGTCCGAAAGCCAGCTCAGGCGGCTGAATGCAAGTTCAAGTTCATAACGCGGATTAAGTGAATATCTGATATCACGGTAGAGCTGCAGAAAGAGGGAAATTGCACGTTCAATTTGAATTGAATTCCATCGCTGCAGAACAATCTGGCTGTATCGGCCGGCACTTTGTCCGAGCAGAGCCTCTTTTTGAATTCCATTTTTAATCAGCAAAAGTGAACGCAGATAATCAGTAGAATTTGAAATCAGCTGTTCAATTGAAATACCAGCCTGAAGGTACGAATCCAGTTTCTGAAGCACTTCCTGACTCTTGTTCTGGGCACAGTCTTCAAAAATCTCATTCAGGCGGTCAACGCCGACAAGACCCAGCTTGTCGCGGATTTTGTCGTATGTAATTTTGTCCCCGCTGAATGCCGCTACCTGGTCAAAAAGTGTATAGGCGTCACGCATAGAACCAGTGGATTCCCGGGCAATCCAGTAGAGGGCTTCGTCATCGGCAGCGATATTGATTTCTTTTGCGGCTTCGGCAAGCTGTTCCTTAACCTTTTCGATTGGAATCAGGCGGAAGTTAAACTGCTGGCAGCGGCTCTTGATTGTGGCAGGAACCTTCTGAAGTTCAGTAGTTGCAAAAATAAAGATAACATATGGAGGCGGCTCTTCAATGGTTTTAAGCAAAGCATTGAATGCCGGCATGGAAAGCATGTGCACCTCGTCGATGATGTAAATCTTGTAGCGGCAGCTCTGAGGTGGAAAAAGAATTTCGTCTTTGATTTGTCTTACATCGTTAACAGATGTATTTGAAGCACCGTCGATTTCGATAACGTCAGTACAGGTTCCCTTTGTAATTTCCATACACTGCTGGCAGTGACCGCATGGAGTTGCAGTGGGACCATTTGCGCAGCTTAAGGATTTTGCGAGAATACGGGCAGTACTTGTTTTACCGCAGCCTCTCGGACCAGAAAACAAATATGCGTGAGCGATTTTACCTGATTGAATTGAATTTTTAAAAGTTTCGGCGACAAATTCCTGTCCCGCAAGGTCTTCAAACCTCTGGGGACGCCGCCTGGTGGCAGTTACTTCATAAGACATAAAAATAGAATACTCTAAAAAAGTGGAATTCTCAAGAGAGTTTTATACGGGTGGCCCGGCGCTTGCGCGCCGGCCGGGTCTTTCGAGGCTCCGCGTCTTGCGCGCTCCGGCCCTGCCTCCGGCAGGTCTGGCTCCGCCACCTCTACAGCCCCTGCCACTGGTTTTACCAGCCGCCGGTTACACCGCCTCCGCCGCTGCGGCCGCCGCCCCCGCTAAAGCCTCCGCCTCCGCCAAAGCCGCCACCAAATCCACCGCCGCGTCTGTGGTGACCGTCAAATGGACCGCCAGAGCCCGTGCCAGGGTAAATATGGCCGTTTTTTCGGGCACGGATGTTTGAAGTAATTACGATTGCAATAAAGATAAACCACATTACAAAAGGAATCAGGGGTGCTTTTGAACTTCCTTTTCCGGAGTCGATTGTTTTTTTGATTTCTTCGTCCCCTTTGAGGTAGCGGATTATTATATCGATACCGTTTGCAATTCCTTCACTGTAGTTTTCTTCTTTAAAGAAAGGAGCAATGGCCCTGCGGATAATGATTCCGCATTTTGTGTCCGTCAAAGTGCCTTCCAGTCCGTATCCTGTTTGAAGGCGGATTTTCTTTTCTGCAAAGCTCACGCATAGGAGAAGGCCGTTGTCTTGTTTTGCCTGTCCCAGTTTCCATTCATCAAAAACTTCCTGGGCAAATTCTTCTATAGTGGCATAGTTTCCAAGAGATGCAACAGTTAGAACCGCAATTTGAATTCCAGTTGAATTTTCAAATTCAGCAAGGGACTCTGTAAGCGTGGCTTCCGTTTCTGCGTCGATTATGTTTGCGTTATCAACTATGCGCCCGCTCAATGCAGGAATATTTGCATAAAGCGGAGTGCATAATAGAAGTAAAAGAATAAACTTCTTCATTAGAATTGAACTTGTGGAGCGCTCTGAGCTTCTTCAGAAGCGGTAAAGTACGGGCGTTTTTCAAAGCCAAACATTCCCGCAAGAATGCTCTGAGGAAATTTTCTAATCATTGTGTTGTAGCCTTTTGCAACTTCGTTAAAGTTTTTGCGTTCAACGGCAATGCGGTTTTCCGTTCCGGCAAGTTCATCCTGGAGTGCAAGGAAGTTCTCGTTTGCTTTTAATTCAGGATAGTTTTCCGTAACTGCAAGCAGTCTCTGAAGGCTTGCGCCCAGCTGATTCTGAATTTTCTGATACTGTTCAAATTTTTCCGGGTCGTTTAAAATTGATTCATCAACATTAACAACTCCGCCAGCTTTAGCACGGGCTTCAGCAATTTGAGTCA
Organism: Treponema sp.; assembly: GCA_016283615.1. Taxonomy (GTDB): domain Bacteria; phylum Spirochaetota; class Spirochaetia; order Treponematales; family Treponemataceae; genus Treponema_D. The sequence continues at coordinate 4,308 of JAEENG010000145.1, forward strand.
AAACTTCTGCTTCATGCTTTGCATAGCCCTGAACAGTACTTACAAGGTTAGGAATTAAATCCATTCGTCTCTGATACTGGTTCTGAACCTGGCTCCATGCAGTAGAAACTTCTTCATCCAAGGTAACCATTTTATTGTAGTTACCAGCTGTGCAACTGTAGAGTGCGATTGCAACAATGGCAATAACACCGACTGTAACAAGAATCTTTTTAATTGAATTATTCATATTTTAAGTATAAGAGAATTATTTTGAATTGGCAAATTTATTTGCGGGTTACAGAATGAATCAGGTATGCGTGCCCTTTCCGGGTATATAAATTAAACCACGGAATAAGTCAAAATAATATCCAGAAACTCAAAAATTCATGAATCGACGGCGTAAAATTCAGGAATCTATAGAAAAAGCGCAGTTTTATCTAAAAAATTGACATAAAAAAAAGTATTTTTATTGTTGACTAGTGAAAAACACCGTGTTATTCTAGGAATAAAAAGGGGAATTATTAAAAAAACCGTTGGTTTAAATTCCTCAAAAAATAGGAGGATTTTTATGAAAAAAATCTTAAGCACAATGCTCGTAGGAGCATTGATTGCAGGCGCTGCATTTGCTGATGTAGGATTCTCTTACACAGGTGCAGCTATATTCCAGGGCACAACAAAAAAAATCAACAAAGTTGATCGCAATGACTGCCTTGCACTTACAGTTCAGAACGAAATTGCTGGCGTAGTATGTGACTGGGACATCGGCGGAGACGACGCTCTCGCCCTTGATTCTTTCTACGGCTGGATGACATTCGGTCTTCCTGTAGGAAATCTCCAGATTACTTCTGGTAAATGGACAAGCCGCTATGTTAACCGCGTTAACTCTGGCGCTGGTAACCTCGATGCATACAACAACTACTTTGAACGCTTTAAGCCGGGTAACATCATCGAAGGTACAGTTTCTAAAGATTCTGACAACCTTACAAAAGGTGCTTACTCAACAGTTCTCGCATATACTCTTGCAGATACATTGCCAGGAACTTTGATGGTTAAATTCGGTCTTGTATCAAGCAACTACAACGCTGCTAACGCAGGTGCAAAAGTAGCCCTCAAATCTGGATTCGTTGGAGAAATCTGCTGGTTCCAGGAAGGACTTATCAAAGCTAACGTAGCAATCAAGAACCTCGTACAGGATGTTAAATCAGTTGGTATCTTCGTAAGCCCTCTCATGGTAGAAAACCTCGAAGCAACTGTAGGTGTTTCTCTCGGTATGGTTGAAGACGATGTAGTACTTGCTGGCGTAGGTACAGCTGATGGTTACTCTGACCTTGCATTTGACTTGCGCGCTGCTTACGCAATCTCAGAAAAAACAAAAGTTACAGGTATGTTGAACTACTCTACTGCTTCTAATGCTGATGTAGATGCAACAGCAATGTGGACAATGCTCGGTCTTACTTATGTAGCCGGCGATAACATCACATTCGTAGCTGCCCTCAACAACACAGTTCAGGACTTCGATGCTCCAATCTGTACAGCTTCTGAATTTGCATTCTCTACAGGATGTGACATCAAGGCTTCAGAAAAAGCAACTGTATCTGTTGGATTTGACGCTAACTGGACAAACAAAAAGCCATACAGTGGTGTAGCAGACATTTCTCTCCCAATTTCTGTAGCTTTCGAACTCTAGTTTGACGGAAAGAAGTAGTAACTAAAAAAATTCTTGGAGGAATTAAATGAAAAAAATTATAAGCGCTCTTACTTTAGGCGCAATGATTGCAGGCGCAGCATTTGCAGATGTTTCAATCAACTTGAACTTCCGCCAGCGCGCTAACCTCTACACTACAATTGGTGGAGAAGGTTTGACAGCTAAAAAAACAGCCCTCTTTACAGATGCATATTCTGGAAGTGGTTCTGATAACCTGGCAATCTCTCTTGCAGGTGATATCGTTGCATTTGATATGCAGCTTGTAACAGACGCTGCTACAACTAGCGCTTGGCGTTCAAAGAAATTTGCTGCTACAGTATTCCTTGGACCAGTTGAATTGTTTGGCGGTCTCTGGGCTGATGGTAAATTGAACGGTGCTTACCGTGCAAAATCAGACGTAGATGCTGGTAACATTGAAGGTATGGATTTCGAATTCAAAAAACTTGGTTCTGCTTTCGCCGCATCTCCATCATTCTTCTGTGACAACCTGGTACAGCCGGTTAACGGAAAGGGTGAGTCATATGCCCTTGGTGGTACATACAAACTCGGTTTGGACAACGGTGCTGTAAACTTCAACGCTGCTTATGTAACAAACGCTACATCTGAAGAAAAGTCAGCTAATGCTTCAGGATCACTTCAGGGACACGGATTTGCATTCATCGCTGATGGACGTATGGACGGCCTCGGACAGGTAGAACTCGTATTCAAATACGGTCAGTCTTCACTCAAAAACAAAGATGGAGATGCTAATGTTCCGGCTATGGCATTCGGTCTCTATGCACAGCCATCAATTACAAGAGCCCTCATCCTTACTGTTGGTGGTGCTGGTTCTGTTGTTGACGGTACATTCACAGACTACTCTGCAGACCTCCGTGCACGCTACCAGGTTATTCCTAAAAAACTTTCTGTATCATCATTCCACAGCTACTCTGCTTTGACAGACGATGGTACAAAAATTGTCAGCAATAAAACAACAAAGGGTCTCGCTGATAGCCCTAGCTCAACTGACGGTAAAGATGTATACACTAAAGCAGATGGTAAATGTGGTGGTACACCTATGCTCCGTGACCAGATTTTGTCTAACAACTTGATGGTTCGCTACAATGTTAACGACACACTTTCTGTATTCGGTATCGTTGCAGATATGATCGGTATGGGCGACAACGCAGGTGTTAAAGTTGATGACTCTGAAGTACAGCTCCGCGCATCTCTTTGGACACAGTTCTATGCTGACAAAAACAACTCAGTTGCTGTTGGTCTCGTATACTCTTCTTACAACTTCACAGAAGCTAACAACGGTAAAGCAGTTAACATGATTGCTATCCCAGTTATCTTCCGTGTTAAGATGTAATAAGACTCTGTCTAATTTAGAGCGGTTCGAAAGGGCCGCTCTTTTTTTTGTTTAAGCGTAACTCTTTATAAAAGTTCTTGTTTTATATAATATATGGATATGAAAAAAGCATTATTCGTTTTGATGAGCGCTCTTAGCGGGGCTCTTTTTATTGGTTGTTCAAGTACAAAAGTAATCAACATTGCTGATTTGTCGCCGGTTGCGATTGTTAATGTCGCTGCAAATCAGACCCTTCCTTATTATTCGGATGAAACCCGGGAAGACGAATACGGTGACGATGAAGGCATATTAACAGTTACTGTTAATAAATTTCTTGCAAAAGAAAATCCGGAATTTTTAACAAGGCTAGACCGTGTAGATTACGCCGACGAAGTTCTCGCAAAA
>JAEENG010000146.1 GCA_016283615.1 Treponema sp.
TCGCCAGGGTAAGGTTTTCCCAGCGGTCCGAGTAAGTTGATTTGTAGTCACTCATAGTTTTCTCCATTTAATTTCTTTTTCACGAGAGCAGACAAAACTCTCCATCATATATATAGACACTGAAATTTAAAAACCGGCAAAGAATGAAGAAAAAAAGTTAAAAATTCTGCAAAATTCGTGCTGTCCGGACAATCTCAGGCTTAGGGGGCGTTGCGGAAACACCACAGCGAAGCGAGGAGTTGCAGCAAGCACCCGACCCGCGCCGACGCGGGGAAGCCCCAGCCTTAAAAACATCATTTTTATTGTAAAAAAACATTCATTTCACTATACTTATGCTTTCTTATTCAAGCACTGGAGGCATGCCTCCTGCACGACCGCTGACGCGGCCTTCTTCATAGGAGTATTATTATGGGCGGAATTTTTGGAGTTGCATCTAAAGGCGACTGTTCGCTGGATCTGTTCTTTGGAGTAGATTATCATTCTCATCTTGGAACCCGCAGAGGCGGTCTTGCGGTTTATCGCGATGACGATAAGTTCCAGCGCGCAATTCACAATATTCAAAACTCACCTTTCCGCACAAAATTTGAATCCGACATCGAAGAAATGAAAGGCCACATTGGAATCGGCTGTATCAGTGACTATGAACCTCAGCCGCTTCTTGCCCGCTCTCACCTTGGCCGTTTTGCCGTAACTACTGTAGGTATCGTAACCAATAAGGATGAACTTGTTGCCGAACTTATGAAAAACGGCGGCGCCTTCCTTGAAATGTCCGGCGGAGAAATCAACCAGACTGAACTCATTCTTGCGATGATCAACACTCAGAAAACCATCGTTGAAGGAATTCAATACGTACAGAGCCGCATTAAGGGTTCCATTACAATGCTCGTTGCAACCCCTGACGGAATTTACGGTGCGCGCGACAAAATGGGCCGCACCCCGCTCCAGATTGGCAAAAAGGTTGTAAACGGCCGCACAGAAGCACACTGTCTTTCTTTTGAAAGTTTTGCATACATCAATCTCGGTTATCACGATGCCCACGAACTCGGGCCTGCCGAAATCGTTTTTGTAAATGCTGACGGCTACGAAATTCTCCAGAAGCCGCAGAAAGAAATGAAAATCTGTACCTTCCTCTGGATTTACTACGGATACCCGACAAGCTGCTACGAAGGCGTAAATGTTGAACAGATGCGCTACAACTGCGGTAAGTTCCTTGCAAAACGTGACCACGACGCAAACATTCATCCGGACTGCGCGGCAGGTGTTCCTGACAGCGGTACCGCTCACGCCGTTGGATACGCAAACGAAGCAGGAATTCCATTTACACGCCCGTTCATCAAATACACTCCAACCTGGCCGCGTTCTTTCATGCCGACAAGCCAGGACCAGCGAAACTTAATCGCTCACATGAAGCTTATTCCGGTTAAACAGCTGATTCAGAACAAAAGCATTCTGCTGATTGACGACTCTATTGTCCGCGGAACCCAGCTTCGCGAAACTACAGACTTTTTGTATGAATCAGGTGCAAAGGAAGTTCACGTGCGACCTGCCTGCCCTCCGATTATGTTCGGCTGTAAATACCTGAATTTCAGCCGTTCAAAGAGCGAAATGGATTTGATTGCACGCCGTGTTGTAAGACAGTTTGAAGGCGAAGATGTTTCTCCTGAAGTGCTTGCAAAGTACTGCGACCCGGACACTCCCGAATACGCAAAAATGCAGGAAGAAATCCGCAAGCAGCTACACTTTACAACGCTCAGATTCCACCGTCTGGACGATATGCTTGATTCAACCGGGCTCGATCACTGCAAACTCTGCACATACTGCTGGAACGGAAAAGAATAATCTTTACCGCGCATGTTGAATTAAGATGACCTATATCAGACAATTTGCCGTAATCATCACAGTTTGTTTTATCGGCGAAGTTTTGCAAAAGTACATTCCCCTGCCGGTGCCTGCGAGCATCTGGGGGCTTTTGCTTATGTTTCTCTCCCTCAGGACAAAGATTTTTCCGCTCAAAGCCGTTGATACAACTTCGGACTTTATTCTGGCAATTATGCCCCTGCTTTTTGTTCCGTCGACTGTTGCCCTCATTACAGCAGGTCCTACACTTAAAAAGTATGGAATTCAATTTTTAATCATCGGCGTTGTAAGCACAATAGTTGTCTTTGGCGTAACAGGAATCGTCACTCAGGCTATTATCCGTCTGACTCACGGTAATTCAAATAAAAAGGACACAACCAGAGAAGAAACAGCCCCTGCCGAAAAGTCACTCCAGGAGGAATCAAAATGACAGAATTCCTCACAGGTTCAACTTACTTCGGTCTTTTTATTTCGTTCTTTACTTTCTGTATCGGACT
>JAEENG010000147.1 GCA_016283615.1 Treponema sp.
GCGGCACTTATTGTTCCTTCAAAGGCAGAAATCGAAAACTTTGCAAAAGAAGCAGGAATTACTTACAAAAAATATGAAGACCTTGTTAAACGCCCGGAAATTACACGCCTGATTGAAGGCGAAGTTAACCAGCGCATCAATTCTAAAAATGGATTTAAGATGTTCGAAAAAATCAACAAGGTCTGCCTTTTGCCAAAAGAATTTGAAGTTGGCGTAGAACTTTCTGCAAAACAGGAAATCATGCGCTACAAGATAAACACATTGTACGCAAAAGAAATCAAGTCTCTGTTTAAATAAAAAGAATTAAATAGCAACAAAAAGGGCTGTCATAATGGCAGCCCTTTGTTGTTTACAAAACGTTTTCTTTTTCAAATGCCACCATGAGGCGGTCAGAAATCTTCTGGAGCTGCGGCTCTGTGGTGATGTGGAACATGGCAAGCACATCAGAGTCAAACTGGTAAAAGTCAACTTCGCCGGTCTGATAGTGTGCAAGCATGTCTGCAAGGTAAACAAGTCCCGTAATTTTCTTTGTATCTTCATGAACCAGGTCAGGTTCGTGGTGGTGACGGATTACAGAAACGATAACTTCCGGGAAGTTCCATTTTTCTGCGATTAAGGCCCCGACTTCACCGTGGTTAACGCCTGCAATGAGTTTTTCAAAAATATTTGCAGGAATACCTTTTTTAGCACAGATTCCCTTGATTTTATCAATAAAGTCAGGGTGAGCAGTTTCAAATACGAGTTTTCCCATATCGTGCAGAAGTCCGCAAACATAAGAGTCTTCTACAATTGAACGCGCAGAAGCACAGAAGTTGCGTGCAAGGTTGTATGAATAGAATGCAACCTGGTAAGCGTGCGTCCACAGGTCTTTCATGTCGTCTCCGCCCATTGCCTTGAGGCTGTTGATTGACCCCAGGGAAATAAGCATGTTCTTGATACCGCGGATACCGACGAGTTTAACTGCGTCTGCGATACTGCGGCACGGACTTGCAAGGGCAAAGGTTGCAGAGTTTACGAGTTTGAGCAAATCGGTTGTGAGCGAAACATCGCTCGAAATATACATTGCGATTTCGCTCATTTTTGAATTAGGATCGTTGAGAAGGCGGTTAACCTTCATGATGCTGTCCGGAAACTGCGGAAGTTCATCGATGATTTTTACAAATTCGTGGCTTACAACGCTCAGATCTTTCTGAGTTTTTTCGTTGAGCGGAAGAATGATACGGGTAATTGTTTCTCCGCCTTCGCACAAAATCTGGAAGTTTTCTTCGGTAAGGCCGATTTTTTCCAGCATAAGAATCATGATAATCAAACCAAGTCCGGCACCTTCTGTGTCATCCAGAACCTGTGTGAGGGCCTGGTCAACTGAAGTGTACTGCTGTGCACGGCTCAATTTATCGTGCATGCGTTTATATTCTTCTACTGTAAGTTCTGAATTGTTGCGGACTTCGATTTTGATTTTATTGTTCCGGGACTGAAGAATGAGTTTTACGTAAAGTCCGGCTGCTTTCTGAAGTTTAAGGTAATACTTGATATTGTTGAGAGTTTCGCTCTTAAAGTCCTGCATGCCCTTTTCGTACTGGTCAGGTTTTGTGATATCAAGATTTTTTTCCTTAAAGAAAACGCGCTTTGTATTAGCCTTTTTAGAATTGGTTACAAGTTCGTTGAGACAGTAAGTCAGATATTCAATCATCTGAGTTTGATTCAATTCTTCCAAAAAAGCGGCAAGGACAGAATCCATATAAATTTCCATTTCGTGTGGAAGTGTATATGTCGTAATCGACAGAGGAATTCCGGCTCTGATAGCCATTTTTACTTTAGAAAGGTCTAACTTTACTTTTTTTGCTGAGGCCATACTTTATAGATTATATCACAATTTTATATTAAAATGTAACTATGTTTGATAATTTTATATCTCAACTGCTGATAATTTCTTTACTTTTCTTTTCCTGTATACGAATTTTTACAGTTAAAACAGCAAAAATCGACTCTTTTGTAGTTTTTGCCCCTCTTGCGCTTCTTATCAGCGTATTGAATATATTCACCTTCGGGCTTTCCCTGATTAATCTCGGAGTTTTTGCACTGGCACTTTTAATCTTTTTTACAAACGTACGCTCGCTTTTCAGAATTTCTGCAAAACTCGTCGTAGATACATATTCTCCGCTGTTTTTGATTTTTACATTTTTTGAACTTGCACTCCTGATTGCCGCAGGAATTTTTATTTTCTTGTACCGCCCGGTCAAATTGAATGCAGATAAATTTGATTCAACAAAGAAGATTCTACGATACACAGGAAACTGCAGCACAGGCTTTTCTCAGATTTTGCCTGATACTTTTAACCAGAAAACAACTGCATGGATTAACCTTTACAAGCCAGAAAAAAATGATAATTCAACAGGTCCGGTTAAGCCGGTTGTTTTAATCAACGCCGGACCCAAAGCAGGCGCCGTTGACTACGAACCTTTTATTTACTTTCTTTCACAAAAAGGTTACGAAGTGCTTGCCGGAGAATTTTATTCAAATGATGCGGCTTTCGCACCTTCTTTCTGGAATTCAAAAATCTTAAGAAAACTCTATTCCCTTTATATAAACAAAAACAGCGTTCAGAACGAAAAGCAGATTAAAATTCAAACCGGAAAGGCGCTTTCAGAAATTGCAGTTTCGCTCTACGGTAAAGACAGAAAATTCTTTATCGTAAGCGACGGAATGGACTTTGACAGCGTTTACGAAATTATCGGCACCACCGGCGGCCAGACACTCGGATTTTTCTCCCTCAACAGCATCTCAGAATACAAAAGCAGCCCGCTGGGCTTTGTTGAACAGACAGACATTCTCCTTGCAAAGCAGTTCAGGCTTACACGCGACAAAACCTTCTTTATTCCGCGTTATGTAGCGGGCAAGTGCATGGAACAGCTCAGGGCAATCACTGAGTCGCTTAATGCGCTGGAAGACACTGCTGACTAGACTATAAACTTTTATTTATTTATAATTGACAGACTATGACAGCAGATACAATGACAGTTGAATTTAAACAGAAGCCGCTCGCGGCCAGCAAACTGCTTCCATTAATTTTAATGGCCCTCGTTATTATTACGGACCAGATTACAAAATACCTGATTGTAAAAAACATTCC
>JAEENG010000148.1 GCA_016283615.1 Treponema sp.
TCAGGAATACATCGAAGAATACATCTGGCCGGCCCTCAAGGCAAATGCAGTTTACGAAGATGAATATCTCCTCGGAACTTCAACAGCTCGTCCTCTTATCGGAAAAATCCTTGTTGAATATGCACGCCAGGAAGGCGCAGTTGCAATCTGTCACGGTGCAACAGGTAAGGGAAACGACCAGGTTCGCTTTGAACTTGCAATCAAGGCTTTTGCACCTGATCTCAAAGTAATTGCAGCATGGCGCGATGATAAATGGAACATGGACAGCCGCGACGCAGAAATCAAATTCCTTGAAGACCGCGGACTTGAAGTTCCAATGAAAAAAGACCAGTCATATTCACGTGACGAAAACATCTGGCACATCAGCCACGAAGGTCTTGAACTTGAAAAGACAGAAAATGAACCAAACTATCCTCACATGCTCAAGAACACTGTTGTTCCTGAAACAGCAAAAGATGACGGTGAATATGTAACAATCGAATGGGAAAAGGGAATTCCGGTTGCCTTGAACGGCAAAAAAATGAACGGCCTTGAACTCATGCTCGAATTGAATAAAATCGGCGGACGCAACGGTGTTGGACTTGTAGACATCTGCGAAAACCGCTGTGTAGGTATGAAGAGCCGTGGTGTTTACGAAACACCGGGTGGAGCAATTCTTTACTTTGCACACCGCATGATGGACCACATCTGTCTTGACCGCGATACTTACCACTACAAACAGCAGGTAAGCCTCCGCCTCGCAGAACTCATCTACGACGGAAAGGTATTTACACCGCTTTATGATGCTTTGATGGCATTTGTTGATTCAACACAGAAGACTGTAACAGGCTGGACAAAGGTTAAGCTCGTTAAGGGCCAGATCCGTGCTGCAGGTTCATCTTCAAAATATTCACTTTACAATGAAGATATCGCTTCATTCACAACCGGTGAACTTTACAATCACAAAGACGCACAGGGCTTTATTACATTGTTCGGACTCCCTCTCAAAGTTCGCGCTATGATGGAACAGAAAGTAGGCGAAGGTCAGGCAATCGTAGAAAGCAAAAATCTTAAAAAACGCCCTACGGAGTAAGGTACTTTGATTTTACAGCCGGCTATATAGCCGGCTTTTTTTTGAAAGAAATTGGTTTAAAAAAATAAAAATAATTTTTATAAACCTATTGACATAGTAGGAAATAAAATGTAGAGTGCTTTACATACCTACCAACGCACTAGGTAAATAAATAAAAGCAGGAGTTCCCTATGGCAAAATTACACTTTGAAACATTACAGCTTCACGTAGGTCAGGAAAGCGCTGACCCGGTTACAGATTCACGAGCAGTTCCTATTTATCAGACTACTTCGTATGTATTCCACAATTCAAAACACGCAGCCGACCGCTTTGGTCTTGCTGACGCCGGAAACATCTACGGACGATTGACCAATTCAACACAGGATGTATTTGAAAAACGTATCGCAGCACTGGAGGGTGGTGTAGCGGCTCTCGCTGTTGCTTCAGGTGCCGCAGCTATTACTTATGCAATCGAAGCTCTTGCACAGAGCGGCGACCACATCGTAGCACAGAAAACAATTTACGGCGGTTCATATAACCTTCTCGCACACACTTTGAGCGGATTCGGCGTAAAAACAACTTTTGTTGACGCCCACAACCTCAAGGAAGTTGAAGATGCAATTCAGCCGAATACAAAGGCACTTTATCTTGAAACACTGGGAAATCCTAACTCAGATATTCCTGACCTTGATGCACTTACAGCACTTGCCCACAAACACGGCCTTCCTGTTGTTGTGGACAACACTTTCGGAACTCCATATCTTATCCGCCCGATTGAACACGGAGCAGACATTGTAGTTCATTCTGCAACAAAATTTATCGGCGGTCATGGTACAACTCTCGGCGGTATCATCGTTGACTCAGGAAAGTTTGACTGGAAAAAGTCAGGCAAATACGCTCCAATCGCAGCTCCAAACCCAAGCTACCACGGCATTTCATTTGCCGACGCTGTAGGTCCTGCTGCCTTTGTAACTTACATCCGTGCAATTCTACTGCGCGATCAGGGCGCAACAATAAGTCCATTCAATGCATTCCTCCTTTTGCAGGGAACAGAAACATTGAGCTTGCGTCTTGACCGTCATGTAGAAAATACAAAAAAGGTTGTTGAATTTTTGAAGAATCATCCGAAAGTTCAGAAAGTAAACCATCCGTCACTTGCTGACCATCCTGACCACGCACTCTACGAAAAATACTTCCCGAACGGTGGTGCTTCGATCTTTACATTCGAAATCAAAGGTGGAAAGGACGCTGCATGGAAGTTTATTGACAACCTTCAGATCTTCAGCCTGCTTGCAAACGTTGCAGACGTTAAATCGCTTGTAATTCATCCGGCAAGTACAACCCACAGCCAGCTGAATGATGAAGAACTTGCTGACCAGGGAATCACCCAGTCAACTATCCGTCTTTCAATCGGCACTGAACACGTGGATGATATCATTGCTGATTTGAGCCAGGCTTTTGATAAGGTCTGATTATTATTAAAAAAAAATTAAGATTACTTGTGGCATACCATGATGATTGTGTTATAATAAATAGTCGTTAGATTATCATTACAAAATTGTTCTTTAAAAATATTCTTTAGCGGAGAAAGGTATGCCACAAGTTCAAAACATTAAACCTGTAATTTATGTTGATGAATCCAAATGCTGTAACTGTCACCGTTGTATCTCTGTTTGTCCTGTTAAATTCTGCAATGATGGTTCATCCGGTACTGTAAAAATTAATTCCCAGCTTTGTATCGGCTGTGGTGCATGTATAGAAGCCTGTATTCACGGGGCTCGTCATGGAATTGATGATTCGCAGCAGTTCTTTGACGACCTCAAAAAAGGCGAAAAAATTATCGCAATCGTAGCTCCGGCCGTTGCCGCAAACTTTAAGGGCCACGATCTTGAAATCAACGGTTATTTAAAATCCATCGGCGTAAAAGCAATTTTTGACGTAAGCTTTGGTGCCGAACTTACAACCCAGTCATATGTAGAAGATTTTAAGCGCAATAACATACCTTTAATGATCAGCCAGCCTTGTCCGGCTCTGATTACCTACATCGAAACCTATCACCCGAACCTTATTCCGTATCTTGCCAAGAGCGACAGTCCGATGGCTCATACGGTTATTATGATCAGACGTTTTTATCCTCAATGGAAAGATTATAAAATCGCCTCAATTTCGCCCTGCTTTGCAAAGCGCCGCGAATTCGACGAAAACGCAACCTGTGACTACAACGTTACAATGAAAAACCTGGAAAAGTATTTTGAAGACAATGGAATTTCACTTACTTCCTATCCAAAAGTTGAATACGACAACCCTCCTGCAGAGCGTGCCGTTCTGTATTCAACACCGGGCGGTCTCATGCGCACTGCCGAACGTTATGTTCCGGGAATTTCTACAAAGACCTTAAAAATCGAAGGTAATCCTGAGGTTATTGAATACCTGGATCACCTTGATAAATGCCTCCAGCGCGGAGAAAAGCCTCCGTACATGCTCGTAGACTGTCTTTACTGCGGTAAGGGCTGTAACCAGGGCGGTGGAACTACACACCACGACATTGCCCTCGAAGAAAAAGAGAGCTTTGTCGAAAAACGTGCAAAGGAAAGAAAGGGTCAGTGGAAGACCGGGGACGGAATTTCAAAGAAGTTAAAGATCCGCAGGTTGAATAAGGTTATCGACAAGTTCTGGGAACCAAAAATCTACGAACGCGAATACACCAACCGCGGTACAATTTACAGTCAGTATATCAAAGAGCCGACAGAGTCCGAACTGCAGTCAATTTTCCACACGATGGGAAAGGACGATGAGCAGAAGCAGAGAATCAACTGCCGGGCCTGCGGTTATGATTCGTGCCGCCAGATGGCAACTGCCATATTCAATGGCTTGAATAATCCTCAGAACTGTCACTTTTATGTTCATGACCGTGCCGTGTCACTCAAGGATGAATTCAAGGTTGAGCTTTCCGGTTCCATTCAGAAAGTTACCGGAGAAAGCGTAAAAATCCTGCGTACGACAGAAGACGACATGAACGCCCTTGTCCAGCATACGGACAATATGGCCCATTCGGTGGGAGAGTCTTCTACTGCCGTTGAACAGATGATTGGAAACGTCCGTTCAATCGCAAATGTAATTGAACACAACTTTGAAACCGTACAGAAACTTGAAGAAGCAACACGCGCCGGAAACGAAAACCTAGGTGAAGTTACAAAACTCGTTGCCGTTATTGAACAGGAATCAAAATCCCTTATGGACATGGGACGCATGGTAGGACAGATTGCTTCCCAGACAAACCTTCTCGCAATGAACGCCGCAATCGAAGCAGCCCACGCGGGTGATGTCGGTGCAGGTTTTGCCGTTGTTGCTGACGAAATCCGTAAACTTGCAGAAGACTCAAGCAAGCAGTCCAAGCAGATGGGGGATGCACTCAAGCGCATTAAAAAGATTATCGACGAAGCATTTAATAAAACCGGCAATGCCCAGAACGAATTTATCAACGTTGGAAAACTTGCAGATGACGTTAAAAACCGCGAAAATGACATTAAGGTTTCCATGCAGGAACAGACTGACGGTGGTCAGAGGGTTCTTGCCGGCCTTGAAGTCATGCAGAAGGGCGTGGATTCGGTTATGAATGCTACAAAAGATCTGCAGAAGACAACGGACGAAGTTATCGTTCAGATTTCAAACATTCAGTTATAGGTTTTTATGAAAATTATCAACTCTCTCTTTCTGGCTGCATCAGTTCTGGTGCTGTCATGCTGCGCTTCTTCTTCCTCGGCTGTTACTGTCGATGCAAAAGACGAAAAAGCTTTCAGTGAACTTGTAGAAGCTCATTATAATTCAATCAGTATCAGTGACTTTAGCGACGGTTTTAACCATGCCCGCTATGAATATCCGAATTCGATTCCGCCATGGGATCTTTATGACACTGACCAGATTTTAGGCTTTGCAGAAAACATGATTTACCTTCAGAACCCTGATGGCGGCTGGGCAAAAAATCTTGATTTTCAGAGAAAGTTTACCCTGAGCGAACTGCTTGCCCTCCAGAAGAAAAATAAATCAGTCGCGCCTGTAACATACCAGATTAAAACCGACTCAAACGGAAGTACAATCGACAACGGAAACATATTTTCCCAGATTAAATATCTCTGTCAGGTTTATCAGCAGGTTCCACAGGAGCGTTACCTTGAATGCGCAAAAAAGGCTGTTCAGTGGATTTTAAACGCCCAGCATCCGGCTTCAGGCGGATTTACGGGAGCCGATGTTTATGCAATTACTTACAATGACAATGTAATGAGCGATACACTCCGTCTTTTGCGCGATATTTCAAACGGAACGGATTATCTGTCGGTTTTTGATGAATCAACACGAGCCAGTGCAGGACAGGCCTACAATAAGGGACTCCAGTGTATCCTTAAAACTCAGATTACTTTGACCTTGGAAGATAATTCAAAAATTCTTACAGCATGGTGCCAGCAGCACAGTCACGAAACTCTCGCCCCTGTATGGGCCAGGGAATTTGAGCCGCCTTCCGTGTGCACCAGCGAGTCGGTTAAAATTGTAAAACTTTTAATGGAAATCGAAGAACCTTCTGAAGAAGTTAAAAATTCAATTATTGCAGCCTGCCTGTGGATGGACCGGGACGATGTGCGCATCCACGGAAAGCGTCTTGTAAAGCAGACTCTTTCACCACCGCAGACATTAAACGGCCGCTACTATGATTTTGAGCAGGTTTTAATAGATGACCCTTCAGCGCCTGACATCTGGGCCCGTTTTTATGCCCTCGACTCAAGTTTTGATGTTGTTACCGGTGCGCGTAAGCCGATTCAGGGAAAGTATCCGCGTGTAAACACTCCGGTGTGGTGCGACAGACTGTGCATCTATGTGGATGATTTTAACAAACTGTCGATGGAACGCAGAAACGGTTACGGCTACACCAGAAGCGATCCGAGAAGCCTTATTGAAAAAGATTATCCTCTGTGGAAATCTCGTAACGGCCTTTAGCCACTCGACCGTGCTCTGTAAAACTGTTAGAATTGACGAATGCTTAATTCAACACTTTTTAAGAGTGCGGCTGCCTGTATTTTTATGCTTGCTTTGTTCGGCGCGCACGCAAAATCACAGCTTATTGTTAAAAGTCCTGCCCGGACAGGAAATTCAATTCTTTTAATCTGGAACAGCGCCCTTTCTTTTGCGCCTAAAACCAGTGACTACGTAGTTTATGTCAACGGCAAAAAATGTGGTGTTTCTGCCAGACAACAGGTAGAACAGACAAACCTCAATAACTACGCATACAAAGAGGCTTTTTACCAGCATTTTACCAAAGAATTTACTGGCCTCCAGATGATTGAGACCGATGTTACATTTTTTGAACTTCAGAATCTTGAACCGAATTCAACCTATGAAGTTTATGTAATGGGCGTAAACAAAAAGGGCAGAAAAACCGTAAAATCAGACCCTGTAACTTTTACAACAAAGGGCCCTTCAAAAATTGTCGACGTAACTTCTTATGGAGCCGTAAACGGTGACAAAATCATCGATGTAAAATGCTCAAAAGAAGAACGTGCTTTAATCAAATCGAATACAGCTGCGATTCAAAAGGCAATCGACGAGTGCCCGAAAGACGGAACTGTCTTTATCCCCAATGGAATTTTTATGTCAGGCGGTCTCCATCTCAAATCCGACATGACTTTACAAATCGACGGAACCCTGTGTGCTTCTCCTTTTGCAGAAGACTACGACTACGGCTTTTTGATGTACACTTACTACACAGATAAGCGCCGCTGGGGACTTTTGAGCTGTGACGGAGCCGAAAACCTTACACTCTGCGGCAGTGGCTGTGTTGACGGTAACGGCTGGCTTTTTTATACGGCAGAATCAATCAGGGATAACGACTGGTGCACTTATGCCGAAGAAGGCGACCTGGACTTTTATAAAAATAAATCAAAAGCGCGTCAGCTTATCAGATTCAAAAAAGGAAACAAAAAGACAGTTTACACCGACGGTATCCTTGCAGCCGATTGTGCATATAACTATTTGAATTCAATCGGTAAAACTCCGGAGAACGCCACTTCTGCAGAACTCGGCGAAGCATACGCTACACGAAGTACGACTGTAATTTTGCGGGGTGTTAAAAATCTTTTGATTAAAGACCTTCTTTTTATCAACCCCGCAAACCACATGATAAACATTATTGATTCAACAAATGTGACAATTACGGGGATTACGGAGTTTACCTACGACTGCAACAATGGAGACGGAATCGGCCTTATCTGTACGAACGATGCTGTCCTTTACAATAATTTTATCGACGCCGGTGACGACTGCATTGTATTCAGTGCGGGGGTCGGAAAGCCTGCTTCTACGACAGGACAGAGTGGTGTAAAGAACGTTCAGATTTTTGGAAACTACATTCACCACGGACACGGCGGAGTTGCTTTTGGAAGCCACACTGCGCTCGGAATCAGCGATGTTCAGATTTACGACAATATCTTCAATCACACTGACGCTCCGTTCCGCATCAAGAGTGCTCCTGCAAACGGAGGATTTGTACGCGACGTTCTTTTTGAACACAATTCAATTACATGCGCAAAACAGCCGTTCATCATGTCCACCGAATACAATGACGCGGGAACCGTTTCAAAATACGGAGCGGCAGACAGACAGGCTGTGTTCAGCAATATCACCTGTCGCGATACAACTGTCTTCCGTGTGGGCGGTACAACAATTTACATCAGCGCCGCAGACGAAAGTCCGCACTCAGATATCTTCTTTAAGAATGTAAAATTTGCAAAATCAGGCAACATGGGCGAATATATCAGGAACTGCAATAACTATAAAAACGAGGAATAAAATGGCTGATAAATCATTAATCGAAGAAACTATTAAAAACTTGAATCAGAACGGCTTTGAAGCATGCTTCTGCCATACGGTAAAAGAGGCTGTAGAAAAAGTGCTTTCTCTGATTCCCTCTGGTGCGAGTGTAGGTTTTGGCGGCTCGATGAGCTGCGTGGACAGCGGACTTCTGGATAAGGTTCGTGCAGGCTCTTATAAGGTGATTGACCGTGAAACTGCCAGAGATTCTGCCGAGCGTAAAGCCATGATGAAAAAGTGCCTCACTGCAGACGTGTTTTTGACAAGTTTTAACGCTGTTTCAAAAAACGGTTCTGTATTCAACATTGACGGAAACGGAAACCGCGTTGCAGCCATCACATTTGGGCCTGACAGCGTAATTGCCCTTGTCGGCGTAAACAAGCTCTGCAATGATGAAGAAAGTGCCGGGGAGCGTGTATTAAAAACTGCTGCCGTAAAAAATGCAATCCGTTTTGGAAAAACTGCAGAAGAAGCTGATTCAATCTGTAATATTTATCAGAAAGTTGTCCGCGGTGGTAACGGCCGTATAAAAGTTGTAATCTGCGGCGAAGAACTCGGTTACTAAAAACAGGCAGAATGAAAACTTTTGAACTTGTAACTCAAAAAATATGTCAGCTCAATGAATTTATCAGGCTGTCTCTTCCGGCGTTGTTGAATAAGGAAGTTTCAAATTCAAAAATCCGCCGCCTGATTGTTGCAGGTTCTGTTTTTGTGGACGGAAGGCAGATCCGTGTTCCGTCGTACACTGTTTTTGAAGGTAAAAAAGTTGTAGTTCAGGTTGATGAAGAAAAACTTTTTTACGAAAAGGACAATGGTGATATTCACTTTGAACTGACAGCGGCCGACGTTTTATTTGAGGACGAATCCATTATCGTTGTAAACAAGCCGTCTCACTTTCCGACCGAAGCTACAATGCAGACGGACAGGGATAATCTTCATGCGGCAGTTGTGCGTTACCTTTTTGAAAAACAGAAAACCGAGCATCCCAACGCAAAAAATCCGCCCTACGCCGGAATCATGCACCGCCTTGACCGCGATACAAGCGGAGTAATTTTGTTTTCAAAAAGCCGCGCGGTAAATGCTCCTCTGCACCGGATGTTTGAAGAGCATACTGCCCAAAAAACTTACTTTGCACTCTGCCAGATTCAAAAAGGCGTTTCCGTAAAAGAAGGTGAACGGTTCAGCGTGGATTTTTTCATGGACAGAATCAGCCCAAAAAGCGCTGCTGCAAAATGGGGCAGGGTGAGTGACGGGAAGGGACAGAAAAGCCGTACGGATTTTTGCGTAAAAAAAGTCAGCGGAAATCGTGCATTGATTGAATGCAAACCGCTTACAGGACGCACTCATCAGATTCGAGTGCATCTGGCGTCAAAAAAAATGCCGATTGTGGGCGACACTCTTTACGGAGGCCCTGCAGCCGAAAGAATTTGCCTGCACGCATTTATGCTTGAATTTTTCCATCCTGTTACAAACGAAAAAATGTGCATAAAAGCAGATAATATCGGGTTTTAACAGGCCTTTACTATTGATTAAATCTATACAAAAGAATAAAATATACAACATTCTACGTCCGTGTATATAAACGGATTTTACTTAATAATCAGCATATTTTAGGACCTGGTAACAGGCCCTTGGAGGATAAAGTGGTCAAAATCAGACTCAAGAGATTCGGTGCAGCAAAAAGACCTTGCTACCGTATCGTAGTGCAGGATGCACGCAAACCACGTGATGGTACTACAATCGAAGAGATTGGAACTTATGATCCAATCGCAAAAGATTCACAGGTTACTATTAACGAAGAACGTGCAAAGTATTGGGTTGGTCAGGGTGCACAGCCAACTGACATGGTTCGCAAACTTTTCAGCAAGAAAGGCCTTAACAAATAGTTTTACGGGAGAAACGGGGAATGGAAAAAGACCTGATTGAATACATTGCTAAATCATTGGTCGATGATCCCAGTGCAGTCTCGGTAAACGAAACCGAGGGTGAGCGTGGTCCTGTTTTGGAACTTCGTGTTGCCCAGGGTGATATTGGTAAGGTGATCGGCAAATATGGCCGTATTGCAAAGGCTTTGCGAACAGTTCTTAGTGCTTCAGCATCTAAGGATGGCAGACGTTACAGTCTGGAAATCTTGGACTAAGAGCGCGTGGAACAGTTTATCGTCGGATTTATCCGCGGACCTCATGGTGTGTCGGGTAATTTTAAAGTAGAAAGTACTTCCGGTGTTTTTGAACACTTCTACTCAATGAAGGAAGTTACTTTGAGGAACGGTAAGACAGGAGATTCAAAACCTTTTAAGGTTGAATCAGTGGATGAAGGCGCCGCTACCTTGTACATGAAACTTGATGGAATTAACAGCCCGGAAGATGTAAAAAAATACAACGGATGGGAAATAATTGTACCAAGAAAATATGCCAAAAAGCTTGAAAAAGACGAATGGTATATCGAAGACCTTAAAAATTGTGCCCTTAACTATTATCCTGAACAGGGCAATGACGGATTGGCAGTAAAAACTGCGCCTACGACAGGTAAACCTGTAACAGTAGGAACAATCACAGACGTAATTGAAGGCGGTTCTGGAAACCTCCTGGAGGTTTTACTGGCCGAGGACTTGGATTTGCTTGCGGACAATCTTAAAAGCGCAGAAGGCAAAAAGAGAACGGTTTATGTTCCTTTTAATTTTAATTTTGTGCGTAATGTAGACGTAAAAAACAAGACAATCCAGTTGATGCACCTCTGGATTCTGGAGTAATTCCATGAAATTTACTGTGCTGACCTTATTTCCTGAGATTCCGCGTGCTTTTTTTGAAGCCTCAATCATGGCAAAGGCGGTTGAAAAGGGAATTATTGCTTACGATTTGGTGAATATCAGGGATTTTGCCTATGATAATCACAAAACATGTGATGACAAGCCGTATGGAGGCGGAGCCGGTCAGTTAATGATGGCAGAACCTCTCGGGGAAGCGCTCGACAGCGTAAAAGCTTACAAAAAGCATGTAATTTATGTTACACCTTCCGGTAAGCCGTTTACACAAAAGAAAGCGCTCGAATTAAGCAGGAAGGACGAACTTGTCTTGATCTGTGGTCGTTACGAAGGTATTGATCAGAGAATTATTGACGAGTATGTAGACGAGGAAATCTCAATTGGAGATTACGTAATGTCCAGTGGCGAAGTTGCCGCAACTGTTATAGTTGATGCAGTTTACCGCCTTGTAGACAATGTAATTACAAGCGAGTCACTCGACGAAGAAAGTTATTCCGCAGGGCTTTTGGAATACCCTCAGTACACTCACCCGAAAGTGTATAAGGGAATGGAAGTGCCGGAAGTTTTACTTAGCGGCAACCATGAAAATATCCGGAAGTGGCGGCTGAAAAAGCAGCTTCAAAAAACACTTGCCAACAGACCGGACTTGATAGCCCAGGCAAGGTTGACGGGCCAGCTTACTTCAGAGGCCGAAAAAATGATTGAGGAACTGTCTGATATGCAATTCAAAAAGCATAACGGCAGAAAAAACAGGAGAAAATAACAATGGATCTTATTAAGACTATTGAAGAACAGCAGAAAAAAGAAAATGCACTTCTTTTCCAGGTAGGAGATACAGTAAAAGTACACTTCGAAATCATCGAAGGTAAAACAAAACGTATTCAGATTTATGAAGGCGTTGTAATCTGTATCAAGAATTCAGGCGCACGCAAAACTTTCACAGTACGTAAGATTTCTTACGGTGTTGGTGTTGAACGTGTATTCCCTGTATACAGCCCTCGCGTTGTTGCTGTAGAAATCGTTAAAACAGGTAAAGTTCGCCGTTCTAAGCTCTACTACATCCGCGACAAAGTTGGTAAGGGTGGACGCATTAAGGAACTTCTTGGACCTAAAGCAAACGCTCGCATTGCAGCTAACCGCGCAGCAATCAACGCAGCACGCAGCCAGGAAAAAGAAATTAAAGCTGAACAGGCTGCAGCTAACCAGGCATAATAAACCTGAGTTTACTGTGCTGAAAGCATAAATCTTTTACAACAAACCCGATGCATGTT
Source organism: Treponema sp. (assembly GCA_016283615.1). Lineage (GTDB taxonomy): Bacteria > Spirochaetota > Spirochaetia > Treponematales > Treponemataceae > Treponema_D. The sequence continues at coordinate 11,945 of JAEENG010000148.1, forward strand.
ATAATGCGTCGGGTTATTTTTTTGCAGTCAGTCATGCAAACGAAAATACATATAGTTCAACAGTCCGGTCCACTTTCTCAAAATCAACAGCCTTCCTTAAAGGCAGGCTCAACCGTAAACGGCCGTGTTATTGCAAGTCTCGGTTCAAATCAGTATTCTGTGTCGCTTGCGGGAAAAACAATTACAGTTTCTTCTTCTGTTGAATTAAAGGCGGGACAGGTTTTTACCGCAAAACTCCTGCTCCAGGACAACACTACTGTCTTAAAACTTCTCCCGGACAGTACATCTTCTCGGGGGCCTGATGCACAGGCACTTTTAAAATCACTCGGACTTCCGGTTAATCTTCAGGCGTTTAATTTAATTCAATTTGCAATAAGTCAGGGCTTAAAGATTGACAGCCCTAAATTTAATAAAATCCTTAACCGAACAAAGGACAAAGACGGAGCGATGAACTCCGACAAGGCAGAGACAGCACTCCTTCTTGAAGAAAAGGGAATTGAATACAACGACGCTGTGATAGAAAGTGTTTTGACGGGCGGGGAGGGCTCTGCTCAGGGCTCTGCACGGGGCTCTGAGGATAATACCTCACAAAATCAATCTTCTAAAGACGAGGATGATTCAAAAGAGGCAGCTGATATAAATTCAATTGAAACCTACGCTGGAGAAATTGCAAAAGCTTCAGAAAATAACAGGGCAGGGCCTCTGACCTTATTCAACAGTATTGCGGCAAAACAAAATAATGGCGGGCACTGGATTGTGCTCCCTTTTGAATGGGATTTTAAGAACGCTTGTGGAGTTATTAGAGTTTTAACGGATTTAAATAGAAATTCTTTAAAAAAAATGAAAATTGACTGCAGAATTTGTGAAAAAAATTTTAAATTTGTGTTATACTTTACAGCGAAAGAACTGAAGTCCGTTAAATGCGGATTTAACACAATTTCTAATGGAACTAATACTTCCGTCGTAATTGGACAAGAACTGATCATGCATCTTGCACAGCAGCTCGGTTTAAAAACTGATTGTGTTCAAGTTGTAGATTATGACGAAATATCTGCGTATGACGCCGAAGACAGTGCAATACCTGTTTTTGAAGGAGAGGCCTGATGTCTGTAAAGCAAAAAGCCTGTGCCCTGCGTTATCCGAAAGATGCTGATGCTCCATTTATTTCTGTCTCTGGTAGAGGTACAAGGGCAGAAAAAATCATTCAAATTGCAAAAGAGAATAAGATTCCCCTCGTCAAAGATGACGCACTTGTTGAAGTTCTTTCAATTCAAGAAGTGGGTTCGTTGATTCCTGAGGAAACGTATTCGGCGATTGCAAGTATATTTGCTTTTATTGCAAAAATGGAAGACGGAGATGGTGGAAAAGAATTATTCGAGAGTAGAAGTCGGTGATATAAAATTGGGAATCAGATTCTCTGCTCCTGTGTTCTTTGAAGATGGGGAAAACATGTTCCTTGCCGAAGGAAAGACAGTAAAACAATATCATATTCATGCGCTTTCAAGGTGGAACATTCCATACCTTCTGTCGTACGGTCATGTAATCAACGAAAACCAGAATGGTGACGGAGTTGATGCAGATGATTCAGTTTACGACGTAGAAGAACTGGAAGAACTTGAAGAGCTTGAAGAAGTTGAACCGCTTCCGGCTTCAAAATAAACGGGTCCTTATTGGCTGCTGATTTAAATTCAACTACAGGAAAATTATCTACAAAACAAATCGGCAGTGCCGGCGAAACTAAGGCAGCTTTGTATCTTGTTAACAATGGATATTCAATTATTGATAAAAACTGGCGGACAAGATACGGCGAAATTGATATAATAGCAGATAAGGATGATATACTCGTCTTTGTCGAAGTTAAAACCCTTCCCAGTGGCGATTTGGAAACCCTTTCACATGAATTAAATTCGAGAAAGCAAAAAAGAATTATTAAAACTGCTAAATTCTTTCTTGCAAAATATCGACAATATAATAACAGGAAAATACGTTTTGATGTTCTGGTAGTCGATTTACCGGGCGTCGAAAGTGTTTACCATATTGCTGATGCTTTCTCGGAGTTTATATGACAAGTATTTCTAAATCTGACGGCGTAGTTTATTCAGACAGAGTTCTTGAGCTAAGACAGAAAATTCATGATGTTGAATACATGGATTTTGCAGTTCAGCGAATTGCTCAGGTTCTAAGCCGTAAACTGGTCGAAGACAGTGACCGTATATACGCCGGGAGAAAAAATGAGCCGAAATAATGACAGACGCCGTTCCTCAAAAAACCGGAACTGGAACAACAGCAATAACAATAGAAACAATCAGAACAACCAGCGTTCTCAAAATGATCGTAATGAACGCGACAGAAGACAGCAGGATATGCGCCGCCGTGCGTTGACTCCTGAACAGCAAAAAGAAATTGCCGAAAACGAAAACGCAATCAGAGAATTCAAATCTAACGTTACTGTTTGCGAAATCTGCGGCGAACCAATCCAGGAACTATCAAGCGCAATCAACAACAAAAATTCAGGAAATCCCGTACACTTTGACTGTGTATTGAATAAAATCACGGAAGAAGAAAAGCCGGGCCCTAACGAAAAGGTAACTTACATCGGAAACGGTAAGTTTGCAGTTCTTTATTTTGAAAATGTCCACGACATGAGACATTTTACAATCCGAAAAACAATTGAATGGGAAAGCCGTGAAAGCGAGCGCGGTCAGTGGCGCGATACAATGGCAGGGCTTTACAGTCAGGTTAAATAGGTTAAAAGCAAATTAACTTAAAAAAAAAATCTTCCGCTAAGACGGAAGATTTTTTTTGCCGGGAACCGGAATCGAACCGGCACGACGGTAATTAGCTGTCGAGGGATTTTAAGTCCCTTGTGTCTACCTATTCCACCATCCCGGCATCATTGCTTACGCAATGAAAATACTATATCATAAAAAACGACTTTAGTTCAAGGGAATCCAATGTTCAGCGATACGCATTTTCACTTTCATCATCTTGTCGACGAGAGGGGACTCGACGGAAAAGAAATCCTTTCTGCACTTGTAAAACGAAATACTTTTTTTGGTCTTGATATAGGAACAGCCTGCGATGACCTGCGTCGCCGATACGACCAGCTTGAGTCCCTTATAAACACTCTGCCGGAAGAGGACGCTCAAAAGGCGCGCAGTATGATTTTTTACAGCGCAGGAATCTGGCCTGACGTTGACGAAATTAAAGACCGCTTTAATGCAGTTAAAACACTCCGCTCCCAGATACAAAACTTTCCTGAGCCGGAACGCCTCGTTGCAATAGGTGAAGGCGGACTTGACCATCACTGGAATCCATCCGGCGTGGACGGACGCTGTGAAAATGATTTTGATAGTGAACTTTACAAAGGCGAGCGTGAATTATTTGAACTTCAGCTGGAACTTGCACGCGAATTAAAACTTCCGTTTATTGTGCACAGCCGTGACGCGTACGAAGACACAATCGACTGTATCAAAAATACAGGCTATAACACGGGTATAATTCACTGTTACTCTTATGGAATTGAAGAAGCACGTGCCTTTCTTGATTTGGGCTGGCATATCGCATTTGGCGGGGCTGTAACCTATACAAAAAAATCAAAGATGGACGCAATGAAGGAACTTTTGTGTTTTGTCCCTGAGGACCGCATCCTCCTCGAAACTGACGCTCCGTATCTTGCGCCGGTTCCATTCCGCGGCCAGACAAATACACCGGTTTTTATCGAAGAAACCTATAAATTTATCGCACAGATCCGCGACACAACTCCTGAAGAATTGAGCCGCACTGTGGATTCAAATATACGTAAACTTTTTGGCGTGTAAAAAACTATAAAAGCTTACAGGTCAAGAAGTGATGTGTAGGCTTTGAGAGCGCCGTCTGCCTGGCCTGACAAAACTGTCTTTGCAAGTTTTTTACCGAGCTGAACGCCTTACGAGTCCGTCAAGACACGCTTCGCTTAAAGTCTTGACAGACCCGTTTAACGGGTGGTTAAAATTATCCACCCGTTATCCTGATCGAAGCTGTTTAACTTACAATCAGGTCAGCGAAAGCTTTTAATGCTCCGTCCATTTGTCCGCTTAAAACGGATTTTGCTAATTTTTTGCCTAATTGTACTCCTTCCTGATCGAAGCTGTTTAGATTCCATGCAAAGCCCTGGAACATAACCTTGTTTTCGTAGTGGGCAAGGAGGGCACCGAGAGTTTTTGGTGTAAGCTGTTTGCCGTAGATTAAGCTTGACGGGCGGTCCCCTGCAAAGGTTTTGTTCGGGTCAGCGTCGTCTTTACCGCAGGCAAAGGCCATAATCTGTGCTGTAACGTTTGCACCGAGTTTTTTCTGGCTGGTTGAGTTTTCAATTACAACATCGTTTCCTGCCTGATTATCCTTAAATGCAATAAACTGGAGAGGAACAATGTCAGTTCCCTGGTGGAGAAGCTGGTAGAAAGAGTGCTGGCCGTTTGTTCCAGGTTCACCGAAGATTACCGGGCCTGTGCTGTATTTGACAGGGTTTCCGAAGCGGTTAACGCTCTTGCCGTTTGACTCCATGTCGAGCTGCTGCAGGTGGGCCGGAAAACGGCTCAATGCCTGGCTGTACGGGAGAACTGCTGTTGAAGGATATCCCTGAACGTTTCTTTCATAAACGCCGATCAAAGCGTCGAGCATTGAAGGGTTTTTGAGAAGGTCTTTGTTTGCTGCAAGTTTATCTTCTTCTGCAGCACCGTCAAGGAATTCGGCAAATACTTCCGGTCCGAATGCGAGGCTCAAAACGGCTCCGCCTACGCCTGATGTAGAAGAGTAGCGGCCTCCGATGTAGTCGTCCATGTAAAAGGCTTCAAGGTAGTCCGGGTTGTGTGCAAGCGGAGAAGTTTCTGAAGTTACCGCAATCATGTGTTTTGCAGGATTGAGGCCTGCTTTTTTGAGAGCGTCTTTTACAAAGCTTTCGTTTGTCAAAGTTTCGAGTGTTGTTCCTGATTTTGAAACAAGGATAAAAATTGAATGTGCCAGGTCTGTTGAATTCAATACGGCTGTTGCGTCATCAGGGTCAACGTTGCTGATGAATTTTGCCTCCATCTTGAATTTTTTGTTTGCCTTGGCCCAGTTTTCAAGTGCAAGGTACATTGCCCGCGGACCAAGATCCGAACC
>JAEENG010000149.1 GCA_016283615.1 Treponema sp.
GACGCATATCCGTTCCCGGCAAAAGTTGTTCCTGTAGATCCAAATACCTATATTCTTGAACTTTTCCACGGACCGACATGTGCATTCAAAGACTTTGGTGCACGCTTCATGGCACGTGTAATGTCTTATTTTAACCGCAACGAATCAAGCCCCCTCCACATCCTGGTTGCAACATCAGGCGACACAGGTTCGGCAGTTGGAAGTGCATTCCACAACGTACCGGGACTCGACGTTACAATTTTGTATCCGGAAGGAAAGATTTCTCCCCTCCAGGAAAAACAGCTTTCTACATTTGACGGAAATGTACGCGCACTCAAGGTAAAGGGAACTTTTGACGACTGCCAGAAACTCGTTAAAACTGCCTTTACGGACAACGAACTGCGCTCAAAACTCCGTCTTTCATCAGCAAACTCAATCAATATTTCACGCCTTCTGCCGCAGAGTTTTTATTACATGTACGCGAGTCTCGTAATAAAAAACCGCGCATGGGCATACAACAAAATTGAAAATCCTTCTCTGATCGTTGTAGTTCCAAGCGGAAACTTCGGTAACCTTACATCAGGCCTTATTGCTAAGAGAATGGGTGCTCCGATTACAGGTTTTGTTGCCGCAACAAACACAAACCGCACAATTCCTGACTGGATTGCAACCGGCGATTATCAGGCACGCCCTTCTGTTGCCACTTACGCAAACGCAATGGACGTTGGTGCCCCGTCAAACTACGAACGCATCAAGGCAATGTACACACTTGATGAAGTACGCAAAATGTTTGCTTCATACTGGCTCGACGACGAAGGCATCATGGCCGGAATCGAAGACTGTAATTCAAAAACAGGCTACACTATCGACCCTCACGGAGCTGTCGGCTGGCAGGCATGGTCAGACATCAAGACCAGCGCCCTCAAAGAACTTATGGAAGGTCAGAAAAACGACTACACAAAACCTGGTCTTACACCAAACATTCCGGAATGGGCAGACGATGTAGTAATCAAAAAGAATGCAATCGGTCTGATTCTCGAAACCGCACATCCTGCAAAATTCGGTGCAATCGTAAAAGAAGCTACAGGTCAGTCGCCTGTAATTCCTGAACGCCTCGAAAAGGTAATGAAGCTCCAGGACAGGGCAATTCCGATGAACAATGACTATGACCAGTTCAAGTCATGGCTTCTTGCAAACCTTAAATAATTAATTTAAACAAAAGAGGGGGCTTTTCAGAAAGCCCCCTTTTCTTTTCCGTGCATAACTGTCAGGTATTTTACATATCACTGTAGGTCTGGACTGAGTCTTCCAGATGTTCGATTGCAATACCTGCCTGTTCAAACATTTTAAGGCTGTCCTCTTCGTCGTGATAGTGCTTTTCGCAAACTACCCTCTTAATTCCACAGTTAATAATCAGCATGGCGCAGGTCCTGCAGGGCGTCATTTTACAGTAAACTGTTGCCCCGTCAATGGAAATTCCGCGCTTTGCGGCCTGACAAATCGCATTTTGTTCAGCATGGACGGTGCGTACACAATGCTGTGTTACCGAACCGTCCTCGTGAAGCACTTTGCGCAAAAGATGACCGGCCTGGTCGCAGTGAGGCAGGCCCGCAGGAGACCCCACGTAGCCTGTAACCAGAATCTGGTTATCACGTGCAATTACACAACCTGATCTTCCTCTGTCGCAGGTAGCCCTCTTTGCAATAGTGCGGGCGACCTCCATAAAATATTCATCCCATGTCGGGCGCTCGTATGGTGCTTCACTCATAAATTACTTGTTTGCCTCAAAAATAATGTCTGCAATGAATACTACAGCTAAAATCCATGTAACAACAGGGATTTCTTTTGCTTTCTTTCCTGCACATTTTGCGATTACATAAGAGATAATACCCCACATAATACCCTTTGAAATTGAGTATGAGAACGGCATTGTCATGATTGTAATGAATGCTGGAATTCCTTCTGTAGGGTCATCAAACTTGATGTCTACAACGCTCTTCATCATGAGGTAACCTACAAAGATGAGGGCCGGTGCTGTGGCAGCTGCCGGAATAAGTCCGAACAATGGTCCGAGGAAAAGTGAAAGAAGGAAGAGAACTGCAGTTACAACAGATGCAAGACCTGTGCGGGCACCTGCGGCAACACCTGATGATGATTCAACAAATGAAGTTACAGTTGAAGTACCGAGACATGCACCTGCAACAGTACCAACAGCATCTGCCATCAGGGCGCCCTTAACGTTCTGAACTTCACCCTTTGAATCCTTGAGGTTGCCCTGTTCAGCAACGCCGAGAAGAGTACCGATGGTATCAAAAAGGTCTGTGAAAAGGAAAGTAACAAAGATTACAATGAAGCTGCCGAGAGTTGCATATGAGAATTTACCTGCAGCATCGAGGGCGATTCCCTTAAAGTCAAAGGCAAAGAAATATGGTTTTGAAGGTGAACTGAACGGTGAGAAGTTTTCAGGAACTTTTGTTACACCGAATGGAATACCGATTACAGTTGTAATTGCGATACCGATAAGGATTGCACCAGGTACTTTGAGCATGTACAGAATGATTGTAATGATAAGACCAAGGATACAAACGATTGCAGCACTGTTGTCCAGGGTAAAGTTAACAAAACCGATTAAAGTTCCTGTTTTTGTAGAAACGATACCTGCATTTGCAAGACCGATGATGGTGATAAAAAGACCGATACCGACAGCAACAGCCTTTTTGAGACCTTCAGGAATTGAATTGATGATTGCCTCGCGTACACCGCAGAGTGACAGAACAACAAACAGAATACCTTCAAGGAATACTGCTGTCAAAGCAAGCTGCCATGTACAGCCCATTCCGAGAACTACTGTGTAAGTAAAGAATGCGTTAAGACCAAGTCCAGGAGCAAGAGCAACAGGAAGGTTTGCGGCAAATGCCATAACCAGTGTAGCGATTGCGGCTGAAAGTGCAGTTGCAGTAAACAATGCATTCCAGTTCATTCCGGCCTGAGAAAGAATTCCCGGGTTAACAGCAAGAATGTAAGCCATGGCAAGGAATGTGGTAATTCCACCGATAATTTCGCGGCTTACTGACGAACCTCTTTCTTTGATTTTAAAAAGTGTGTCCATTTAAATGACCTCCATTTTTTTTATGAACATTCTTCAGTATATCACCCGGCGATTTTTATGACAAATAATTTTTATAAGCCACGTCCCGGCCCGAAAACTCAAAAATCTACAATAAAGGGATCCAAAAAATTGACATAAGGAAATTTTCAAGATAAAATTAAAGTTAATATAAAGTATTATTCAGGATGTAAAAAATGAATAGTAAAGATTCAAGTTCAAACGAGAACTTAACCGATTACGGAAACTTTATCAAAAGCAGCGCAAGGCCTTCAAAAAGCGCTTATCAAAAACACTCAAAGCCGGCAGTTCCCCCAGCAGCAAAAGAAAAAATTCAACCTGAAAAATCTTTCAGATCAAAGCCTTCAAAATCATCACATCCGAATAACCTTAAAGTAAAAAGCCCTATCGGCCGCAAACTCATAGTTATTATTTCGCTTGTAATTATTATCGCTCTCGGCGGAGTAACCTACCTCGTATCCTACTTTACGACACAGGACGTACGCATCAGCGCCGAAGAAAACAACCTCGTAATCAACAGCCGTACGGCAGGAGATACAGAAAGCCGCATAGAAAGTATTTCATCTTCAATCGGAATGCTTCTTGACCTGCTCAAAACCACAAACAACAATGAGACCGAAATCAAATCCGTAGAAGCCCTCTTCTTTGACCACAATCAGGACATAATGGCAGTGTACTTTCCGTCAAAGGACCGTATCCTGCTCAATACAGCCTTTTTAATTAGCCATCACATAACGCCGGACACTCCGACAGCCTACTTTACCCAGGAAGCTGATTCAATAAAAAAAGCATGTGACGGCACTTTTGAATTAAAAAATTCTTCGCCGTTCTTTAACGTGCCTTCAATGGCAATTTTTGAACCGCTTTCCGTAAGCGGAAAAAACACCGCAGTCTGCATCCTCTGGAACACAGAAGATTTGAGCGAAAACTTTGGTAACGGAAGCGTAAACCAGTCAATTCTCGTAAACAACGACGGTGATATCCTTGTTCACGGGGATATTTCCTTTATGATGGACGGTTCAAGCGAAAACAATAATCCGATTGTAGTCGAAATGCAGAAAAGCACACAGAACAACAGTCAGATTACCTATAAAGACGAAAAACAGGAAGAATACATCGGTGCCTTCAGAAAGCTCAAAATCGGAAACGGTGCCGTAATTACAACAGTTAAAACCGCAGTTATCCTCGAAGGCGTAAGGACAACTACACGCCGGAACCTCTACATCACGGTTGCAATTCTCTTTATTGCAATTATGATAATTTACCTCTTTTCAAAGACTTTGAGCGTTCCGCTGCGCCAGCTTACAGCCATTGTCAACGAAATCAACAACGGTAACTTTAACACCGAGCTCTTCTCCCTCCTCAAAGACGACGGAAAGGACGAAATCGGTGTCCTTGCAAAGAGTACAAAAAACGAACGCGAAATCCTGAATACATTCACAACGCTTACCAACCGCGGTGTAACGGAAGCCATCATCAAAAAGCAGATAGACTTTAAGCCTCACCTCAAGGACATCACAATCTTCTTCAGCGATATCCGCGGTTTTACGGCAATCTCGGACGGCTTTAAAAACCGTTTTGGAGGCCAGTCGGCCGGCGAAATCATCAACTTCCTCAACGACTACATGAGCCGCATGGTAATGTGTATACAGCTCACGGGCGGAACCGTAGACAAGTTTGAAGGGGATGCAATCATGGCCTGCTGGGGTGTTCTGCGCAACGACAACATGGACTGGGAAGAACTTCCTTATTCATCTCCGGTGCGCGCACAAAAACAGTTTATCCACGACCAGTATGTATGCAGGGACGCACTTTCTGCAATTACAGCATGTATCGCAATGCGCTACGCCCTGATGAAATACAACAAGGACGCAGAAGCCTTTACCGCCGCCCACGCGCATAACCCTAAAGCCCAGTACAAACCGCACATCAAAATCGGTGCCGGTTTGAACAGCGGCCGTGCAACAGTCGGATTTTTGGGTTCAAAACAAAAGATGGAATTTACATCGATCGGTGACGCAGTAAACTTTGCAAGCCGCGCAGAGTCTTCAAACAAGCCCTGCGGTACCGACATCCTGATTACAGAAGACACATACAACCTGCTCGCACCAAAATACATTAAATGTGCAAAAAACAATTACCGGATTGCACCTGAAAACCGCCAAAATGAAGTTATCGTTGAGCAGATTCCTGTTGAATTTGACGTTAAGGGAAAAGGAAAACAGCACTTTTATGGTGTCGTAAATATGCCGAACTTTGATATCCAGGCCTTCTTTAGCCGCGGAGATCCAAAGTTCCAGATTGATATGGACTGCGCACGTGCAGCTGGAAGAACCGGACCAAAGACATTGAGCGAAGTCCGAAAGCTTCTTGGAATTGACGAACCTGATTTTATGAAGGTAAATTTAAATGCAGAAGAAAATAAAATTCAGGTCGCCGCTAATTGATTTTCTTGTTGTAGTTTTTTGTCTGTCAGTTTCAGGCTATTTTATCTGGCTTTTCTGGCAGGACTTAAACAGAACAACAAACCGAACCGACAAAGACGCAATTGCAACTATCTCATTCAAGCACAATATCGCGCAGAGAAAGTATTCGGACCGTATCGTGTGGGAACGCCTCCAGCAGAACACCCCGCTCTACGACAACGACTTTATCCGAACCGTAGACCTTGCACAGGCGACAATTACCTTCAAGGACGGCACAACACTCGACGTATACGAAAACTCGATGCTTCAGGTTTCGTACTCGGAAGAAGGCGGAGTCCGTCTGAGTGTTGACGGAGGTGATATCCAGATTGCAGCCTCTGACAAGGCAAAAAATGTCGCAATCAAACTTGCGGACGGTTCAACTGTAAACATGGACGCAGGAGCCTCGCTTTCGGCAAAAAGCGACACAACCGCAAAAAGCCAGAATATTGAAGTTAAGGGCGGTTCAGCAAATGTGCAGACTCAGACAGGCCAAGTTACGACAGTAAGTTTTGGTCAGTCAGTTAATATCGAAAAAGGCTCCCAGATCGAAGTTGTACCGCTTACGGTAATTTATCCTTCAAAAGAAACACGGCTCTTAAGTTTTGACTCTTCTTCCCTGCCTGTAACAGTCGAGTGGAGACAGAACGGTTCAAATCCACAGAAAGTTACAGTTCAGACTTCGCGTACAAAAAACTTTAAGGAACTTTTACAGAGCAAAACAATCACGGAAGGCACAAAAACACAGATTCAAAGCGCAAAAGGCACAATCTACTGGCGCGTCTTCAACGATTCAACAAAGGATAATCCTTCAACAGGACGCATCACAACAGAATCTGTACCGCCTGTTAATTCAATAGCACCGCAGTCAGGAACAAACTTCACTTACCGTATCAACAAACCGCGCGTAACATTCCGCTGGCAGGCAAACAGTTTTGCAGACAATTACCGCTTTATGGCGGCAAAAGACTCTGCCATGAAAGAAATTGTTTCTGACATTACAACAACAGAATCCTTTGTAAACCTGGACTCACTCGAGCCTGGAACATATTACTGGCAGGTAACGCCATTCTATTCGTTGAATGACACAGGCTACCTTGCCGCAACGGAAATCAGAAACTTTACAATCACACAGTCAAAAATGCTCGCTTCGCCGGAACTTCTGGTACCGCCGCAAAACTCCGAACTCACATACAAGCAGAAATTGAATGCAACCTTTATGTGGAAAAGCGATATTTCAGCAGAATATCAGCTTCTGGTTGCAAAAGACAAAGAATTCAGCAGTGTAATTATAGACACAAAGACAAAAACACCGCGCTACTCTGCCGAATACGACGTAAACAGCATCCAGGACGGAACTTATTACTGGAAGGTAATCCGTAATTCAGGTGATGCAGAAGACGTAAACAACGAGTCTCAGATTCGCTCATTCAAGGTTACCCGCATAATTCCGGGCAAAAACCTTATTCTCTGGCCTCAGGACGGCTTTACGGCAGAAGATGACAAACTTAAAAACACCACATTCTCATGGCAGCTTTCAGACTCATACGAAGAAAACACAAAGTCAGTATTCCAGATAAGTAAAGATAAGAATTTTGCTTCAACAATCGTAAATAAAACACTCGACTCCCCTTCAATCCAGGGAATTTCACTCGAGGCAGGCAAATACTACTGGCGCGCAGGCGTTAAAGGCGATGACGGCAGCCTGCAGAACCCGACACAGGCCTATGCATTTACAATTGTTAAACCTCTTGTAAAACCGATAATTATCAATCCTCTTCCAAACGAAGAAGTTCTTCTTTACGGTAACTCAAAGGTTGAATTTGAATGGAACCTCGTAGACGGAGCCGACAGTTACAACGTTAAGGTTTACGATAAAAATCAGTCGGTTGCAGCCCAGGACTCATCGGTAAAGGATACACAGATTGAATTTGCCCTGCCTCCGGGCTCATACACTTGCAAAATACAGGCAGTCAGCAGCCAGTCAGTTTCTTCTTCAATCCGCATGGGCGAAGCCTCAGAAAGAAGCTTCAGCGTAAGAAGGCCTTCAGTTGTAAAACAGCTCAGCCCGGCTCCAAACGCACATATTTCAGGACTCAAAGCCCTGCACGAGCCGGTTGTCCTTCAATGGAAGAGCGGCAGCGACCCTGCAAAAAACTACAGCGTTGTCCTCCAGAAACAGCAGGCAAACGGCCACTACAAAACCGTCCGGGAAGTAACGGCAGGTTCAAAAACTACAGCAAGCCTCAACCGCCTTCCTGCAGGAACCTACCGCTGGCAGGTCAACGCAACAACCCGCAACAAGATTCCGGTAAACTCAGAACAGTCAGTCTTTGTAATTGACCCAATTCCTGCTCTCTCACGGCCTGTTACAACAAGTCCAAAG
>JAEENG010000150.1 GCA_016283615.1 Treponema sp.
CCGCGGGAAGGGGTGGGCGAAGACCGCAGGGCTGAGCCCAGGGGAAGGCTTTCCCCTCTAAATAATAAAATTCATGAAACACCGTTTTTTTATTCTTTCAATTCTTAGTTTTAATTTTCTCTGTTTTGGCGAGGGGGCCGAGATTCGGTTGCCGGAGGTGACGACTTATATTCCGGCGGCGGTGGAGCAGAAGATTGTGATTACGGCGGAGGAAATTGAGGCGGCGCATTTTGAGAGTGTTGCGGAGCTGGTGGAACGCTGCGGTATTCAGATGCTTTCTTATGGGCCGTACGGACTGGAGAGCAAGGCGAGTGTGCGCGGTTTTACGGACGAGACGGTACGCGTTGTGATTGACGGAATCTGTGTGAATAATGCGCAGTACGGAACTTTTGATCTTGCGTCTGTGAATCTGGATGCGGTGGAAAAAATTGAAATTGTGCGCGGCGGTTTTACTGAGGGCGTGGAAGATGAAGGTTCGGTTGGTGGTGTGATTTACATCACTATGAAAAAGCTGGAACTGAAAAACACTCTTAGTGCAGACAGCGCTTTTAAAACTTTTTTTAATTCTGAACGGCCGCTGGACTCTGTGTTTCAAAAATTTGCCTTTGAGGGGCGGCCTGGCGAAAATACTTTTTTGAATGCCAGTGGAACTCTCAACTATGCAACGAACCGATACATGTACAAACTGTCGGAAACAAGTTCTTTGCTGGACGGTGCGTTTGGCGGTCTTGTAACGACAGGTAAAGATGGCAGCCTTTACTGGGGAAAGAACGGCACCTGGAAGTCTGAAGAAAATGCTCAGGTGATTGACGGACATGCTGCTACTTATGTGACTCATTATTTTGGTGACGGAAACTACCTTTCGGTAGGAGGGTTGTTTTACGGTGGTCACAAAAATACACCGGGGCCGGTGAACTCTAAAGATCAGGGACTTCAGCGTGATTACAATAATAATCTTTCTGTTACGGTCTGGAATCCCGCTATTGCCGGCGGACTTTTTAATTTGAAAAACAGCGTGGCATGGCTTTGCAATAACCGCTTTTATAAAAATGACAGCGGCAGTGAAGACAGCAGCCACTTTATTAATACTGCAAAATATACTGGAACTCTGGATTTTACATCTCTTGCGGGTGGACGCCTTCAGCAGACCGCAGGGCTTTCCGCAGATGTAACTAAACTTGATTCTACGAATGATGGAGAGCACATTCAGTTTTCCGGAGTCCTTAAAGAAACTACAAAATTTGCTGCGGGCGGTGGCTGGAGTCTGAGCACGCCGCTTGCTGTTAAAGTTTGTGTGAATGATGATAAGGTAAACTTTGCTTTTGTTCCTAAAACAGGTGCGGCGTGGGAAAGCCAGGGAAGGGAAGGCAGTGTGTTCCGTGTGAGTGCAGACGTTTACCGCATGGTGCAGTTTCCGAACATGGATGACCTTTTCTGGGAAGGTGGCGGTTTTCACGGTAACCCGAACTTAAAGCCTGAAAGCGGCTGGGGTGCAGATCTTGGGATGTCAGTAAGCGGTGTGCGTACCGGACAGTCTGTGCTTGGCGGTGGCATTACTGTTTTTTCTGATTATTATAAAGACAAAATTAAGTGGGGCAGTGGAACCACAGAAAATCTTTCGAGCGCTTTTTATCTTGGTGTAGATTTTAATGCAGATGCCTCGTTCTTTAATAAGTTCTGGACTGTGGCTGTAAATGGCGAATATCTTTATAACTGCCTTCTGGATAAAGAAAATAAATACACTTATGGCAAACGGATTATGTGGACTCCGGATTTAGTCTGCAATCTTACAACAACATGGAACTTTGAGCTTGCAAAGATTTCTTTGAGTGCCACCTATACCGGACGTCGCTACACAGACAATATGAATCTTTATTATCTTAATCCTTATGTGCTTGTAAATCTTGCGGCAGAGACTGCGCCTATAAAAGAACGCTTTACGCCGTATGTGAAAGTGGACAATCTTTTGAACTGGCAGTACCAGTCTGTGGAAGGCTATGCAATGCCGGGTATTTCAATGACTATTGGCGGCCGTGTTAAATTTTTTTAGACTCTGCAAACTCGTCCAGCCAGTGCTGAATGCAAAGCTGCCAGTTTGAAGAATATTTACTTTCGAGCAGAGCCCTGTCGTACATATAATAAAAGTAGTCGATTATTTCTGCGCGGGTTGCCTCATCAATTTCTGTGGCTGTCACAAAAAGTTTATCAATAAAATCAATTGCATCTTTTGGCGAAAAGAAAGATTTATTCATTGTAGAAGAGAGCATGTACAGGGCAAGCGGAATACAGTTTACGCTGTGTTGTTTTACAAAGAGAACGCTCTCTACAATTGCAACGGCCTGCTTTTGAAGCTCTTCTGTAAATGCCTGAACTTCTTCTTCATCAAAAAGTCCGAGCTTAAAAAATTGACGGAACCAGGCAAGCACTCCGGCAGAAATTGCAACGTGGATACTTGGTACACACAAAAGGTGTGGATCAAAAAAATGAATTGTTCTGAAGTTGTGAGTTTTAAGATATCGTGGACGGGTAGTAGTTGTCATTGTAAAGCGATAAATTGATGATGCGTTTTTGTAAACGTTGGTAAGAAACTTCAGATAAAGACAAAGATACGGTGTAGCTTTTTTAATTCCAAGACGGCGCTTGAGCATATCCATTGGGCGGACAAAAAATCCTACAAAGCCACGGTACGCAAAAACACGCTGAGGAACAAACGG
>JAEENG010000151.1 GCA_016283615.1 Treponema sp.
TATTACGATTACTACAAAACTCCACGCGGCTATCACGAGAGAAGTCTCAATTCAAATGGCGGCTGGAATGTTACTGCTGCAACTTCTCTTTTGAATACAAAGCTTCTCGCCTATGCAGAAGAAATCCAGAGTGCCGTAATGGTTCTTCATGGCGAAAAAGCTCACTCACGTTATTTTGGTGAAGATGCCTTTAAGCGTCTTACCGGCAGCAACAAGGAGCTGGTAATTATTCCTGGTGCAAGTCACACCGATTTGTACGACGGTGGAAAAAACAATGCGATTCCTTTTGATAAGCTTGCGGATTTTTTTGCAAAGTATTTGAAGTAGAGGGTTGCTGATGAAAAAAATATTTATAGTTTTAATGTCATTTTTTCTTCTTGCTTCTACGGCCTGCGCTAATGGCAGCAGGGGAACAAAATCATCTGACAAAGGAGAACTTTCTGATATGAAAATCTCAATTCAAATTACAAGCGACAGTGGCAGCCACACGCTCGCCGCCACACTGGCCGACAATTCTTCTGCCATGGCGTTTTACGAGTTGCTGGAAAAAGGCCCTGTCACAATCAAAATGACCGACTACGGAAACTTTGAAAAAGTTGGCCCGCTTGGAACAAAGCTTCCACGCAACGACACACAGATTACCACACAAGCCGGCGACATCATTTTGTATCAGGGAAATCAGATTACAATTTACTACGACACTAACAGCTGGAACTTTACCCGCCTTGGAAAAGTGGTTTCGACAGGCTCAACCACCACTATTACACAAGCCGAGCTCAAAAAGATTCTGGGCAAAGGCAATGTGACTGCTGTCTTTTCTGTAATGGAATAGAAGGAAATGCTTTTGAAAAAACTATTTCTGATTTTTGCGGTATTGCTTATGACAGACTTAATAGCAGCAAAAGAAAACCGAACTGTAAAACTAAACTCTGGATATGAGATGCCTACACTCGGTTTGGGCACATGGACGCTCACAGGCGAGACTTGTGAAAACGCCGTTTATGCCGCGCTCAAATCTGGCTACCGTTTAATCGATACTGCAAAATATTATGGCAACGAGAGTGAAGTTGGAAACGCAATTCGTCGTGCTACAAAAGACGGAATCTGTAAACGGGAAGAAATCTTTATCACCACAAAACTTGTTCCTTGGTCAAGTAATCCAGACCGAGATATAGAAGATTCCCTGAAGAAACTTGGACTTTCTTATATTGATCTTTGTCTGCTTCATCAGCACGGCTCTAACTCAGGCGATGATGCGGTTTACAGAGCTATGATTCGTGCAGTTAAAGACGGAAAAATCCGTTCCATTGGTATTTCTAATTTCTATACCGAAAAAACTGTTTCACATTTCATAAAGGACTTTGAAATCCCACCGGCAGTCATTCAAAACGAAAACCACTTGAAATATCAGAATAATTCTTTGCGTGATTGGGCTGCAAAAAAGGGAATCTATATCGAAAGCTATTATCCATTCGGCGGTCGCGGCCACACAAAAGAGCATCTGCAAAATGAGACTGTGCTGGAAATCGCTCGTGCCCACGGCAAGTCAGCTGCACAAATCATCGTCCGCTGGCACCTGCAGTCGGGATATATCACAATTCCCGGAAGTTCAAACCCTGATCACATTGCAGAAAACTTTGATGTCTGGGATTTTGAACTTACTGAAAACGAAATGAAAAAACTAAACGCGCTCGATACAGGGCGACGTTATGAAAACTGGTAATTATGGAGGATTACAATGAAAAAACTTATTCTTACACTTTTACTCGGAGGCTTTATTATGACAGGACTTTCAGCAAAGACAGCTTTTGTTTACTTCAGCGTCACAGGAACAACAGAGTGCATGGCAAAAAACGCGGCAGAAGCAATGGGAGCTGATATTTTTGAAATCCAGCCGATCCACAAGTACACTGACGCCGATTTAAACTGGCACGACAAAAAATCACTTTCTTCAATTGAATGCAACGACCCTAAAAGCCGTCCTGCAATCGCAAACAAAATCGACATCTCAGGATACGACACCGTAGTAGTCTGCTACCCAATCTGGTGGGCTTATGCCCCAAAAATCCTTTACACCTTTGTAGAAAGCCAGAACTGGGCCGGCAAAAAAATGATTACTCTTTGTACCAGTGGTGGCAGCGGTCTTGGTCGCAGCGGAACTGATTTGTCAAAGTTTGCAAAGGGCGTAGACTTTAAGGGCGGAAAAGATTTTACCCGTGGCAGTGGAAGCGACATCAAAAAATATATTGAAGGTTTACTCAAGTAGGGAGCCCTTATGAAAAAACTTTTTTCTGCAATTTTTTTATCTTTAGGAGTTCTGTTTATGGCGGGCGCAGCAAACTATAATTCTCCATCTGATGATTTTGTTTTGATAAAAGGCGGCTCCTTTACAATGGGAAGTCCCGAAAGTGAAGACTGGCGCAGCAATGACGAAGCTCAACATCGCGTTACACTTGCTTCTTTTTACATGGCAAAGTTTGAAGTTACTCAAAAAGAGTGGCGCGAAATTACAGGTAAAAATCCTTCAAACTTTACAGGAGATAAGCTGCCTGTAGAAAGCATCACCTGGCTGGAAGCAATTGAGTTTTGCAATGCCTTGAGCAAACGCGACGGACGCAGTCCGGTTTACACAATTACAGATGGAGGTAACACGGTTACCTGGAACAGAGGTGCCGACGGCTACCGCCTTCCAACCGAAGCTGAATGGGAATATGCGGCCAGGGCTGGAAGCACCACTCCTTTTTATTCCCGCAAGGTTCCAGGTGCCGAAGATGTAAATTTTTACGGCCACTACCCATACCAGATTGAGCAGAATTATTTTAATGACGAGGTTCTGGAAACCCGCCCAGGCATTTACCGCGGAAAAACTCTGGAGGTTGGAAGCTTTAAGGCTAATCCAAACGGACTTTACGACATTTACGGAAATGTTGGCGAATGGTGCTTTGATTATTATGGCGACTATGATAAGAGTGCGCAGTCAAACCCGGCCGGTGCCAGCGAAGGAACACGCCGTGTTTACCGTGGCGGCGGCTGGAATGATTTTGGAAAAAATCTTCGTTCTGCTTATCGTGCTGCCATGCCGCAAAATAACAACGCTTACAATGTAGGTCTTCGCCTTGTCTGCAATGCAGATGACAGTGTAAAAGGAACTGTTACAACCCGAGAGGCTGCTAACACCGGCTCAAAAAAATCAGCAGGCAGCGGCAAAGCTCTTATCATCTTTTATTCCTGGAGCGGAAACACCCGCGGAGTTGCCCGTGAAATTGCCCGCCAGACTGGCTTTGACAGCATTGAACTTGAACTTGTAAAACCCTATTCCACAGACTATAACACAGTTCTGGATCAGGTCCAGAGCGACCAGCACAAGCAGGCCCGCCCTGAGCTCAAGACAAAAATTGACAGTAAAAAATGGGCAGAATATGATACAATAATCTTAGGCTATCCAAACTGGTGGGCAAGCATTCCAATGCCGATTGCAACCCTTCTGGAAAGCTACGATTTTTCTAACAAAACAATTATACCATTCTGCTCTCATGGAGGCGGAAGATTCGGTCAGAGCCTTACAGCAATTTCAAAGCTCGCTCCAAAAGCGAAATTGACAGCCGGGCTTTCAGTTCATTATTCTGGCGGCTCTTCTCTTTCCAAAGACATGGAAAAATGGCTCAAAAAATGCGGAATGAAGTAAAAATTACATCCTTGTAATTTTTACTTCTGCAGATTTTGCCTTCAGCAAAACTGCATTTCACGCCTTCCATGGCGTGCCGCTAACGCGGAGTTTTAATAGGAGTAAAATAGAATAACACAGGAGCAGACTTATGACAAAAATCCAGCGCTTAAGAATGACTATCGACATTTTAATGACAATTCTTTCTCTACTCCTTATGGGCGGAAACTATCTTTTTCCCACTGATATTGTTCACGAAATCTTAGGTGCTGCTCTTTTTATACTCTGGGCCGTCCACATCACCTTAAACCGCCACTGGTACAGTGCAATCTTCAAAGGAAAATACAATCCCTACCGCATCATGCAGACTTTTATCAACTGCAGCATTTTAATCTGTACAGTTTTTCTGATGATAAGCGGAATCATTCTTTCAAATCACCTTTTTACTTTTCTGAACATCCAGAGCGGACTGGGATTTGCCCGCGTTGCGCATTTGCTTGCCAGCCACTGGTATTATCTTTTTATGTCGCTTCACATCGGCTTGCACGTAAGCATGATCGCTAATAAAAGC
>JAEENG010000152.1 GCA_016283615.1 Treponema sp.
ATTTTTGAATATGACACAGAAAATCCAGCCAAGGTGATTTTTGTCACCCCTACCCGTAACGACAACGGCTTTTATAATGGCGGCTGGATTATTGATTACAAAGACGGCAGAAAGCCGTGATTATTCACATATTATTGTCTATACCCTTCTTGTCATAGCGCGTTCAGTGTCTCTTTTGAAACCGAAATGTTCGTATAAGCCGTGGGCATCTTTCGTAACCAGAATTCCTAACAAAGATGAAAATCGTTTATCTGAAACAATAGTAGAAATAAGTTTTTTTCCGATTCCATTGCCACGGTATTTTTCATCTATAACAACATCTGCTAAATAAAAAGTTGTAGCAAAGTCGGTAACAACTCGTGCCATTCCAATCAGGGAATCTTCGTCATAAACTCCAAAGACAATTGAATTCTCAATTGATTTTATAATGACTTCGGGAGCCCTTGTTTCTGCCCAGTAGGTTGTGTGCAAAAGTTCAATTGCTTGTTCAACTGGGAATTTTGATTTGTCATCACTGATAATTATGCTGCTCATTTTTAAATCCTTTTTATTATGTTTTATTATAATTGTTTTTCCATTTCAATATTACATGGCGCATAACTTTCGTTCAGTTCGTTTCCGGACAGAGGAAATTTTCCGATTCTGTCGGCCGACCACTGAAACAAAGTTTTTTCATCTTTTATCCAGCTGCAGATGATTTGGGAATCCTCAGGTTTGTAATTGCGTAATTTCATTTTTCTTTTTTTAATTTGAAACATAACAATCGGCTGAACCGATCTTTATCCAATTTTTACTCCAGGTAAGATTATATTTTTTATCAGCTTCACTTTCATTCAATGGAAGTGAGATTTTTACAGGTGCCTTGAGCGGATTTTAATCGTTCTGACTGCTGATATGTAAACGGATATTCACAATCGATTTCTGTTGAATATTTATTCTTTTCAAAGTTTTGAGAATAAAGAGAACTGATAATGCTTAGTAAAAGTGTGAATAGTAATACTTTTTTCAATTTTATACTCCAGATCCCGAATGTACACGATGATTATTCTTAAAACATCGTGTACATAATTAGTCGAGTATGGATATTATAACACTGATTAATTGATTTTTGAAGATTTTCGATTTTTAAGCCTGCAAAAATCGTATTTTTGGATTTTTGCAGGCCAATTCGTCATTTTTTATAAAAAACTACGCAAACTGTGCCTGACGGAGGGCGTAATAAGCACCACGCTTTTCCATAAGCTCGGCCGTGCTGCCGCTCTCGACAATGCCGCCTTTATCAATTACAAAAATGCGGTCGGCATTCTGAATTGTTGAAAGACGGTGTGCGATTACGAAGCTTGTTCGTCCCTTAAGCATGCTCGCAATTCCTTTCTGAACAAGAAGCTCTGTCTTAGTATCAATACTAGAAGTTGCCTCATCCAGAATCAGGATTCTTGGGTTACTGAGCATTGTTCGGGCAAACGCAACAAGCTGACGCTGGCCGTTTGAAAGTTCACCGCCGCGGGCTGTCAGTTTTGTGTCGTAACCGTCCGGCAGATTTTTGATAAAGTCATCTGCGTGAACGGCACGGCTTGCCTCGAGCATTTCTTCTTCCGTTGCATCCAGTTTTCCATACATTATGTTTTCACGGATTGTACCGCTGAAAATATAATTGTCCTGCGTCATAATTCCCATCTGGGTGCGCAGACTTGTAAGCTCTACATCACGAATATCATGTCCATCAATCAAAATGGCCCCGTCTTTAATATCATAAAAACGGCTCACTAAATTGACTACTGTAGATTTACCAGCGCCCGTAGGTCCAACTAAAGCAATTGTCTCGCCCTGAGTCACAGAGAAGTCAACATTTTTAAGAACATCTACATCTTCCTTATAACCGAAGGTAACGCTCTTAAAGTCAACATTTCCCTTGATTGCAGGCATTGCTGCTGCCCCGTCCTTACTGGTAACAGTCGCCTCGCGGTCTATAATTTCAAAAATACGTTCAGCACCGCTGGCCGCATTTATAAACTGATTGTAAAAATTACTCAGGTTCAAAATCGGCTGCCAGAACATTCCGACGTAGCTTCCAAAGGCAATGTAAGTTCCAATGGAAACGCCTTCAATTCCAAGCAGTTTGATTCCTACCATATACAAAGCCATGGTTCCAACGCTCCAGCACAAATCAATCCAGGAACCAAAACCGTCGCACCAGCGTACAGCACGAAGGAACTCCTTGCGGTCATCCCATACCAGCTGCTGGAAAGTCTTATCAGTTTCCTGTTCAGCGCGGAAGCTCTGGATAATCTTAATGCCCGAAAGGTCTTCGTTTATAAAGGCGTTCATATTCGAAGACTTCTGACGTTTTGCCTTCCAGTGCTTTTCTGCCATAATCGAAATCAGGAAAACTCCTCCAATCAAAAAGGGCAGACTGCACAGCGCTGCCAGAGCCAGCTTCCAGTTTTTTACAAACATAATTACCATAACCGCAATGACCGTAACAAGGTTCGGAATCAAAGTGGTAACGGCATTTTCAATAATGTCCTTGAGCGAGTTCGAGTCACCGATAATTCTCGCAAGAATTTTTCCGGACGGACGCGAATCAAAAAACGCAAGGTCCAGTCCCTGAATGTGGTCGTACAATTCCTGACGCAGTTCCTGAATAACCTTGTTACTTGTCTTTGCCATCAAAAGCATACGAAGTTTGATTGCAAGAACGGCAAGGATATTGATTGCAGCCCCCAGCAGTACGATGCGGATAAGACCTGGAACATCACCCGGAAGAATATAGCGGTCGATGACACGTTCATTCAAAAGCGGATTCACGAGGTCTACCGCAGTACCAAAGGCCATCAGCGCAAATACGCCCGCAATTCGTTTCTTATATTTAAGCAGGTAACGGAAAAGTCGTGGCATCGTTTCGAAGTTCGATTTCTGTACCTGTTGTTCGTCTACCTTATAACTGTTCATAAATATCTCCGTAAATTATCCGTCATTGCGACCACGAGCGAAGCGAAGGGGGAAACAATCTATTTAATGGATTGCTTCGTCGCTTTGCTCCTCGCAATGACGTGCCTTGTTTAATACTGACTATCGTAAGTCTCTTTGTACAACCCGCCGAGTTTCAATAACTCTTCGTGAGTACCAGACTCCACAACCTTACCCTTATCCAGCACAATAATCTTGTCTGCCTTGCGAACCGCACTGATTCTGTGCGCGATGATGATTTTTGTCATACCGGAAAGTTCGGCAAGAACCTGCTGAATCTCCTGCTCAGTCTCTGTGTCGAGCGCTGAAGTTGAATCGTCGAGTACGAGTACCGGTGTCTCTCGGGCAA
>JAEENG010000153.1 GCA_016283615.1 Treponema sp.
CGATGTCGGCTCATCGCATCCTGGGGCTGGAGCAGGTCCCAAGGGTTTGGCTGTTCGCCAATTAAAGCGGTACGTGAGCTGGGTTCAGAACGTCGCGAGACAGTTCGGTCCCTATCTGTTATGGGCGTTGGATGTTTGAGAGGATCTGCTTTTAGTACGAGAGGACCGAAGTGGACGAACCTCTGGTTTATCTGTTGTCCTGCCAAGGGCAAGTGCAGAGTATCTAAGTTCGGAAGGGATAACCGCTGAAAGCATCTAAGCGGGAAGCCCACCTCAAGATTAGACATCCCTGGGAGCTTGACTCCCCTAAAGACTCCAGAGACACTATCTGGTTGATAGGATGCAGGTGTAAGCAGTGCGAGCTGTTCAGCCGAGCATTACTAATAAGTCGTGAGGCTTGACCATATTATCTTTTTCATCTTAAAAACACTTGAGTTTCTTTCTAAAGTGATTACTTAAAAGTCGGTTCTAAAAGAACCGGATACACGAAGAGCGCTGTTATTGACTTCGCTCGGGTGTAAATGATACAGTATAAAATGCCGGTGGCCATAGCGGAGAGGCAATACCCGTTCCCATTCCGAACACGGAAGTCAAGCTCTCTTGCGCCGATGATACTCCTAACGGGGGAAAGTAGGTAGCTGCCGGCTTTTTTCTTTTTAAATCAAATCAACAGAATGCCGGATAGATTTCTTTATCCCCCGTTAGGAGTACTAAAAGAAGATTTCGGGGGAAAGCAGGTAGGGAGCGACCCGCAGCGCCGGAAGGCGCGCAGGGGCAAAACGCGACGCCTAGGAGCGTTTTGAGCGAGTCTCGGCGTAGGCTGTGCCTTAAGCCGCGCCGACGAAAAACCCGCAGCGCTGGAAAGCGCGCAGGGGCAAAACGCGACGCTTAGGAGCGTTTTGAGCGAGTCTCGGCGTAGGCTTTTTCTTATTTAAAGAAAATTCTACTTTTTTAACAGCTTCATTTTTGCTTTTAGTTCTGGACTGACACGGAAGGATTCCTGCATTTTCTGGATGGCTTTATTGTAGGTCCAGGAGTCCAGTTTGTTTGAAGGGCTTTTCATAAATTCATATGCCTTGTCTGGAAACTTGTTCTGACACGCTGTGGTGGCAACTGCCCATGCGATTCCCATCTTTGCGTAGTAGGTTGCATTGTCCCGGCTTACGTCTGTGTAGAGATTATTCAGGACTTCAAATACTCTGTCGATGTAAGTATCATTTAAAAAATGTGTCATGAGCATTACTGCTACGACACGCACCTCAAATTCCTTGTGACTTTCTTTATAGTTCATCATAAAGTTCCAGACAGTATCTTGGTGTTTTTGTGCTGTTTTGAAGGTCTGGCACAATATGTCATTGACTGCCCAGTCATGTATGGACGGTATAAAATCTTTAAGGTATTTAAGTATGAGCGTGATATCTGACCTTGCGTATCCTATTACCATTGCCTGAAGCGCCTGGTGTTCAAATGTCGTGAGCGGGTTTTGTTCAAGAAATACCTGCCAGCCGGGAATGCCGTTCTGTCCGTTTGTGGTATCTTTTACAATCTTTTTTGCGAGTGTGCGCAATTGAGGGACCCGCACTCCCAGTATAGGCGAAGCGGTCGGGTTGATTGAAGAATTGAATTCTTTGTAGCTGTCATTTTTAACAAGCGATTTTAATTCGCTCTCAACTTCTTTTAGTGTCATTGTCCCCACGCAGATTAATTATCATTATTATAACATATGAGTTTGTATTTGAGTGCATAAAAAAACTCCTTTAATTGTTACCTTTGTAATCAATTAAAGGAGCCTGTACAGGTTATATTCGATTTTATTAAACCTTGAACTTTCCGAGTTCGCCTACAACGTTGTGTACGCTGTCTCTTGAATCCTGGGAAAGTGTATTGATTAACTGCATTGATGTGTTGAGTTCTCCGATACCGGTAGAAATCTCAGACATTGCAACGCTGATCTGGTTTGTAACTTCTGAAAGCTTACTCATTTCGCCGATGATGCGGTTAGAACCCTGTTCCATAACTTCGGCACTGTTTCTAACGTCGCGGGTAACATCGTTGATCTGATGAATTGCTTCAAGACTCTGTTTACTTCCGGCGCTCTGTTCATCCATTGCGCTCTTGATAACATTTTCCTGGCGTTCAACAGTCTGGGTGTGTTCAAAAATGATATCAAACTGTTTCTGTGTTTCGAGGGCACCTTCGTTCATTTCTACGATCATTTCGCGCAGGTACTTCATGATATCATTAATCTTTTTACCCTGTTTGTTAGAGTCTTCTGCAAGCTTACGGATTTCGTCAGCAACTACGGCAAATCCGGCACCGGCTGTTCCGGCGTGGGCAGCTTCGATTGCGGCGTTCATAGCGAGCATGTTTGTCTGGTTTGCAATGTTACGGATGATTGCTGAAGTTTCAATCAATGCTGCAGACTCTTCAGCAAACTTGTTTGTCATTTCTACTGACTTAATGACAACTGCACGTCCGTTTTCTGCGGATTCTGAAAGCTTACGAACATTGTCTGAGTTTTTGTCGAGGATTTCTGTTACAGAATTGATGTTTGCAACCATTTCTTCGATTGAAGAAGAAGACTGAGAAACGCTTTCTGCCTGAATCTGAATGTTGTGATTCAACTTTTCGATGTTGTGGGCGATTTCTTCTACGCTGGCATTTGTTTCGTGTACACCGTCTGTCTGTGTCTTTATCTGTTCTGCGATAGAGTTTACGCTCTGGTTGATTTCTTCGATGGCAGATGCTGATGAGTTCATGTTTGAACTCAAAAGTTCTGACTGTTCCTTCATGTTTGAAGTCTGGCTGATAATCGAAGCCATTGCATTGGCAATCTTCTTGATTGTAAGGTTAAAGTAACCCGAAAGACGTCCAAGTTCATCTTTTGAAGCAACTGGGATTTCAACTGTAAGGTCACCGTCACCCTGTGAAATGTTTTTAAGAATTCCTGTAACCTGCTTGAGTGTTTTTGTAATGGAACGTGCGAGGAAGAATGAAATGATTGCCGAAAGAACGAATGCGGCAAGAATTCCCACGATGATGATCTTGAGAACCGCGTTGGATGCGGCTTCTGTAAGTCTGTGTGGAATCAGGATTGCATAGTCTGCTTCGTAAAGGTCACTTTCCGACGGAAGAATGCGGATTTCTGTATCTTCATTTTTGCGGGTACCGATTGTAACGATTTCGCGGCTGATACCGTAGGTACCAGGGCTGTAAGATTCAAGAGCTTCAAGTCCCATTTCGTTTGCTGATTTAAATGAAACCTGGGTCTCAAACGGATTGAGGATTACGTTACCGTTTCTGTCAATCATGATAAAGGCGATGTCACCCATTGCAGTTTCGTCACCAAATACAACGATGAAAGAGGTAATATCGAATTCAATTACTGCAACGCCGAGTTCTTCTTCTCCATTCGTCAGAAGGAGGGAACCTGCCATTACGATTTTTCCGTCCGGTTTTTCATAGATTGTAGAAAAATATGGAAGCCCCCCGTAGCTCTGTGCATCCGGGTACCAGTTTTCTGCATCGGCTTCCGTGATGTTTCCGTCCGGATAGCAGCTGATTGACTGGTCTGCGTAAACAACTCCGGCACTGATAAAATGCTCGTTACTGTTTACAAGTTTTTCTGAAATGTCAGCGATTGTGTCAGGATCGATGTTTCCTCCGTTCTGGAGAAGGTTCAATTCCTTTTCGATTCCGGTGAGGTAAGCATACAGTGTCTGATCCATTAAGTGCATTGTACTGGAAAGTCGGTCAGTAAACTGTTCTTCAATAGTAGATTTTACGGAGCGGTAAATTAAGGCTCCAAGTCCGATCAAAATAACCGTAGTTAATGCCATGATACCGATGATGATACGTACGGCAATGGAATTTAATCGTGACTCGTCATGAGAATTTTCTGACATAAAGCACTCCTATAAAACTCCGCGTTAGCGGTCGTGCAGGAGGCACGATATCGCAGTTTTGCCGACGGCAAAATCTGCATGTGATAAAAAGTACACGGAAGTAGTTTTTATCACGCCTCCTACTTTTAGAATATGAAAATTATAAATAAAATTATAACATATTATTTTGAAATTACATATTTTTTTTAAGGGGAAATTAAAAATTTATAAATTCTCTTAATTTTTCCTTTATTTATCTAAAAATGTGTTATACTTTTTTCAAGTTATTTTTATATTTTAAAGTTTTGGAGGACGAAATCTTATGAAACTCACAAAAAAAATTCTGGCTGCAGTTGGTGCCATGCTTGCTGCTTCAATCCTTTTTGCTGAAGATGCTGCTACTATTGCAAAAACAATGCTTGAACTCCCGGTACCTGACTACAGTTTTGCTACATTGGTCCTGGACGTAATCGAAAAGAATGGAAAATCAGAACAGAGAGTTCTCAAGGAATATGGTGGTGGTGAAAACGGTCTTAAAAATGCCGTATTCGTATTTACCGCTCCAGCCGCTTACCGCGACACCCGTATTCTGCAGTGCGAAAAAACAAACAAAGATGATGATAAATGGGTTTATCAGCCTTCTTTGAGAACTACACGCCGTCTTGGTACGGGTGAACGTTCAAAATCATTTGTTGGTACAGAGCTTACATACAACGATATGTCTACACGTAAAGTTGGTGAAGATACTCACGAAATGATTTCTGAAAATGAAACAGTTACCGTAACAAGCAAAGCTTTTGGTTCGGTAACTTACAGCTGCTGGAAACTGAAGGAAACACCGATTAAGTCTAAGGCCCGCGATGTTGAATATGCATACCGCATGGTTTATGTTGATAAGGCAACATACCTTCCTGTTAAGTACGAAAACTTCAATAAGGCAGGAAAACATGTCAAGACAATGGTAATCGAAAAAGTCGAACAGGTTCAGGGTGAAGAACTCTATCAGCTCCGCCGCTCTGTTAATGTAGTTAACGAAGAAACAGGCCGTCAGACTCATATCTATGTAAAAGACTTTACATTCGACAAAAAAATCAGCCCGGCTTACTTTACACAGCAGTTCCTTTCAACTGGTAAGGTAAACTAGCAGTTTCTTAATCTAAAGCATAAGCCCTGTACTTTGCGGTACGGGGCTTTTTTTGTATATTATACATATGGCGAATAGTTCTGCATCAAGACACGCAATCCTTTTACAGCGCATGCGCGACGGCGACAGACTGTCTCTTTATGATCAGCTGATGCTCATATTCAGTTTGAGTCTTCCGGCCGTTCTTGCCCAGTTGAGTTCGATTGCAATGAGTTATATTGATGCTTCGATGGTCGGACACCTTGGTCAGCTTGAAGGAGCCGCCATTGGAATTGTCAGTTCGTCAACGTGGCTTATCTGGGGCCTTTCTTATTCGTGTGCGGTCGGTTTTACCGTACAGACGGCACATCTGATCGGCGCGAAAAAGAATGATGAAGCCCGTTCGCTGATGAAGCTTGCCTTTTGTATTAATTCAATTTTCACAGTTGTTTTTACAGGCATAATCCTTGTAATCAGTCCCTTTGTTCCGCGCTGGCTCGGGGCAGGCGATTTGATTTACCGCGACGCCTTTCTGTATTTTTTTATCTTTGCCCTGAGCCTTCCGATAATTCAATTTAACAGCCTTGCGACAGGAATGCTTCAGTGTTCGGGAAATATGCGCTTTCCGAGTATGGTTCAGATTTTGATGGGCGTGCTGAATGTGGGATTCAACTACCTTTTTATTTACGTTTTTAAGATGGGCGTAAAGGGTGCGGCAATTGCGACTTTGCTTGCACGGCTCATTACGACTGTCCTCTTGTTGTTCTATCTTCTTTTCAGGAGCGATGTCCTTGCGCTCAAATACGGCGGAAAGATGGCCCGGGACAAGGTTTATCTTTTTAAGGCGTTTAAGATTGGGCTTCCTGTTGCGTTTGAACAGATGATTATGAGCGGAGGCCAGGTTGCATTCACTAAGATTGTAAGTCCTCTTGGTGAACTTGCACTTTCGGCCAATTCGTTTGCGATTACTGCAGAAAGCCTCTGCTACATGCCTGCCTACGGTTTAAGTTCGGCCGCAACTACAATAACCGGCCAGTGCTACGGAAGCGGTCAAAAAAAACTTACCTGGCATCTGGGCTGGCTCACGACATCCGTCGGAATTACACTCCAGATTATTACCGGTGCCCTGATGTTTATTTTTGCGCGTCAGATGATTGGTTTTATAAGTCCGGACCCTGCTATTATTGAACTTGGTGCGGCTGTCCTTATGATAGAAGCCTTCAGCGAACCATTATACGGGGCAAGCCTTGTTGCAAGCGGCGCACTTGCCGGCACAGGCGACACTCTTGTTCCGAGCTGCATAAAATTCTTTTCGATGTGGATGATTCGAATTCCACTTGCCCTGTTTTTAAGGTCGCGCTACGGACTTGAAGGCGTGTGGTTTGCAATGAGTTTTGAACTTTGTGTTAGAGGAATACTATTTTTACTGCGTCTTGGTGGAAAATCCTGGACTAAGTAACTATAATTTAAGTCATATTATTGGAGAAATGATGAAAGGTCTTGTAATGGAAGGCGGTGCCATGCGCGGCATGTTTACTGCGGGTGTAATCGATGTTTTTATGGATAACGGAATTACCTTTGACGGGGCGATTGGTGTAAGTGCGGGGGCAACCTTTGGCTGCAACATCAAATCAGCCCAGCCGGGACGCGCCCTCCGATACAACAAGCGTTTTATGAAGGACAAGAGGTATTGTTCCCTTTCTTCTCTGATTAAGACCGGTGATTTGTTTAACGTGGATTTCTGCTACAACATTCTGCCAAATGAACTTGATCCGTTTGACTACGAAGTTTTTGCAAAGAACCCGATTAAATTTTATGTTGTGGCAAGTGACTGTGTTACAGGGGAGCCGGTTTATAAAGAATTAAAAAATTGCCGCGGTTCAGAAATGAAGTGGATGCAGGCGAGCGCAAGCATGCCGTTGTGTTCGAGAGTTGTCGAAGTTGACGGCTATAAACTTCTTGACGGCGGAATGACGGATTCAATTCCGTTAAAAGCCTTCGAAAACATGGGTTATAATAAGAATGTGGTTGTTCTGACTCAGCCTAAGGACTTTGTCAAAAAGCCGAATAAAATGATTGGTTTGATGAAGCTTTTTCTGGGCAAATACCCCAAGTTGCTCAAGGCAATGGAAGAGAGGCACATTGTTTATAACGAAGAGACAAAATATGTAAATCAAAAAGCTCAAAACGGAGAGGTTATTGTAATTCAACCGGCTGAGAGTCTTGGAATTGGCCGCATTGAAAGTAATCCCGACGAACTTGAACGCTGCTATCAGGAAGGACGCCGTGCTGCGCTTGAAAAAATTGAAGCGGTAAGAGCTTTTCTTGCAGATTAATAACTGGCCGGGGCCGGTATAGGAGGCATGATGAATAAGGTTGATGTTTATAATTCAGATTACACAAAGTTGAATCACGCTTATATTGAAATTTATCAGTCGTACGAAAAACTTATTGAATGCCAGGACGCTGATGATGAAATCCTGACCGTAATGGAAAGTATTCTCCGTGTTTTTAATCCGGCCCTCGATAAAATCAAAAGCGAAATGACAGTTAAAACCCGCTATAAAGAAGATGCCCAGGCAGCCGCTTCCGGTGGTGCAGGTGCTTCTTCAGACGGCTATTCTCAAAATGACGGCCCGAGAATTATAAAAGGAAACTTTACAGGAGAATAGGAATGGAATCCCCGAAAAAACATTTTTTAAGCTATCTGCCGGTGGTTTGCCTCGGCGCAACCTTATGCTGTTTTTTATGGGGCAGTGCGACACCTGCGATCAAAACAGGTTACAGATTGTTTTCTATTGCAAGCAATGATACTCCAAGCGTAATTTTGTTTGCAGGCATCCGCTTCTTTTTTGCAGGAATTTTTACAGCGCTTTTTGGTTCATTCATTCAAAAAAAAGTGCTTGTTCCAAAATCGTCCGGGGCCTGGCGCAAAGTTCTGGCCCTTGGAATGGTTCAGACAGTTTTGCAGTACTTTTTCTTTTACGGCGGGCTTACAAAGTGTCCGGGCGTAAAGTCGTCTGTAATTCTTGCGACAAATGTCTTTGCTTCCCTCTTGATTGCAGCCCTTCTTTTTAAACAGGAAAAACTTACCTGGGCAAAAATTCTCGGCTGTGTAATCGGCTTTATCGGAGTTGTTCTTGTAACAGTAACAGGAAAGACAGTTGATTATCACGTAACTTTTGGTGGTGAAGGCTTTATCTTTTTGAGCAGCGTGTGCTATGGATTCAGCGGGTGCATGGTAAAACTTTTCAGCAAGGAAGAAAACACTGTTATGCTTTCGGGCTGGCAGTTTGTCTTTGGCGGAGCCGTGATGATTGGCGCAGGACTTTTGCTTGGCGGTAGAATCAGCGGTTTTACAGTGCAGTCAGTTCTTCTTCTTGCCTATCTTGTATTTATCAGCGCCGTAGCCTACACGTTATGGGGACTTTTGTTAAAGCACAATGATGTAAGCCGTGTCGTAATCTTTGGTTTTTCAAATCCGCTTTTTGGCGTAATTTTGAGTGCAGTATTCCTCAACGAACAGAGCCAGACAGGCCTTGTAACAGTTGTATCCCTCATCCTCGTATGCATCGGAATCTTTATCGTAAACTGGCCTAAGAAGAGCCTGAAAGAATAATATATTCAACTGATATAAAAAGCCCTCATAGACAAAAAAAACAGCCCTTGCGGGCTGTTTTAAGAACTTCCTACAGGGAAGAACCGCAAGCGAGTTCAGGCAGTTAGCCGATGACATGGACCGTAACGGAGCAAAGACTTTTGATGAGTATGAAAGCAGATGGGAAAACGGAAGTCTTGACTGGCAGATTGAGTCCCGCCAGCAGAGGATGAATCAAAGGACCATCCGAAGAATATCGGATATAGAGCGATAATAATAGAAGAAAGTAGCCGTTCGCAAACTTGCAAGCCGTGAAATCAGGAACTAAGAGTCCTGTTTTCACGGCTTTTTTCGTTATTTTTGAGCAATTTAGAGCCCCTCTAGATTGGTCTTGCCAATCACAGTGAACACAACACCGACAATGGCAACGACGGAGCCAAAGGACCTTGTAGCCATAGTCGGAGTTGTGTGACCGTAACGTCGGTCAATCACTGAAAAAAGAGACGAAATATCCACGCACGGCGGCATATTTCACAAGTTCACTGTGAGACAAGACCAGGTCGCAAGGTTGCAAATATCTTAAAGTATTAATAATTTATATAGCTTAGTTTGATAGAAGTTCTTCTAACAGAAGTATTTACAATACAAAAAATGGAATTATGTAAAAAAGATTTATTTATGCTTTAATAAATGAATTCTATTTCGCATCGCTCGAATAGATCTTATAGCCTCTTCTTCTATAATTAAATCAATTTTCGCTAATTCAGATTCATCCATTGATTTCTCATTAGGTGTATAAAATAAGGCCGAAATAGAGACATCTAGTTGAATTGCAATTTTTTCTATTAGTTCAGCAGATGCGAAAACTTTTCCTGTTTCCATTGTACTTAAATGTTTTACAGATATATCTAAGCGTTCTGAAAGTTGTTCCTGAGAAAGACCTCGTAATTTTCTATATGAGTGAAGATTGTTTCCAAATATTTGTTTTAAACTCATTCTTTTAGAATAA
>JAEENG010000154.1 GCA_016283615.1 Treponema sp.
CAGAATCAAACCGTAAGCATTGTAATCCGAGGCAATTGCGCTGGTATTTTCCGCATCCCTGTCGTATTTGAGGGCTGTCTGGATGTATTCAACTGCAAGGTTTTTATTGTTGGAAAGAGAAGCCATGCGGGAAGCCGAATAATAATCAAGACCGATTTCACTCACATAGCGGTTTTTAAGGTGAATTTTTGCCGCTTCAAGGTAGGCGTCAGTTGCCCTGTTATAATCTTTATTGAATGCGTACAGGTCTCCTTGAGTGCGCTTTAAAAACGCAAGATAATAGGCTTCTGACGAAAGTTTTTTTTCTGACGCGTTTAATTCATTCAGTTTTTCGTTAAAGTTAATGTCTGGATTTTTTCTTGCAAGTTGAATTTTTAAATCGTAAATCGGACAGACTGCGCTCAAAACATCTTTTTTTGCAGAACGCTGAGCGTACTTTTTTGCCATTACCAGAAGGTCCTGGGCAGAAAGTCCGTAAAAAGGAGTGTCCGAAACATCAAATTCTTCATCCGAAGAAGTCTTTTTTGCAAGCTGAAGAACTGGATTCAAGTCGGAATTCCCCGCTTCGTCTCCGGAGTTTGCAAGGCGGTAGATTATTGCAGAAAGGGAAATTCTGCACAAAAGGTCTGTGTCATCTACAGAAAGAGCCAGGTTGTAGGCCTGCTGCAAATGAGCTCCGGCGTTCTGGATATTGCCGCCGATGAGTTCGGCATTTGCGTTTTCATAAATTACTGAGGCGCTGTCAGAAACGTCTGTTACGAGCATGGCGCGCTTTGGACTTGAAGAACATCCGCAAAATAAAACAGATAAAACCAGTAAAACAAAAATTGAACGTTTCAAGATGCCCTCCCCTAAAAGTCTTCGCTTCTAAGCTGAACTGTAGCCGAGTCGGATTTAGAGCGGTCAGGAACGCCGCCGCGAATGAGCGGATTATTTTTAAGACCTGTCAGCACGTCCTGCACCTGAACAAGAACTGTATTCAGCTGAACGAGGGCGCTGTCAATCTGAGGAACTGCATTTGCAACAAGTTTATCAGCATTTGAAGCCACTCCTGTAAAACTCTGTGTAATTACTGCAAGATTATCCAGGGCTTCTACAAGGCTCGTTGTCATTTCAGGACCAAGAAGTTCTGTTACAGGGCCCTTGTCGCTTGCAAGAATCTGGTGAATGCTTTCTGTAATTCCGGAAAGCTGTGCAACAATATTTTGAATCGGAGTAGCCCTGCTGCCGCGTACACGGCCGCTCAATGCATCATCAACCTGACTTACAAGTGAATTAACATGTGTCAAAAGTTCAGAAACCTGATTCATCAGGGCACCGATTGAGTCGTTCTGTTTTTCTATGCGGTTCTTTTTGTCTGCGATGATTCTTTCGCCGGGAACACTGTCAACGCGGAAAATTTCAGTTCCGGACGGAATCAGGCCGGGGCCAATTCCCGGATAAAAGCTGAATGTGGAACCAAGCCCGATTGGACTTGTAACGAGCTGGACAAGGGAGTTTTCTTTTATGTATTCGCTGTATTCGCCAAGGATATAGTAATCGACACGGACAAAATTATCTTTAAGGCCGAGTTTGCTTACCTTTCCGATAGAAAAGCCTTTGTAGGTCAAATCCATTCCGACAGACACGCCGGAACCGCTGTCAAAAACCGTGTAGTAGTAATATTTTTTTTCAAACCAGTGCTGTCTTGCTCCAAGCGCAAAAATCAGTGCGATAAGGCCCGCAAGAGCAAGGATTGAAAAGAATCCGACAATTTGATCTGCATAACGAATTTTAAATTTCATTTTTATACCGGTTCTCCCTGGATAAGACCGTTTTCTATATGATACATCGTGCCGGGAAATTCAGCAATAAAAGTTGAATTATGACTGATGTAAATTACAGTATTTCCCTGATCAATAAAGTTATGGAGCAGATTCATAATAATGGCACTGCCCTTCCTGTCGAGCGACTCGGTGCATTCATCCAGAAAGAGAACTTCCGGGCCGCAAATCATTGCGCGTGCAAAGGCGATTCTTTTCTGCTCGCCGGTCGACAAATCAACCGGTCTTAAAGTCAAATCCCTGTCATAACCGACCATCGCACAGACACTTTGAACCGTAAAAATGCGCTCTTCGCTGGTCATTGAAGGAAAGTGAATCTGCAGCGGAAGCGAAAGGTTCTGGACAATGTTCTGGTTGGCCCAGAGGGCGCTGTCCTGAAAGACAAAGGAGCACTTCTGGCGGAATTCAAGATTCTGTGCCTTGTTCATCGTCTGAATATCCCTGCCTTCAAAAAGAATTTTACCCGCACTTGGAACCAAAAGCCCGTCCATCAGTTTTAGCAGGGTGGATTTTCCGCTTCCGGAATGTCCTATCAGGGCAGTTGTAGTTCCACGCTCAATTTTGAGGCTGATGCCTTTAACTATTTTTTGCGAGCGCGACTGGAATTCAACATTCTGAACATCAAGCAGATCCATTTTGGCGTCCTCAAAAATAAAACAAAATGATTATAAAGACGTCTACAAGGATGATTCCAAGAACAGACTTACCAACGGCACTGATACCGACTACAGGGATTTCCGTACTGCTTCGTTCAACCGAAAATCCGTAGTAAGTGGCACAAATCGAAATTATCATGCCGAACAGAACACTTTTTAAAATTGACGTAAAAAGCACTTTTACCGTAATGCTCGACAAAACTCCCTGAACAAAGTTAACGACGTTTGCAGGGTTTATAATGAATTGAATTACGGCCGGTCCCAGAAGCCCGCAGAAAGAAAAGTAAAGATTCAGAAAAAAAACGGACATTGTTACGCCGAGAAAGCGCGGACTTACAAGATGGCTTATCGGGTCTACCCCGCACGAAATATAGGACTCTATCTGGTGACTTGTTACCATGCCGCCGATTTCTGTTGCAATTGCAGTTGCAGAACGAGCAGTTACGATAAATGCAACGATAACCGGCCCGAGTTCGAGGGTAACTACGATGCTCAAAAGATTATAAATCAGCTGGCTCTGCCCGATGGAACTCAAAAACTTATCTCCGAGAATGTAGATTGCAGTTCCGATTGCGGTAGAAATTACGGCGATTAAAGGAAGGGCTTCAATAAAGGTAAAAAGGAGCTGCATGATAAGGATTTTTCGGGATGATTTTGTGCGTAAAAAAGCAAAGGACTCGCGGAAAGTTTTTCCGATAAAGCCCAGCACATAAGGAACAGAATTAAATTCCGAAAGGACGTAGGAGCCCAACTTTTTGACCATAAAAATATTATATCAATAAGTTATATCGTTGTGAAGATAATTTAGATTATGCAAGTTCTGCCAGTGTGTCGCTTTCACCGGAAACTTCTGACGCAGAAAGAGGTCTTCGGATTCTGACCTGAATGAGCGAGCCCGGCTGTGGAATTACCGCATCCTTTGAAAAATCAAGCCTGCAGTGCAGAAAGTTTTCTGTCACCGCGTGAACCACTACCCTGTCCTTGAACACACGCGCATTATGAACAGTTTCTGTAATTGCGTTTAAAACCTGTCCCTGGTAAGACTCAATATAGGCTTTTTTGCTTTCTTCGTTGAATTTTTCAAGGGCTTCCATGCGGAGTTTTGCAATTGAATTCGGCACCATCGGACGCATTTTATAGGCTTCCGTACCCGGACGCGCACTGAACGGAAAGGCGTGCACAAAGGTAAAACCGCATTCTTTAAGCATGGAAAGTGTAAGTTCAAAATCCCTGTCAGTTTCGCCCGGAAAGCCTACGATGATATCGCACGCAAGGAAGGGATTTCCTTTTGCCTGTTTGAGGAGGCGGCATGCCCTGTAAACGGCTTCGATTTTGTACGGCCTCTTCATTTTTAAAAGCACATCGTCACTTCCGCTCTGCACGGAAATATGGAAGTGGCTCTGCACGCGTTCATCTGCAATAACTTTTGCAAGACGCTCATCCACGATTTCGGGATAGAGACTTGAAATTCTTATATGAATTGAATTTGTGTTCTGCAGAATCAGATCAAGCAGATCAGTAAAGTCTACGGTTTTATCCTGCCACTTTGAACGGTACTGACCGATATTCACAGTTGTAATTACAACTTCCCTGTGACCGTCCCTTTCAAGTTTCTGTACGCGCTCGATAACTTCTCCTGCATCAAGGCTCACTGAGTGTCCGCGCGCAAGACGGATAGCACAGTAAGTGCAGACACAATTACAGCCGTCCTGGATTTTAAGCGACGGGCGCGAGTGATGAATAAAATTATCAGGCAAAAGTTTGAACGGAGATTCGATTTTACCCGGAGTTGCAACCTTATAAATTGAATCAAAGATTCCGTTCAAAAAAGCAGAAAGCTTCTGCGGCCTGTCAAATTCCTCATTTTTAATGCGCTCAGGAATTTCGCCCAGGCGGCCCTTGTACTGGCCCCCGAGAACGCAGACACGCTCGTCCATTGCAAGGAGTTCCTGGCGGCCGAGCTGGGCGTAACAGCCTGTAACGACGATTACACTTTGAGGGCATTTTGCAAGTAAGAGACGGATGATGCGGCGGGCTTTCTGCTCGGCCTTTGCAGTTACGGTACAGGTGTTTATAAAACAGAGTACCACATCGTTATCAACTCTGCTTGCGGCAGTCATAGGCTTCATGTCGGCAGAAAAACCTGCGTTTACAAAACATGTAGCAAGACCTTCGCTTTCGACCTGATTCAACTTACAGCCGAGAGTTTCAAAATGAATTTTTGAATTTGAATTAAACACCAAAAAAACCTGTCGTTATTCAACAATTAACGGATACTTGAAGAAACGCGTTCTTTGCCGCGTGCAGCATCAGCCTGTGACGGATTGAGCGAAAGAGCCTGATTGTATGCTTCAAGAGCCGAAGCATAACTTCCTGCCATTTCGCGGGCATAACCGCAGCGGGTCCACCAGTAGTCTACGAGAGGTTCTGTGTGAACTGCAGCAGTAAAGGAAATGTCTGCATGCTGGTATTTTGCCTGGCGGATATAAATTTCGCCCATGTAATAATATGCGTTACCGATACGGCTTCCGTTTGCAGGAACATTTGCAAGGTAGAGCTGAAAAAGTTCCATGGCGGCAGTATTTTTTCCGAGGTAGAATTTAGCTTCTGCCTGGATTTCGATCAAACGTACATCACTTGAATTGACTTTGCGTGCTTCAGTTGAGCGCTGTTCAGCTTCCGCATACTGGCGGTTGCGTACAAGGCTCCAGCACAATACACAATATGAATCGATATTCTGCGGGTTTTCAGTGATTTCCTGTTCACAGATTTTGATGGCTTCAGGATAGTTGCCTGCGCGGTACAAGACAAGGGCGTCTGCTCTCTGTGAATAAGCAGAAACACAAATCAACAAACTTACTAATGCAGTTAAAAGGGATTTTTTAGATGTCATATTTATTTCCTATTGTGTCATTGTACATTTGCCTGTAAAGCGGGAACCCGGTTCCAGGACAACCTGCTTTGCAGTGATATCACCGCTTACAGAACCTGTCGAAGAAACAAAAACAATGTCTCTTCCGATGATATTTCCTTCTACCTTACCGCGGACAAGAACACGGCTGGCAGTAATTTCTGCGTTAACCAGTGCCTTTAAATCAATGACGAGGTCGCTTGTTGCATCGATAGTACCGGAAACAGCGCCGCGAATCATAAATGGCTTTGTAAATTTAATTTTTCCGTTAAAAGTAATATCCGGTGCGAGAATAGTATCAAAATCTTCTTCTTCAAGATCGAAAAGGTCTGTGTCTTTTACATCAAACATATATATAATTTATCTTTTTTACACCCTATCCGTCAACAAGGTGAAGCGGGATCGAAGGTCATGCCCCCACTGTTTTATGCATAAGCGTGCATTTTTATTGTTTCAAATTCAGTGGCATGGTTATTTTCTTCTTCTTCCAGATCGTAAAGATTCTGAAGATTAAGCCAGAACTCTGCGGTTGTTCCAAAAAACCTGGAAAAACGGATTGCAGTGTCAGCGGTTATAGAACGATTTCCATGAATTATTTCCGAAATACGAGTCTGAGGAATGTTAATTTCTTTTGCAAGACGATACGCAGAAATATTCATTGGAACAAGAAATTCTTCTTTAAGAATTTCTCCGGGGTGAATATTCGGCAGTTTGTCATTAGTGGTAATCTGTGATTCGAACATTTTCCGCTCCTCCATTTTCAAAGGTAAATACAATTCTCCACTGGTCATTTATTCTGATAGACCAGAGTCCTTCAAGATTTCCTGCCAGCTGCTCAAGATTATTTCCCGGCGGAACTCTTAAATCTTTTACTTCCTTTGCAGCCGCAATCATTCGGAGTTTCCGTCGTGCAACATTGTGAATTGTCGGAGGAAGTTTTCTGCTTCTTTGACCTTTCCAAATTAATTCAGTTTCAGAATCCCCAAATGAATTTATCATAATAATATACTAACGCAAGGCGGAAGTATCGTCAAGAAAAACCTTATATTTACAATTCATATTCCGTGAACGAAGCTTGCAAACTAAATATGACATATTCTTTTCCTGTCCCTACGAATTTATACCCTTCTATCTTCATCTTATTTGCGTTATAATTGAATTATGATTTTTCGACGCTCCTGCGTAATTAGTTTTATTGCTTGTTTTTGTCTTGCGGCGCTTTCCTGCGCATCGACCGGAAAAACAAAAACCGTTCAACAAAGCGATTCACTAAATTCAACAATTCAAAATGACTCAAAGATAACCCTCGTGTTTGCCGGGGACATAATGTCGCATAAAATAAATTATACTGCAGGCAATTTTGAAGAAATCTGGCGCGACATAAAACCCATTGTAAATAACAGCGACCTTGCCTTTGCAAACCTCGAAGCACCTGTCAACGACAAAATGGAATGGAACACCTACCCGCAGTTCAACATGCATTCCTCGTACGTAAATGCTGCGATTGACGCAGGTTTTAACGTATTTTCGCTTGCAAACAATCATACAAACGACTGGTACCTGGACGGAATCAAGGCAACGGGACATTTTTTTAATTCAAACAGACATGTGTGGGCATGCGGCATAAAAGAAAAAAGCGGCTCCCCTCTTACATATCAGCTGATTCAAAAAAATGGCTGGACGGTTTTATTTGCGGCCGTCACAGAGATTTTGAACCGGCCTGATTTTGCCTCTTACATCGATTACTACCCTGCTAAAAAACACGACAAACTGATTCAAGAACTCAAGGCGCTCTCAGAAAATAACCCGCACGACCTCTTTGTTTTGAGCGTGCACACAGATGAAGAAGAATACAAAACAAAGGTTACCGAAAGCCATAAAAAATTTTTTAAGACACTCGCCTCAGAATGCGGAATCGACATCATCTGGGCCAACCATCCGCATGTAAGCAAGGAATTTGAAAAGATACAGGTGGAAGACGGCCGCCAGGCATTTATCATGTACGCAAACGGAAACACAATCAGCGGACAGCGCTCAAATCCTTCATTCTATCAGAAGCCGAACGAGAGGGACTTAACAGGCGACGGACTTTTATTTAAGATTGTATGTTCAAAGAGCAGTAAATTCGATTCAATTGATTCGTATTTTATAACCACATTAATAAAAAGCAACGGTCAGTTTGTAATCCGGCTAGTAGACGACGATTTGATTCACAGCCTTGACCGTGCAGGCGTTGATCACTGGAAAAACTATCTTGTTGAACGCCGTAAATTATTTGACAGCTTAAAGGAAAAATCAAAATGGCAATAGATTACAGAAAATTACCGGTTTATGAACAAAAGCAGCTTATTCTCGATACACTTGCAAAAAACCAGGTGATTGTAGTTCAGTCACCGACAGGTTCAGGAAAAACAACCCAGATTCCGGTCATTCTGCACGAAGCGGGCTACAGCGCAAACGGAATGATTGCGGTTACCCAGCCGCGCCGTATCGCTGCCCTGAGCGTAAGTGAGTTTATCGCAAAACAGTTGAATACAACCTACCCTGGTCTTGTCGGCTACAAAATGCGCTTTGAAGACAAAACCGACCCGACAACAAAAATCAAAATCATGACAGACGGCATCCTGCTCCAGGAAATGAAGCTTGATCCGTGGCTTTCAAAATATTCGGTAATCATGGTTGACGAAGCCCATGAGCGGAGCCTGAACATTGACTTTGTTCTCGGACTTTTAAAACGCGTTCTCATTAGCCGGCCTGACTTTAAGGTAATTGTTTCGAGTGCGACAATGAACGCCGAAGCATTCAGCCGGTATTTTAACGACTG
>JAEENG010000155.1 GCA_016283615.1 Treponema sp.
TGTACAGATTCGGGTTATTAACGAAAAACTGGAAAAACTGACCTCGGACCTGCTCTACAATCACTCCCAGCAGATAAACATCCTTGCCCGCCTGGAAGAAATTAACGGACTGATTGTAGACTTATTGGCAAGTTAAAAGTAAAATTGAATGGAGTAATTTAATGAGCGACATTTTTGAAAAAGATATCGACGACGAAAATATAGATCTCACAAAACTCGAAGACAATGACGGCCGTACAACCGATGAAGTTGACGAAAACTTTGTCTACCCGGACCCTCTTTATCTTACAAAACTCGAGTACTCGAGCGAGGGTGTATACTGCTCGGTTCCGAAGAATTTTGCCAGGCTCGAACAGGGCGATGCCGTAATTATTCCGACAAGATACGGAAAAGACATGGCCATGGTAATGGGCAAAGTTAATCATCCGGTTGGACTTAAACCAAGCGACATTGTCATGGTTGAACGCAAGGCTAATCAGGA
This sequence comes from Treponema sp., assembly GCA_016283615.1. Classification (GTDB taxonomy): domain Bacteria; phylum Spirochaetota; class Spirochaetia; order Treponematales; family Treponemataceae; genus Treponema_D. The sequence goes on from JAEENG010000155.1 coordinate 482, forward strand.
CGACTTTAAAAAATATCAGGAACTGGCAGATAAAGAAGCAGGTGCATTCAAGACTTTTAAAGAAAAGGTTGCACTTCATAAACTTGATATGAAGCTCATCGCCGTACATTTTCTCCTTGAAGAACCAAAAGCCCTGTTTTTCTTTTCGAGCGAAAACCGCGTAGACTTCCGTGAACTCGTTAAAGACCTTGTAAGCGTATTCAAAATGCGTATTGAACTGCGCCAGATTGGTGTACGCGACGAAAGCCGCATTACAGGAGGTCTCGGAGTTTGCGGCCGCGCATATTGCTGTCACTCAATCTGCGACAGACTTCCGCCGGTTTCCATCAGGATGGCCAAAGACCAGAACTTGTCCCTTAATTCAATGAAAATCTCGGGCCAGTGCGGAAGACTTTTATGCTGTTTGAGTTATGAATTCAAATGGTATTCTGAAGCCAGAAAATCTCTTCCAAACGAAGGCGTACATATCTTCTACGACGGCACAAATTTCAGAATCACGGACGTTAATCCGCTCACTATGATGATTAAAATGCTCGGTGAAGACGGACGCTTACTTGAAATCCCTGCAAAACGCTTTGTCCGTGAAGGCGGAAACCACTGGAAGGTTAACTGATAACAGCAAGAATATTTTCGCTTGCCTCAGTTAATGGATTCAATTCAAAATCCGCAAAAAATTCAACACTTGTAAAGCCTGCCTCTTCTGCTCCTTTTTGAATCTGCTCTTTTGTAATCAAATTTACCGGTGCATCTTCCGTTATTGTCAGACAGCGGCCGTTTCCTGTTTCGAGCTTCTGGTCCATCAGCATCTGTTCATTTTTTAAGCTGATTGTTGTTGTGAGCGTGGCGCGGATGCTCTTTCGTTCCGGGAGGATGATTTTTGTTTTATCAGAATAAATGTCAAAGTTTGGTGCAGTTAAAATCATGCAGCCGTTCTGACGCAAAAGTTCGTGGCAGTCATAAAAAAACTTTGCCAAAAATACTTCGTCACGGATGAACAGAATACGGTTGTCAAGAATGGAAATAATATCGTAGAAGTTACGGCCCAGAAAACGGCTCATTTCCAGTGACGACATCTGAAAGTATCGCACTGCCATAAGTTGAGTCCTTCTTTTTCTGTTTGCAGATTCCAGCAAGTCGGTACTGGTTTCTATTCCAGTAACATCAAAACCTTCGCGCGCTAGATTATGTTCAAAAGTGCCTGTTCCACATCCGATTCTTAAAAATTTAACCGGCGCAGAATATTTTTTAACTCTTTCCTCATAAAAACGTTTTTGTTCTTCAGTAACTGGATATAACTCATCATAGTACTCGGCTATGTTCTGATTTATTTCCATAGTAAATATTATAAGTCGAATTCAAGATTTTGCAACGAAAAATTATTATTCACATCTTTATTACTCGCTGTTGTTCAATTAGAATATAAGTACACCGTTTTTTATCATGCAATAAGCTTAAACTGAGGTACATTTATGCTTAATCTGAACAATCATGCCGCTGAACTTAAAAGAAACATTCTCATCACACTGGCAAAACTCCAGCTCGAGGGCAAACTCTGCAACAACGAAGAACTAGAAAAAATCCCTTTCGATTTAATTCCTGACGGGTCTGTTCCTATCAGAAACAATCTTGACGAAGACCGAAGCATTATCCGGATTCGAATCGGGGCCAATATGGGCCACTCCATCGATGATTTTGATGAATCCAAACCTCTTTCAGATTACGCAAAAGCCGCTCTGGACCGCGAAAGTCCAACCTGGCCGATGCTTACTGTAATTCATAAGGCATGCAACGCCTGCCAGAAAGTTCATTACTTTCCGACTGACGCCTGCCAGGGTTGTCTTGCACGTCCCTGCATGATGAACTGCCCTAAAAAGGCTATCAATGTAATAAACCACCGCGCAAAAATCGACCCGGAAAAATGTATTAACTGCGGTCTCTGCGCCCAGAACTGTCCATATCACGCAATTATCAAGACAACCGTACCGTGCGAAGAAGTTTGTCCGGTCGGAGCAATTTCCAAGGGACCTGACGGCCACGAAACCATCGACTACGATAAATGTATTTTCTGCGGAAAGTGCATGAGCAGCTGTCCGTTCAGTGCGATGATGGGCAAGAGCCAGCTTTTAGATGTAATCAAACACATTATGGCAGGCGACAAGGTTGTTGCAATGTACGCTCCTGCAATCGGCGCACAGTTCCGTGCAAAACCGGGCCAGCTTGAAGGCGCAATGATGCAGGCAGGTTTTTCCAAGGTCTGGGAAGTTGCCATCGGCGCAGACATTACTGCCGACAACGAAGCAATTGAATTTGAAGAGCGTATGGAACGCGGCGACAAAATGATGACTACAAGCTGCTGTCCGGCCTACGTACGCGCCGTAAATATCCACGTTCCTGAACTTAAAGGCTGTATCAGTGATACAAAGAGCCCGATGGTTTATAACTCCTATATTGCAAAAGTACAGGACCCGGATTGTATTACCGTTTTTGTCGGTCCCTGCCTTGCAAAACGGCGCGAAGGCTATGACTACAAAGAAGTAGATTACGTTTTGACTGCCGAAGATTTGAATGCATTGTTTGTTGCAAAAAATATTGATATTACTAAGGCAGAAATCCCTGATCATCCGGCAAATTATGTTCCGACAGTTTCTGGAAGAAACTTTGCCAAGAGCGGCGGTGTTGCCGAAAGTGTAAAACTCAGATTAAAGGATGCTTCGATTTTGAGGCCGTTTGTTATCAACGGACTTGATAAGGCCGGTATGATGGTTCTTAAAAATTACGGAAAGATTAATGCGGGTCAGATTCCGACACCGCCTGACTGCCCTAACCTGATTGAAGTTATGTGCTGTGAAGGTGGTTGTATCGCAGGGCCTGCTGTTGTGGCAAATCCAAAACTGGGTGCATCCTTGCTCAACATTTACGCAAACGCCGGCTCCGCCCCTGCAGAGGACGGAAAACCGGTTCCATGCGATTTAGACAAGATGATTGATCTGTAAGCTCAGATAATTTAGTAAGACTTTAGTTTTTCGCTCATCTTTTCGTTAAATTCACTCGCTTTCTCGTTTAATTCGCTCAGTTTGTGAAACTTATCCGAAAGGATCTGTTTGCCGCTGTTGCGGAAGTCCTGGACGCAGCGTACAAAGGAGTGAACTTCGTAGCCCGGAAAGTCGGTGTTGATAATCGTAATTGCGCGTTCAACCGTTGCTGATGAAGAAGTCAGTCCGTACAACTGCATCGTTTTACCTTCAACACGAACCCACAATTCATCAATCGGAAGTTTGTGTTCGGTAACGATTTTTGTTGTAACTTCCTGCGCAAGAATAAGCTCATCTACGCGGGCTTCGCCACGCTTTTCAATTTCCGGCGTAACATTGTTTTTGATTCCCGCAACAAGCATGTCTGTAAGCATCTCCGGCGGAACCAGAGATGTATTTACCGTCGCGTGAATTGCATTCTGGTCAATCAGACTGTACTTAAAATAACTCTTGTAGAATGAAGCCTGTTTTTTATCAGCGTCTTCCATCCACTTCTGCGCCTGTTTGCTGTCGGTAATGTTTTGAGTTTCCTTTATGTGCGCAAGACGGTCTTTGTCCGAAGACACAAAACGCAGGGCTACGTGGTTTTCTACACCTTCCAGGAACAAAAATGCTCCGCGTCCGACGATTACACAGTTGTTCTGCCTGGCCATTTCATAAATTACCTTCTGAAGATAATTCAGGTATTCATCACGGTCGCGGTCAAAGTTGTCAAAAAATCTCGGTCTGCGCTCATCGTATTTTTTAAACTTATCCAGAGGAAAGCCCTTTTCAATGATTCGCTTTTCGATTTCTTTTCTGTCAAAAAAGGTGTAGCCCAGGCGGCGGGCAATCATCATGCCGATTTCGTCGCCTATTGAACCTGGCTGTCTTGTAAAAGTCAGTATGGCCATTTTTATACCTCTTCTGCGTTGCTGATAAAGCAGGCAATTCCTTCGGTGCGGTATTTGTCGCGCAAATACCACACGATGTCCTTGATTTTTTCTGCTTCATCCTGACTGCAGTATACGATATACATCATATTCAACTGCGGCCAGATTGCATCTCCCAAACACGGATTGGAGTATCCGGCGCCCATTACGTTTGCAAGTTTTGTGTAGCGCGCTGCTACCTTATGTTCTCTAAAAGCATCAAGAAAGTCTTCTTCGAGAGCCTGAGTAAAAATCATTTCTACACGGAGGAGCTTTCCGGCCGGTGCAAATCTTTCGTCGTTTCTTTTGCTTTTCTGTTTAATTGCCATATTAGTCCTCCTTTTTTGCCTGTTCAGCCTGTTTTGCTTCCAGAGCCTTTGCTTTTGCTGCTTTTTTTGCCGCTCTCCTGAGACGGCGGTTATTTATAATGTAATAAATTGTAGGCATAAGGAACAGGGTCATCAGCGAACCGAATGTCATACCACCAAATACGGTGAGTGAGATTGGCTGCATTGACTGAGAACCTTCGCCAGGGAAGAATGCCATTGGAGCGAGCGAAATTACTGTTGTCAAAGTTGACATCAGGATTGGTCGCAGACGGTTGCGTGCTGCTTCAATACATGCTTCTTCAAGTTCATAACCACGTTTACGCAAAAGGTTTGTATAGTCTACAAGTACGATACCGTTGTTTACGATTGTTCCGACAAGTACGAGGAGACCCATAATTGTGATTACATTAAGCTGGTTTCTTGTAATTGCGTAAATTGCCATGACACCGATAAATGACAGTGGAATTGTCAAAATAACGATGAACGGATCAACAAGCGACTCAAACTGGCTGGCCATTACAACAAATACGAGAATAGCAGCCATAATGATAATCAAACCAAAGTTTACAACTGCTTCCATCATGTCTTCAAAAGCACCGGAAACTCCGATTGTTACCTTTTCATCTTTCGGAATGTTGTCTTCAATAAGTTTGTTAATTCCAGACTGAACCTTATCAAGAGAAAGTCCGGTTACAGGGTTTGCTGTTACGTGAATTACACGGGCCTGGTTTTCGCGGTAGATTGTTACCGGAGCCTTAGTCTCTTTGTAGTGGGCAAAGCTTGAAAGCGGAATTCTCTGGCCCTGGCTGTTAACAACGTTAATCAAATCAAGGTCTGCAAGTTTAGTCTTGTCTTTTTCTGCAAGGCGGACAACTACGTCGATATCGTCACCGTCTTTTGTAAAGCGGCTGGCAGTTGTACCGTTGATTCCTGCGGCGATTTCGCCACCAACACTGTAAATGTTGAGGCCGAGTTCGTACATGCGGTCGCGGTCGATCACGATTTCTGCCTGTGGAAGACCGTCTTCCTGGTCACTGGTAACTTCTGTTACAAGGTCCTGTCCCTTTTCTTTGAGAAGTTTTTCTACCTGGAGGGCAACACTTCGTACAAGGTCAAGGTCATCACTCTTGATATCAACAGAAATTGCTGATGAGCCTGCGCTGTTCATATTTGTACCGAATTTAACATCTGCACCAGGGAAAAGGTTAAAGTACTTGCGGAGTTTAGCCTTAGCTGATTTTTCGTTGTCCCAGCCGCGTTCACGTTCTTTTTCAGGATACAAAGTATAGGTAATTGAACCTGTATTTGTTTCTGAACCGGAACTGATTACAGAAGTACCACCAACTGTCATTGAAGTATATTTAAGACCCTTAAGATCTTTCTGGGCCATTGCGTCAAAGCTCTGGAGAGTTTCTTCAGTTACTTCAAGACGGGTTCCTTTTGGAAGTTCAATATCAACCTGTACCGAGTTAGCGGCACTTTCCGGCATAAAGATAAATCCGACAAATTTAATTGTTGCAAAAGAAAGGAACAGAAGTGCGAGCAGACTCAGGATTGTTGCCTTGCGGTGATGCAATACGAATGTAACTCCGCGTGCATACCAGCTGTCCAGATTGTAGAAGAACTTGTTGAATGCGCGGTTTACTTTGTATGTGAATCCCTGTTGATCTGTATCAACGATTTTGTCGATTTTGAGATAACTTGAAGTCAAAACCGGTACCAGAGCAACAGCTACAACGAGAGAACACAAAAGTGAGAAGATGATTGTGTAAGCCAGGTCGTGGAACAGCTGTCCCATGATTCCAAGCTTGCTCTGGAACATCAGCATCGGGAGGAAGATACAAACCGATGTCAAAGTTGAACCTGTAATTGACATTACCATTTCCTGGCTTCCAAGAACGGCCGCAACTTTTGGTTTTGCATCGCGCTGACGGTAAGAATAAATGTTTTCCAGTACAACAATTGAGTTATCTACAAGCATACCGATACCAAGCAAAAGACCTGCCATCGAAATCATGTTGATTGTAATTCCCTTAAAGTACATGAGGAACAAAGTAATCATTACCGAAATTGGAATTGAAAGACCAACGATGAATGTTGATTTGAGGGAACGCAGGAAGATGAACAAAACTGCAATAGCAAGCAGCGCACCCTGAACAACCGAACTTACAACTTCGTTGATAGTCTGTTCAATGATATCTGTTGTGTTGTAAGTTTCTGTAAGCTTTACGTCACTCGGAAGTTCTTCTACGAGATTTTTTAATTCGGCACGAACTTTTTTAGCGGCACTTACCGAGTTTTTACCGCTCTGTTTCTGAATCATAATCATTACACAAGGATTACCGTCAAGATAAGCAAGTGTACTTTCGTCTTTGTAGCCTTCGTAAACGTCTGCAATATCACGGAGACGTACAGTCTTCATTGCAGGAAGGTTAAATCCGTCAGAAGCAGCAACTTTGTAAGAAATTACAGTGTTCTTCAAATCATCAAGGCTCTGGTATTTACCGTTAGTCTTGATTGTATAGTTTATTTCGCCGGAAGTGATTGTACCGCCCGAACTCTGAATGTTCTGGGCACCAATCATCTGGGCAACTGTGCTGATAGAAAGACCGTATGCTTCAAGACGGTCGCGCGGGATATCAACATTGATTGAACGTTCACGTCCGCCGGAAACGCTTGCCGATGCTACACCATCGAGCTGTTCGAGTCGTGGCTGAACAATGTCTTCCGCATATGCACGCAGCTCTTCAGGAGTACGGTTACCCTGCAATGAAAGCATCATGATTGGCATCATTGACGGGTCCATTTTGATTGTCATCGGAGACTCTGCATCATCCGGCAGATAAGAACGGACAAGGTCTATCTTGTCTCGTATTTCATTTGCCGTAGAATCAAGGTTTGTACCAAAATTCATCTCCAGAATCAAAAGCGAGAGTCCCGACTGAGAGCGTGACTGCAATTTTTTAAGACCGCTCAAACCTGAAAGTGAACTTTCCAGGGTGCGGGTAATACTCTGTTCAACTTCTTCCGGTCCGGCATTGCGGTACTGAGTGATAACAATCATGTACGGCAAGTCCATATCCGGATACATATCAACCGGCAGGTTAAAGGTACAAAAGATACCCATTGCAACTGCTACGATAAAAACGAGCAGTGTGGTTGTCGGTTTATTTACACATCTTTCCGAAAATGTCATAAAAACTCCTATAAAACTCCGCCTTAACGGCAGTGCCTGCTATAAAGCTACTCTGTAACAGCGATAATATTTACTTTTGCGCCGTCGTTAAGCAGAGTCTGTCCCTTGATAACGATTTCGTCACCGGCTGCAAGGCCTTCTGCAATTTCTGTTTTGTTATCAACTGAAATACCAACTGTAACCGGGATCAATTTTACGGTAGCTTCTTCTTCCTCAGTTTTCTGTGTTGCAACAGTGAATACGTAAGGTTTTCCATCGCGTGTAATGATTGCTGTGTTTGGAATTACAATTGCGTTTTTAACACTGTCTGTAATCAAACGAACTCTTGCGTACATACCAACTTTGATACGCTTGTCTGCAGGTTCAATTCTGAGTTTGATTGCCATTGTACGGCTTGTTGTATCAAGAACAGGGCTTACTTCAAATACTCTCGCATTGAATTCAACACCAGGATAAGCATCAAAAGTAACTACTGCCTTCTGATTTTCTGCGATGCGGCTTACAAAACGTTCTGCAACGCTTACCTTGATTTCGAGGTCATCTGTCTGAGCAATGCTTGCAACTGTAACAGCCTGTGAAACTGTTGAACCAACCGAAGGCGGAAGAGAAACAACGCGTCCGGAAATCGGAGCCTTAACAGGGCTGAGACTATAATTCATGCCAGGGCGGCTTGCATCAACGTAAGCAAGAATCTGATCCTTTTTTACCATCTGGCCGACTGTAACTTCAAATCTGGCAACTTTACCTGCCATGTCAGGCATAACTGCAACTGAGTTTACTGCTCCAACATCACCGCCAAATTCAAGATATTCATCAAGGTTGCCGGCAGAAATTTTGTATGTATTTACAGCGTATACTGCTTCTGTTTCTGCATCCTTGCCTTTAGCAGCTTCCTGTTTATTACAACCAGCAAAGCCTGCTGCGAGAACGAGTGCAGCCAGAACTGCGATTGATTTTTGACTTAAATTCTTCATAAATTCCTCCTGTTAGTTAGCCTTTGCCGATTTATAAGCAGAAAGGTCTGTATTTAATGTATTTTCCAAATCCATCAGCGCGCTCAAATAATTGAATTTTGAGTTGAGCTGACCGAGTTTTGCCTGGTTAAGCTGATTTTCGCTGTCACGCAAATCCAGAAGTTCTGTAGTACCGTTGCGGTAAGAACGGGCACTCATTTCGTATGCACGCTGGGCAAGTTTGATGTTGCGTCCCATTGCATCAATCTGATCGCGTGCCTGATTCAATGTATCAACAGCCTTACGAACTTCAATTTTCTGGTTTTCCTTGAGAGTTTCGATTGTCAAATCAAGCTGGGCAAGCTGGGCCCTTACATCGGCTGCCTTCTGGCGGTTTGCTGACCACGGAAGCATGTTTGTAATGTTCCATGCGAGGGTCAGACTCAATGAACCGCCGTCGTTCCAGTTGTCACCATCGCCCCATTTGTCAAAGTCCAGAGCGTATGGAGCAAGTGTCGGCTGATATGTGTAGCTGAATGCAAGTGCCGGGAAGTAGCTTGCAAAATCAAGGGCTGTCAAACCGAGTTTTGCTACTCTGCGGCTGCTTTCCAGTGAGCGGATCTGGAGGCTGTTTGAACCGTATTTGCTGAGAAGTTCTTCTGTTGTAACTTCGATATACGATGGTTCGATATTTCCTTCCAGTTCAATTTTTGTGCCTACAGGAAGACCAAGAAGGAATGCAAAGGTGTCGAGCTGCTGGCGGAGCGACTGCTCAGCCTTATCAACATCAGGCTTTGAGTTTTCGTAGTTAACCTGAGCCTGCAAAAGACCGAGTTCCGGAACAAGACCGTTGTTAAAGTTAGTCTGTGCCTGGTCAGCGCGCTGTTTTGCATTCTGGAGTGTTGCCTTTTGAATTTTCAACGCTTCCTGCTGAATCAAAAGTCCGTAAAAAAGTTTTTTTACGTTTGTGAGGGTTTCTCTCTGGCTCTGTTCCCAGCTGAGTTTTCCTGCTTCGTAATTTACTTTTGCAGACTTAATCTGTGCAATGTAAGCAAGACTGAAATTCCAGCTTACACCTAATGAACCGACTGCGGCCCAGTGCATGCTTTCGTTGTTTTCAAAACCGGCCTGTTTTGCCATTGATTCCCACTGGCTGGATGGAATCCAGGTGCCCTGCTGTGCACTAGCCCCTTGTCCAACACCGGATACAATTGAGCTCCATGTTGAATCAGAATTTGTGCGGGCCATTGTTCCACTTGCCTGAACAGTCGGCAAAAGCACGTTCCAGCCGTATTTTGAAGCACGTTCTTTCATTTCAAGATCAAGAACATTGCTTTTGAGAGTACGGTTGTTCTTTTCGGCATATTCAACAGCCTGTTCAACCGTTAAAACCATTGTTTTACCGGCGTCACTTTGACCTGCTTCGGCACCCTGCTGTGCAAAGGCTCCGGCTGTCATAAAGATTGCACCAAAAAGGGCAATCATTTTCTTTGATGTATTATTCATAAGTTCTCCTTAACTCCTTATATCCAGAAATTATTTATCTATTCCATATTCCACGAATCGCTGCATGATTCGCAGGGCTTTTCCAAAATCATCGCGTTTAAGTCCGTGTGCATGTCCCTGAGTTATCAGTGCAACCGGAAGAGACGCAATCCAGAATTCAATAAGTTCGTTGGAAAGCGGGATGCCCAAATCAGGACCGTCTTCTTCATGAACTTTTTTGTTAAAAATCTTTTTTACATCTTCGCAGTCTTCAACAAAGAACGGGTTTTCTTCATCGCTCATCAAAAGCCAGCCGCAAATCGGAATAATCGACGGGCGCATCATAAAGTATTCAAATTCCGAGCGAAGTTTTATGTAAAGATATTCAGAAAAGTTTTTGCCTTCAGCACAGTTTTCCATAACGATGGTCTGCATCAAAAACAGTTCGTGACGAATTTGTTCTGTAATAAGTTTGTTTTTGTTTTCAAAGTGCGAATAAAGACTGCTCTTTGCAAGGTTCATTTCGTCTGCAATTTTTTCAATTGTAACGCCGCTGAACGAATATTTCTTGATTACATTTGCAAGGGCCGTAAAAAACCTGTCTTCTTCCGGAAGGTCCCGGGGATTGATTGTGCACATTTTATCGATTTCATCCATCCGCTGTTCTGAAAGCCCCTGCGGATAAAATCTGCTGCTTGTTCTGCATGCACCCTGCAGTCCCTTCGTAAAGAATTCAACAATCTTTTTTGAAAAATCCTCTACTGAGTCTACTTTTGCACCTTCCTGCATTATCTTTTCGCGGAGTTTTGTAAACATAAAAATCGAAGTTCCGCAGTAAAAGGCTGCTACGAGGCGGGCAAATCGTTCCGGTGTTCCTGTTTCCTTATCATTTGCATCGTAGTGAATGTGCTTTAGCATTGTAACGCCGCGGTTTTCAAGTTCTTCCCCAAAGCGTTTTTCAAAAGAACTGTCGTTGGCCATGCTTCCGATAAAAAAGTTTATATAATCAATATTGTTTGCAAAAAAAGCAATGATGTCTTCAAAAGGAATAACCGGCAGTGTATCAGGATTTGTATCGCAGCTTTTCTGAAGTTTGAGCAGGAGTTCGGCAAAGGTGTTAAAGACGCGTTCATTCATTGCGGCAAAAACAGCTTCTTTGCTTTCATAATGCCGGTAAATTGCAGCCTTGCTGATACCTACACGCTCGGCAAGTTCGCTCATGGAAAATGCCGTAAAACGTGGTTTTTTTGCAAAAGAAAATGCCGCGTCTAAAATGAGATCCTTTGTTGTTTTTTTTGAATTTTCAATGGCTGCCATAAATATGTTACCGATTGTTCGGTTACATATTAAGTTACCGATTGTTCGGTAACAAGTCAAGCAAAATTTTTATTAAATTCTGTTATCAGATTGAATTTAGGTATGCGTCCTGAATTTTATTCGTTTGCAAAGTTTTCCATCACCCGTGCGCGGTATTCATCAAGGTTTTCGCACTTGAGTTTTTCTGCGCGTGCAAGGGCTTCTTCTGCTTTTGCCCGGTCTTTTAAAATTGACCAGCACACTGCAAGATTTGCCGGAACAACTGCAAGCTGTTTTTCGATTGATTCAGCTTTTTCGAGACTGGTAACCGCGTCCTGAATTTTATTCTGTGACATAAACAGAATTCCAAGACTTGCGTATGCTTCTGCCTTATCCGGATTTAATTCAATTGCGCGTTCAAAAGTTTTCTGCGCGTTTTCTGCGTTTTCCAGATTGTAGTAAACTGAACCGAGACGAACAAGGCCAAAATAATCAGGTTTGTTCCTGAGGGCCTTTTCAAAATATTCAGCAGCCTTTTCGCCTTCATCTTTTGCCAGGTAAACATTGCCGATAAAATTGTAAATCAATTCATCCGAATAGCTTGTTTCTTCATTGAGTGCTTCGTTAAAAAGTTCAAGAGCCTTGTCATAATTCTGCTCGCCGTACGCGGAAACTGCATGAGAAACTTTGCTGTCTCCAGGCTTGGAACAGGAAAAAAATACAAAATTAAAAACGCAAATACTTACGAGCAAAAAATTTCTGGTTTTCATACCCTTAGAATATAAAGATTTTTGAACGGGGGCAAGTGGGAATTGAAGACTCCAAAACCTCTAATTTTGCGTTGCAGTTTATCTGGTTTCCCCTTATAATAAAATTGTTATATGGTTAATCTGTTGCCAATCGCCAGCGGAAAGGGCGGTGTCGGAAAAAGCTCCTTCGCCGTAAACCTTGCAGTTACACTGGCACAAAAAGGAAAATCTGTCGTTCTCGCTGATTTGGACTTTGGTGGTGCCAATTTGCATACACTTCTGGGCCTTAAAAACAATCATGCAGGACTTGGAAATTTTATCTACAAACAGACAGACGATTTTTCTACCCTTTTGCAGCAGACATCAACACCAAACCTTCAGTTTATAGCCGGTGACTGTCTCTTTCCCGGAACAGCCAACATGGATTATTCATCCAAACGCAAAATCATAAAAAATCTCAACGCCCTTGATGCAGATTATGTAATCATGGATCTGGGCGCCGGAACAACTTACAACACACTCGATTTTTATCTTTTGACTTATAATTCAATTCTTGTAACAACCCCGGAACTTACTTCCATTTTGAATGCCTATTCATTCTTAAAAAGTGCGGTTTTCCGCTTCTTTATGAGACAGTTTAAGGCAAAGTCAGAAGAAAGACTCTTTATAAACGAATACTTAAACAACAGTACAACAGGTTCAGAAGCTTCGTTTATAGAACTTGTCACAAAGGTTGCAAAAAAGTTCAAGGAAACCGGCCGCAAGGCCCGTGACGAACTTTTAAAGTACCGCCCGCAGGTTGTGATGAATCAGGGTCAGACCACACAGGATCTGGAAATGGCAAAGCGCCTCCGGAGTTTGATTTATTCAAAACTTGGAATCACCGTAGACTTTGTAGGATTTTTGCCGAAGGATGAAAAGGTCAGCTGGGCAGTTGCAATGCGTTCACCGCTTTCAATTACAACTCCTGACTGCAAATTTGTTAAGGCTGTGCAGACCGCCGCCGACAGAATCCTGCTTCATTCTTATGGATTTAATGAATTGAATATGTTCGAAAACGAAGATTCAAAACCGGACGAAGACCTGGAACTTCTCGGAAAAGAATTTGATTCGGACAGTGATTTTAACTGATAAATGCTATACAATTTAGCATAAGGTGTTTTATGAATTTAGATGATGTTTTAGCCTCAATAAATAAAGTTATCAATCTCTCGGAACAGTATTTTGTTGAACTCGGCGACCTTTTTCCATCCCTGCTTAACCGCGAAGGCAGCACTTCCCTGCAGAATTTGCAGACTGTGTTGAACGAATTAAACGAAGGCAACGAAAAATCCAACCAGCTCGAAGCAAACCTCTTTTCTGACTATGCGGCAAAATACAATCCGCTCTTTGAAGAATTGAACAATAAAATTTCAACTCTCTCTGAACTGGACAAACTGATTGCCGGCATCAAGGAAGATTCGGAACAGATGGAACTTATCGCCCTGAACGCAATGGTTATTTCCATCAAGTCAGGCGAACGCGGCCAGGCCTTCAGCCGGATTACAGAAAACCTTCAGCGCCTTTCAAATGACATGTTCATTTTTTCTGACAAACTTCTCGAAGAAGAAAAACAGCTTATTGAACACATCAACGGCCTGCAGACAATTTTTAAGGACATAATGGAGTCTCAGAAGAAAGTTTCCCAGCAGGGATCAAATTCTTCTCATGCTGTATCAAATCTCATCAACGGAGTTCTCGGGCCTCTCGGCCAGATGGAACAGAATATCAATTCAGTTTATCCGCCGATTCAAAAAGCAATGACCACCCTGCAGCTCCAGGATATCGTACGCCAGTCACTCGAAGGAATCAAAAACTGTCTCTTAAAAATCAAAAAATTAGACCATCTTGATGCAGGCAGCGACGACCAGCTTGATTCAATTGAACTCAACCACAAAATTTTTGAAGTCTGCAATGAAATTCTTGATTACATCATCAACCAGATTACAAACAGCTTCCTCGACTTTGACCAGAACTGGAGCGATGTTACCACCGCCCTCGAAGAAGTTGATTCTCAAAAACAGAGTTTTACAAGCCGTTTCTTAAGCGATGTGAGCGTTTCCGGCGAAAATATCAACACACGTCTTGCACAGATTTCAGGCGACTTTGAATCCCTCATGTCTGAATTCAGCAATTATCATCTTGTTCAGAAAGATCTGCTGCACACAACTCAGAGCATCACGGAAAAAGCACGCACAATGTACTCTGTATTCGGAAACCTGCGCCCGGTAATGAGCCGTCTGCACCACGTACGCATTTTGCAGCAGATTGAAGTTTCCAAGAACGAAGCAATTAAATCAGTAAAAGACTCCGTAACAGACATGGATAACCTTATCAATTCAGCCAACAACTCGCTGGACGTTATGGAAACCCTTCTGTCACAGTTTATTACCGACACCCGAAACCTTTTGACAAACTTCACGGTCTCAATCGATAAAGACAACAACAACATGCTTATCCTCCGCAAAGAAAAGGGACAGTATTTTGATGAACTCAAAGCCGCACAGAACAAACTCGGAGCAATTATTTCTAACTTTGCCGTGTTCCCGATGGGCTTTGAAGACAAATATCGCCGCGTAGCATCTGATCTTTCAGGAATTTCTGCACTTAATGTTGAACTCAAACAATACCGTAATCACTTGAACCAGATTGTCAGTGACCTCGTAGCCAGACAAAAAGACCTGCTTGCTGCACGCGGAATGATAACTTGGCAGATTAAAAATCCGGATTATCTGGAATTAATCGAACAGCTGACCATATCCGCACGCAAGGGTGCAACAGGACAGTTTTCAGGCAGTACAGAAGCAACGTCTTCTGCCGGGGACATTACTTTCTTTTAATTAATGAATAAATACTTTGACCGCCATTTTAACAAGGATATCATCACAATTTATCCCGGAGAGTTCTGGTCTTCTACGGGTCCGGAACTCATTTCTACCGTTCTTGGATCCTGTGTCAGCATTACATTATTTGACCCGATTGCCGTAATCGGCGGAATGAACCATTTTATGCTCGCAAAAGACTCTTCAAATACAGCGGCAGACAGCGGAAAATTGTTGAGCAAATTCGGCGATTATGCAATGAGCCTTTTAATCGAAGACATGGAAAAGAAGGGTGCAAAACTTTCGCGATGTACGGCAAAAGTTTTTGGCGGAAGCAATATTTTTAACGTTCCGACCGCATCGGCTACAAACATTGGATTTGCCAATATTGAATTTGCATTCGATTTTCTGCAGAAAAATAAAATTCAAATCGTAAGTTCTGATACCGGAGGCAAGGCGCCGAGAAAAATTTACTTTGACCCGGTTACTTCAAAAGTGTACTTAAAGCACATCGCAACCTACAACGAGCAGGAAGGCGAAATGCAGAAGAGTAAAGAACGGCAGTATATTGAATACCTTGCAAGTTTAAATCTGGCGGCCAAGCGCCAGTAAATCTACCGCACGGCTCACATCAGACTCGATAAATTCAAGAATTTTTTCCGGATTCAAAACAAGAATAAACTCATCATCACGGCGGGCAACCGCAGTTACAAATTTTGCCTTGTCTTCAGTAATTCCGTAGGCCTTGGACTCGGCGCTTACCAGATTGAGCGGGCTTACAACATCAACGCTGTCTGCAATGATTCCGAGAGGAAAAGGTTTTTCGCCGCCGGCACGTGGAATTTCCATAATAATAATCTGGGTTCCCTTTAAGTCTTCTGAACACTCAAAACCAAAAAGCATTCTGAAATCAGCGATAGAAACAACATTCCCCCTCACATTCATTACGCCTTTTAAATAATCAAGTGAGTTTGGAATCGGAGTAATTTTTTCAAATTCAAACACTTCCCTCACATATTTTACAGGAAGAGAGAAAGTTACACTGGATAATTTAAAAGAAAAATAAGAATCTTGGGTTTGTTTATTTTCTAACATTTGACGGCGTCTCCAAGAGGCTGTAAAATTATTGGTACGGCAATTAATATTTTAATTGTCTACAGTTCTATTATAAGGCGCTAAAGTAAAAAGTAAAACAAAAATTTTTCGGAGAATTGAGTTGGCAAAAAAATCTGCAGATAACGGAACATTAAAATGGTCCGGCCCGTGCACTATAGAACAGGCAAAAACCATTCACGAACAGACAATTAAGGCTCTCACCAAAGCATCGGACAAACTGACGCTTGATTTGTCAGAAGTTACCGATATCGATGTCTCTTGCATGCAGATTATTTTAGCTGCTTCAAAAGAAGCCGCCTCCCTCAAAAAGGAATTCAAAATTCTGGATTCAATTCCGGGGTTTATAAAAGCCTTTGCCGATAGTTATTCAATTTCAATTGAATCAATGCTGATTCCTGCCAGAAAGGCTGATTCAAAAAAGGAGGCAAAAGATGCTTGAAGAAATGGCCTCCGTATTCTTTGACGAAGTAAATGAACTTCTGGACAATCTCGAAGAGCAGCTCTTAACGCTTGAAAAAAATCCGACTGACACAGAAACCATCGGTGCCGTTTTCAGGGCTATGCACACCATCAAGGGCTCTGCGGCAATGTTCAGTTACAATCATATTTCAACCTTTGCCCACGAAGTTGAGTCCACACTCGACAACGTCCGCAACGGTACAATTCCGGTAACTTCTGAACTCATCAGCCTGACCCTCAAGGCACGCGACCAGATCCGCGACATGCTGGACGCAGGAACTGAGCCTCCGCAAGACATGATTCTTAATTCGCAGAATCTTTCCCTGGCATTCAAAACTTATGTTGCAAAGTTTATCAACAAATCTCCGGAAGCAATCGCTGCAGAAGTTGCTGCCACACATGATGCAGGTCAGAAACAGTCTGCCCCGGAAAAAACTGAAAGTTCACCACAGTACCCGACCCACACTTATCGAATCCACTTTAAGCCTTCAAGAAAAATATTCATGACAGGCACCAAGCCTGAGCGTCTTGTCCGCGAAGTCTGCGATCTTGGCACTGCAACCGTCGTTCTTTTTACGGATGACCTTCCGGCCCTTTCCAAAATGGATGCCGAAGACTGCTATTTTTCCTGGGATATAATTCTTACAACTGACAAACCAAAAAGCGAAATCGACGACGTATTTATCTTTTTGGACAGTGATTCCAAATACACAATCGAAGAATCAGAACTCAACCAGGAAGAAACTCCCCGAATCGGTGAAATTTTTGTTGACAGGAACAATATTTCAAAAAACCAGATTGATTCGATTCTCAAAGAAAACAAACCGATCGGCCAGATTCTCGTTGAACGCCAGCTTGTTTCACAGCAGCAGTTAAAGTCTGCGCTCGCCGAGCAGGAGCATTTTAAGACAATTTCGAGCGAGGCACAGGCTCCCCAGCAGCTTGTTGCACAGCAGTCAATCCGCGTCAATGCAGACAAACTCGACTACCTCGTAGACCTGATTGGTGAGCTCGTAACCTTTAACGCCCGCCTTGAACAGATTGCAATCGATAAAAACATTCCGGTTCTCAAGAGCCTGAGCGAACAGTGTGAACGCCTCGTAGTTTTGCTGCGTGATACATCACTTGATATCCGCATGCTTCCAATCAGCACATTATTCAATAAATTCCGCCGCACTGTCCGTGACATTTCCGAACAGCTCGGCAAAAAAGTTGAACTCATCATCGAAGGTGCCGACACAGAACTTGATAAAACAGTTATCGACAAACTCAACGACCCGCTGATGCACCTTGTCCGCAACTCGCTCGACCACGGAATCGAGTACCCGGCAGAACGCATCGTTTACGACAAAGATCCGCTTGGTAAGGTAAAACTTATCGCAAAACACCAGGGCGCCTTTGTAACAATCTCCGTAACTGATGACGGTAAGGGGCTTGATAAGGGCAAAATCCTTGCAAAAGCAATTGAAAAAGGCCTCGTTAAACCGGAAGACAATCTTTCTGAAGCCGAAATATTCAATCTGATTTTCTTACCGGGCTTTTCTACAGCCAAAAAAGTTTCCAGCATAAGTGGACGCGGAGTCGGCATGGATGTCGTTAAAAAAGACATTTTGACTCTCGGCGGTTCGGTTTCTGTTGAATCCGAAACCGGTAAGGGAACAAGTTTCATTCTCAAAATTCCACTCACGCTTGCCATCATCGACGGTATGCTTACTCAGATCGGCAGTACCAAATACATTATTCCGGTCAACACAATCGCCGAATGTACATTGTTTGATAAGTTGAATTCAAAAAATCAGGACGAACAGTTCCCGACGGCAAATGTACACGATTCTCCGGTGTCCTGTATCAATCTCCGCTCGTTCTTTAAAATCAACGAGCCTGTACCGGCAAAACAGGAACTTGTTACCGTTAACACACCTGACGGCGTATTTGGCCTCATCGTAGATAAAATTCTCGGCAACCGCCAGATTGTAATCAAACCTCTCGGCCGCCTTTTCCAGAACTGTACCGGTATCGGAAACACAACAATTCTTGGAGACGGCAGCGTAGCAATAGTTCTTGATATATTCAAACTTACTGACTTAATAATTTCTGACGGGAAAAAACGCCTATGAGCATTGATATTTTGTCAACGCCCGACTTAACCGATGACCAGTTTTTACGCCTCTCTGCTTTTATTCAAAAAAATGTCGGTATCAAAATGCCGGACGAAAAAAGAATAATGGTTCAATCACGATTAAATTCGCGACTCAAAGCCCTTAAAATCAAAGATTTTGATTCATATCTTGAATATGCATTTGCGCCGACAGAAGACGGAATGGAAGAAATTGCGCACCTGATTAACGCAATTACGACAAACCTTACCACCTTCTTCCGCGAACAGCCGCATTTTGACTATATGACTTCAAACGTACTGCCCGAATTTGCAAAAAAGGGCCTGCACCGGATTGAATTATGGTCGGCCGGCTGCTCAAGCGGTCAGGAACCTTATACGCTTTCGATTGTAATGAGCGAATTTATGCGTAAAAACCCAAGGGCGTTCCGAGAATTTTCAATTCTTGCAACCGACATTTCTTCAAAAGTGTTGAATAAAGGGCTCGACGCCGTTTACCAGATGAACGAAATCGACAAAGTTCCTTTTGACCTTAAAAAAAGGTATTTCTTAAAGAGCAAGGATCCTGCCCAACAAAAATGCCGCGTAAACAAAGAGACCCGCGAAAAGGTAACTTTTATGCGCCTGAATTTTATGGATTCGCATTATCCGATTTCTTCACCAAAAAACATTATTTTCTGCCGAAACGTACTCATTTATTTTAATAAACAAACCCAGGAAGCGGTTATCCGGAAACTTATTGAACATCTTGTTCCCGGCGGCTACCTCTTCCTCGGTCATTCCGAAACTATTTTTGGAATGAATCTTCCTCTGGTCACAGTAGCACCGACGGTGTTTAAGAAGTTATAGGAATGGAAATAAAGGTTTTAGTAATCGACGACTCGTCAATTGTACGACAGACATTAGGAACGATTCTTCAGGACGATGCCCAGATTAAGGTTACCGGAACTGCCCAGGACCCTATTATGGCCGTGCGCATGATTCAGTCACAGCGGCCGGATGTCATCGTTACCGGCATAGAAATGAGCCGGATGAGCGGCCTTACATTCCTTAAAAAAATAAATGAAACAATAGACCCGATTCCGACAATTATCTGTTCTTCCCTCGTTGCAAAAGGCACGGCCGAGTACAAGGAAGCCCGTCTTCTCGGAGCCGCAGATGTAATTGAACGTCCATCTTCCGGCACCAAACAGTTTCTCGAAGACAATGCACTGCGCATCTGTACGGCAGTAAAAGCGGCCTTTGCCAGAGGAAGTGCCCAGGCAATCGGCGCTCCTGTCCTCGATACTCCGGATGAACTTGAAGATCTCGAGCCGGAACCATTGCAGGCAGTCGAAACTCCGATTTCTCCGGTTACAAACCTTACCCAGGAAAGCGCCCGTACACCGATTCCGCCAAAATTGTCTGCGGACGTCGTTCTCGAAAAACCGGATCCAAAATTTGCCCCTCAGGAACTTACCGCCCCGGTTGTCGTGATTGGCGCAAGTACCGGCGGAACCGAAGCCTTAAAAGACTACCTTGTAGAAATGCCGGCAGACTCTCCGGCAATTGTAATAGTTCAACACATGCCGCAGCACTTTACCAAAAACTTTGCAAACCGCCTCAACAGCCTCTGCAAGCTTACCGTAAAAGAGGCAGAAAATAATGACAAAGTAGTACCGGGCACAGTTTTAATTGCACCGGGTAACTATCACATGCTCTTAAAACGCAGCGGCTACAATTATTTTGTTGAAGTTGTCGAAGCCCAGCCGGTAAACCGCCATAAGCCTTCAGTAGATGTTTTGTTCCGTTCGGCCGCAAAATGCGCCGGAAAAAACGCGATTGGAATTATCATGACAGGCATGGGCGACGATGGTTCACGGGGAATGAAAGAAATGCACGACTGCGGAGCCTACAACCTTGCTCAGGACGAAGAATCAAGTATTGTCTGGGGTATGCCGGGAGAAGCCGTAAAGGCCGGCGCCGTAGACAAGATTCTGAGCCTTCAGGATTTACCGACGGCAACAATTAATCGTGCAAAAATTATGCAAATGAATTTTAAACATCAAAATTCTCGCTAAATGGAGATTTTGGTGTTAAAATATTTAAAAAAGGCTTAAGCCACATTTAAAAATATAGTCTAATAGAAGGAGGTTAATTTCTATGTCAGCAAAAAAAATTCTTGCAGTTGATGATTCTGTTTCAATCAGAAAGAGTATCAGTTTTATTTTGGGTCAGGAAGGTTACGAAGTAGTAGAAGCTATCGACGGTAATGACGCACTTGCAAAGGCACGCGCCGACAAATTCGATCTTGTAATTACTGATATCAATATGCCGGGTATGGACGGAATTGAACTTATAAAAAATCTTCGTCAGGAAGCTGGATATAAATTTACTCCTCTCATTGCCCTTACTACAGAAAACCAGATGTCAAAGATGGAAGAAGGCAAGGCTGCCGGAGCAACCGGTTGGATTGTTAAACCTTTCGTTGCAGAAAAACTTCTTGCAGTTGTTAAGAAAGTAACTGGTTAGTTTTTACAATTCAATTTTTCCGGAGGCTCTCTATGCGAAGCATACGATACGCAATAAGTACATTTATTGCCGCCATCATCAGCGTAACTGGTGCGGTTTTAATTATCATATCATTTCAATTTTCAAGAAAAGCAGTTAACCAGGCAGCTTATCAGGGACTAAGCCCGCTTGCAGACAATATTACCCAATATGCTACAGCAATTATGCACGGCAACCTCAACAGCCTTAAAGTTATTGCCGAGCGTCCTGAATTTAGTGATTCTTCCCTTTCAGTGCGTCAGAAGGCTGTAAGCATCAATTCGCTTGCGGGTAAAATTTCAGGCGGAAACTACTTTATCGTAGCTGACAAAAACGGTCACGGATATACTTCTCAGGGTAAAGCCTGCGAGATTTTTGACAGAAATTATTTCCAGACAGCAATCGGCGGAATGGACGCTGTCGACGGACCGATTGTCGCCAAAACTACCGGAAAAATCGCCCTCTACTTTGCAGTTCCAGTTTATGACGCCGGCGGAGAAATCAACGGAATTCTCGCAATCAACACAAACACAGACCTGCTTTCAAATTTTACAAACAAACTTACAATCGTAAACGGCGGATATTCATTCATCATTGATAAAAAAGACGGTCTCATCCTTGCAAACAATTTTGAAACCATAGGCGACCGCAATGTAACTTTTGACGCACTGGCAAACGAAAACGCCACATATAAAGAACTTGCCGCCATCAGCCGCAAAATGTGCCTGGATGAATGCAGCATCGACATAATCAAACTCTTTAACCAGAAGTATTATGTTGCATACTCAATGCTTCAGGACTCTGAGATTTCTACAAACTGGTCAATCGCAGTTCTTGCTCCACAGTCCGCATTTATGAGCATTATCTCTTTGATGGCTTCAACTTTGATTATTATTGCGCTTATCATCATTGTTGCCGCAATCTTAATCGGATTCTTCTGGACAAAAACAATTTCAATTCCACTCAGTCTCATCAGTTCAACCTTACATAAGATTTCGGAAGGCAACCTGATTCTCGACAACACTCAGAAAGCCGACATTGAAATTGCACTCAAACGCCAGGATGAACTTGGTGACATGGGACGTTCCGTAAACGATGTTGTTAATTCATTGATTAATACAGTTCAAACTGTCCGCGAATCTGCAATTCAGGTCCGTACTGGCGGAGAACAGCTTTCTTCTTCAAGTCAGGCCGTTTCTTCGGGCGCAAGTGAACAGGCCGCTTCTACCGAGCAGATGAGCGCAACAATGGAACAAATGACCAGCAGCATCCGTCAAATCGCAGATAACGCTCTTAAAACAAGCGAAATTGCCGTTAAGGCAAGTGCAGACAGCGAAGCAGGCGGACTTGCCGTTAGCGAAGCAGTTAACGCAGTTCAGACAATTGCCGAAAAAATCAGCGTTATTGAAGACATTGCAAGCCAGACAAACATGCTCGCCCTCAACGCCGCAATTGAAGCCGCACGTGCAGGCGATGCCGGAAAGGGCTTTGCAGTTGTTGCTTCTGAAGTTCGTAAACTTGCCGAACGCACACAAAAAGCCGCCGGCGAAATCAGCGAAATTTCCGAACAGACCCTCACAACTTCACAGAATGCAGGTCAGATGATTAACAGTGTAGTTCCTTCAATCGAAGAAACTTCCAATTTGATTCAGGAAATTGCAACTGCCAGCCGCGAACAGAATAACGGAGCCCAGCAGGTCAGTTCAGCAATTATCCAGATGGACAGCGTTGTTCAGCAGAACGCAAGTGCCGCAGAACAGATGGCTGCCATGGCAGAAGAATTGACTGCAGAAGCCCAGAAACTTGTCGGAACAATTTCTTTCTTCAAGATTCCGGATGAATCACACTTTGCCGCAAGTATGCCGGCTGAAGAACCGGTTTCACAAATTATAGTTGAAGAACCTTCTGAACCTGTGGACGAACCTGCACCAGAGCCGGAAGAAAAGATTTTTGATACTGAACCTCCAGCACCTAAAGCCACAAAAGAAGATTCAAAACCTCAGTCCAAGTCTTCTTCAAAACCATCTAAAGCTAAAAAGGGCGGCAATAAAGAAAAAGACAAGGTTGAACCAATCAGCGGGAATGTAGTTCTCAAAACAACAGCCGATTTGATTAATGACGCTGACTTTGAAGAATTCTAGTTTTTAATGCTTTGATTAGGAAACTTTATGCAAAAGAGTGTTTTGACATTTTTTATAGACGGAAACCTCTGCGCCGTGGACATTACACGGGTTCTTGAAGTTGTAAATCTTGGAACTCCGACACCGATTCCATGCGCAGATCCATATATCGAAGGACTGATTTATTCGCGCAATCAGGGTTTAACCGTTATAAACCTCCGAAAGAAGTTTGGACTTGCCGAACGGACAATCGATAAGAATACAAAGATTATCGTAATCGAAGTAACAAAGCCTGCCCAAGACAATGCAGAGCAGGTTTCTCTTTACGGTCTTGTGGCTGACGAAGTAATGGATGTAGTTCTTATCGATGATGAATCAACTGCCGGCAATGTTAAAACTTCAATCCCTGAACAAAACATCGAGTCTATAATCCAGCACGACGGTAAGACAATCATCATGCTGAACTTTAAAGATTTCTAAAATATGACTTTGCTTATTCTAGACGATTCAAAGTCAATTTTATATACTGTTAAAAAATGAATTTGGAGGAAAAATTCAAATGGCAAAAGCATTCGAAATGAAAGACTTTGACCTCACAGGTAAAGTTGCCTGGGTAACAGGTGCTTCATACGGTATCGGTTTCGCAATTGCAAAGGCATTTGCTGCAGCTGGTGCTAAAATCGTTTTCAATGACCTCGCTCAGGACAAACTCGAAAACGGTCTCAAATCATACAAAGAAGCAGGTATTGACGCTCATGGTTACGTATGTAACGTATGTGACGAAGAAGCAGTTCAGGAAACTGTAAAAAAGATTGAAAAAGACGTTGGTGTAGTTGATATCCTCGTAAACAACGCTGGTATCATCAAACGTATTCCAATGCTCGAAATGTCAGCCGCTGACTTCCGCGCTGTAGTAGACGTTGACCTTAACGCACCATTCATCGTATCAAAAGCCGTTCTCCCTGGAATGATCAAAAAGGGACACGGAAAAATCATCAACATCTGTTCTATGATGTCAGAACTCGGACGCGAAACTGTATCTGCTTACGCAGCTGCAAAGGGTGGTCTTAAGATGCTCACACGCAACATCTGTTCTGAATACGGTGGAGCAAACATCCAGTGTAACGGTATCGGACCTGGATACATCGCAACACCACAGACTGCACCACTGCGCGAAAAGCAGCCTGACGGCTCTATGCATCCGTTCGATGCTTTCATCCGCGCAAAAACTCCGGCTGGACGCTGGCTCGATGCAGAAGAACTTGCAGGACCTGCAGTATTCTTGGCATCTGACGCTTCTAACGCTGTAAACGGACACATCCTCTACGTTGATGGTGGTATCCTCGCTTACATCGGTAAACAGCCGTCGTAATGATTAGCTTAACACGCTGATTTATAAACCAGTTCCTTTTTTTTGGAGCTGGTTTTTTTTGTTTTACTTGTATTTATAAAATTTAGTGATAAAATTAAAAATAGAATTTGTCTTTAAAGACATTAATTAAACAATGGAGTTTATTTATGGTTGGTAATGTAATCGTTGGTCAGTCTGGTGGACCGACTTCTGTAATCAATTCTTCTCTCGCAGGAGTTTATAAAACAGCTAAAGACCGTGGGGCCAAAAAGGTTTACGGCATGCTTCACGGAATCAAAGGTCTTTTGGACAAACAATATGTCGATTTATCAGAAAAAATCGGCACAACAATGGACATCGATCTGCTTAAACGCACTCCTTCTTCATATCTTGGTTCATGCCGCTTTAAGCTTCCGGAAATCGAAGCTGATAAATCAACTTACGACAAAATCTTTAAAATCCTCAAGGAACTTGATATCGAATACTTCTTCTACATTGGTGGAAACGACTCAATGGATACCATCAAAAAGCTCTCCGACTATGCAAAAATCGTAAACAGCAGCATTAAGTTTATGGGTGTTCCAAAAACAATCGACAACGACCTTGCTGTAACTGACCACACACCTGGTTACGGTTCTGCCGCAAAGTTTATTGCCGCAACAATGAAAGAAATTATCCGCGACGGTCTCGTTTATGACTATCCGACAGTTACAGTTGTAGAAATCATGGGTCGTAACGCAGGATGGCTTACTGCCGCAGCCGCACTGGCAAAAAGCGACGACTGCGAAGGCGTAGACCTGATTTATCTTCCAGAAAAAGTTTTTGACATTGATCACTTTATGACAACTGTCAAAAAACTCCTTCAAAAGAATAAGTCACTCGTAATCGCAATCAGCGAAGGTATCAAAGTTGCTGACGGACGTTACGTTTTTGAACTTTCAGACCACGTTGAATTTGTAGACGCTTTCGGTCACAAACAGATGTCAGGTTCTGCAAAATACCTCTCAAACCGCATTGCCGCAGATTTGGGCGTTAAATCACGTGCAATTGAATTATCAACACTCCAGCGCTGTGCAGCCCACATGACAAGCCGTACAGACATCACAGAAGCCTTTAACGTAGGCGGTGCCGCAGTTAAAGCCGCATTCGAAGGTGAATCTGGAAAAGTTGTAGTTCTTAAACGCGTTTCTGATGACCCGTACATGTGTATTACAGAAACACACGATGTTCACGACATTGCAAACGTAGAAAAGAAAGTTCCGCTTGAGTGGATTACAGAAGACGATTATGTAACAAACGACCTGCTACATTATATCCGCCCACTGATTCAGGCTGAACTCAGCCCGATCATGGTTGATGGTCTTCCACGCCACTTAAACGTAAACATGTAGTTTAATTCAATAAATCCCGGCCCCGGTCGGGATTTTTTTTGCCTCCCAAGCCCAGTTTTCAACCGCGCCTGCAAAGAATAGTCCCGTTGTAAAACCTTGTGAATTTCAATAAAATAAGGGTTATGAAAACTTCAAAATTCTATATTTCAACGCTTCGCGAAGCACCTTCGGAAGCAGTCATTGCCAGCCACAAACTCATGCTCCGTGCCGGCATTACACGCAAACTTGGAAACGGACTTTATACTTATCTTCCGCTCGGTGTGCGTTCACTTTACAAACTGGAAAACATTATCCGCGAAGAACTCGACGCCTCAGGCGCACTTGAATTCAAATCAACAGTAATCGTCCCAGGAGAAATCTGGAAAGAATCAGGCCGCTGGGAAACCATGGGCCCTCAGATGCTCAAAGCAAAAAACCGCGCTGAACAGGATATGGTAGTTTCACCAACTGCCGAAGAAGCATACACAGCAATTGTACGCGATGCGCTCGACTCATACAAACAGCTTCCTGTTAACCTCTATCAGATTAACACAAAATACCGCGACGAAATTCGCCCACGCTATGGCGTAATGCGCGGCCGTGAGTTCATCATGATGGACGCTTACACAATGAATGCGGACGATGCTTCACTGGACGAATCCTACAACGAATACGAAAAAGCATATTTCCGCATCTTCAAAAGACTTGGACTTAAAATCATCCCAGTACGTGCAGACTCAGGTGCAATGGGTGGTTCAGGTTCAGAAGAATTCATGGTAGAAAGCCCGATCGGTGACGACACACTCATCATTTGTCCAAACGAAAAATGCGGATATGCCGCAAACGTTGAAAAAGCAGAATGTGCTCCTGACGATTCAGTAAACAAAAAAGGCGAAAAACCAGCCAGAACTGATTTGCCGGTTGAAGACGTTGCAACTCCAAATGTTTTCTCAATCGAAGACATGGAAAAATTCTTTGATGAATCCCCTAAAATGTTCATCAAGGCACTTATTTACCGCGTAATCAATTCAAGTCTTGATTTATCTGACGCAACTGGCGGAGATAAGTTCAAGAGAGTAAAAGATCCAGCAGGCGACTACTATCCGGTTTCTTACGCCTGTGTTTTGATCCGTGCAGACCTCGATGTAAACGAAGCTAAACTTGCCGCAACACTCAAAGCAAGCGAAGTTGTACTTGCAGAAGACGAAGAAGTTCTCGAATATGCAGGCGCTCCACACGGCTTTGTCGGCCCGATAACAGCAAAATGTCCGCTCATCGTAGACTACTCGGTTGTTAAAGACGGAGAAGCCCAGATGCACGACGCAATCGCCGGTTCAGGAAAAGAAGGTTTCCACATCAAACATGTTGAACCGATGCGCGACTTTAAGCCATACATCAATGCAGATTTGCGCACAGTTAAAGAAGGCGACAAATGTGCATGCTGCGGCGGAACATTCTACCAGAAAAAAGGTAACGAACTTGGACATATCTTTAAGCTCGGACACAAATACACAAAATCAATGCACGTAACATTCCTCGGCCAGAACGGAAAGCCGCAGGAACCGACAATGGGTTGTTACGGAATCGGTGTTGACCGCACCCTCGCTTCAATCATCGAAAAGAACAACGACGAAAAAGGCATCATCTGGCCAATGACAGTTGCTCCTTTCCAGGTTTGTATCGTTCCAATCCGCTATGACGGACAGATGAAAGAAGTTGCAGACAATATTTACGAGCAGCTCACAAAGGCAGGAATCGAAGTTCTTCTCGATGACCGCAATGAACGCCCTGGCGTTAAGTTTGCCGACATGGAACTGATTGGAATTCCTCTGCGCATCACAGTTGGTGACAAAAATCTTCCAAATGTTGAATTCAAACCGCGCGCAGCCCAGGAAGCCGAACTTGTACCGGCAGCAGACGCAGCAGAAAAGGCCGAAGAATTCGTTAGAAACGCACTTGCGGAGTTAAATGCTTAAAATGAATAAGATGCACTTTTTACGACAAAACAAACTTTTCCTGACTGTTTTTTTATTAGTAACGGGTGCACTTTATTCCGCATTTGCACTTCCAGGAGTAACACAAAGTTTACCAGATGCTTCAGGACAGTTTGTTTTTTACCGGGACAATTCCTTTGAACGCGAATCATATTTCGGAATCGTTTACTTTGATGAGTCCAGCGTTGGTTTACGCTATTTTGCACCGGCCGTCCTTGATTCATATCCGATGAAACCCAAAAAGGATGTTTACATTCTGTTCTCACTGGATTCAACCAAAAAACACATCGAATTAACCGGAGAACGAATTTTAACGACCGTTACACCGGACGACACAGATTTAATCAATTACCTTCACGACATGCTTTATGAGCTAACCTCACGCCGCTCTAAAGCAGGAATTATTGATAAAACACAGAAAATCGAACAGGAATACGAACAGTTTGGCGGTTACGTAAATATTTTATTCAATCCGGCTGTTCCGGTTTTTAATATCCAGAAAATCATCGACAAAGATGGAAAGACAGTATTTTCACTTATTACAGCAGGTCAGTTAACATCTTCTCAGGATGACAGTTTTGCCGCCTTTGAAGGACTTCCTCTCAAAACCGAAGATGACCATAATTTGACTTTGCAGAAAAATCCTAAAAAACAAAAGATTACATACCAAAAAGACAATAAACACTCTCAGAAAATCACTCTGGACTCAAACTGGCAGGCCTCTGCAGAAAACCTGTACAATATTTCAAAGTCCGGTGTTCTTGCAATGGACATAATTCCGGCCACAGAAGAAACAGTTGAACTTACAATGCAGAATCTTGAACGCTCAATGATTCTCGGACGCCAGGAGTCCTATCCATATATTGAATCAATGCAGGTTTCCGAAAACAAAAACGGAAAAATGTATACAAATATTTTTTACAACGATATTTCAAAGAGTTTTACAAAAGACTACAAAATTATCAAAAGGCTTAATGATAATTCAATTGCGATTTTGACTTTTACAGTATTCTATGGTGCTTATAAAGAAAACGCCGGATACTTTGATAAAATTCTTAAATCGTATTCTGTAAATTAAAAACTTGTGCGCGAAAGAGGGCTTCCAATCCAGACGCCCTCGCTGCCAAGATATTCTTTTTTCTGTCCGTCAATCAAAAATTGAACACTTTTAACTGTAGAAAACTCAGTTGCTGTATAAACAATCTGCATCAGCTGGGCAAGATAACCGTCAACGCCGATTCTATTGAATTCAAAGTCTTCATTAAAGTTTAAAAAAGCAACTCCATCCCTCACATATGCAGAAATAAGCCTGGTACCCGGCGGAATGAGTGTTTTATAGCCCTTACTTTCTTCGCTTGAATTTGGTCCTTTTAGCAAAAGATTTAGATTTGTAACAAGCGGACTGTCATTTTTTTCAACTTCGCGGGTAATTACTTTGCGGCTTACAACGCCGTCTTCGCCGATGTAAACAAAATAAAGTTTCTGATTTACGACAGTTTTAGTGACAGGTTTAGGCTGTTCAACCTTTGTCTCTGTTTTAGAACTTTCCTGGGGCTTTGTCTGGGCGACAGTTTCTGTTTTAGCAGCAGTTTCCTTTTCTTCAGTTTTAGATTGAACTTTTGGCTCTTCTTTTGGTACATAAACCGGTTCTGGTTTAGCTGTCTGTTCGGCTGGTGTTTTTACCGGCTCTTCAGTTTTGAGTGTAATAATTGTCTCTTCTTCTTTTTCAGGTTCTTCTTTAACCTGGTGATTGGCAATAAACTCTGGAGTTGAACCAAAAATGCGTTCAAAAAATCTGGTTGTTTTTAAATTTGAATATATTTCGTCCTGCTTAACTAAAAAAACGATTAATAGAATTAAAAATCCGAGTATCCAACAGGCAAGTGCGAGTCCTGTCTGATTAGTCTTTTTTTCTTTTTTTGCCATATATTAAGTATATTCTAGAGCGGTTTAAAAGTCCACAAACTAGAAAAAATTATTAAAAGTCTTGTTGATATTAACGTTTAAGAGTAAACTGTAACTGTAATTTTTTACAAGGATTTTTTTATGGAACAGAAAGAGTTTGATTTGATTACATTCGGAGAAACCATGCTTAGACTTTCTCCACCTGTAAATGAATTGATTAACAAATCCAATACATTTACTAAACACGCAGGCGGTGCCGAATTAAACGTTGCATCAGGAGTTTCATTGCTTGGTCTGAGAACCGCAATCATAACACGCCTGCCTGACAACCAGCTGGGTACTTTTATCAAAAACCGTATTCGTTCTTCAAGTGTAAGTGACGACTACATTATTTTTGATAAATCACCTGAGGCCCGCGTAGGCGTTTACTACTACGAGAACGGCGCTTATCCACGCAAACCGACTGTAGTTTATGACCGCAAACATTCTTCAATCACTAAAATCAAGCCTGAAGAAATTCCAGAAGACATATACGGTAAGACCCGCATGTTCTACACATCAGGAATCACACTTGCACTTTCAGAAGCAACACGCAACCTTGCAATCGATATGATTAAGAAATTCAAGGCAGCAGGCGCTCAGATTGCTTTTGACGTTAACTACCGCGCAAACCTTTGGGATGAAGACACAGCCCGTACAACAATCAAACAGATTCTTCCATATCTCGATATTCTCTTTATCTCAGAGGAAAGCTGCCGCCGCATGTTCAAAAAGACAGGCACTTTGCAGGACATGCACCGCGAATTCTGCCGTGACTACCCGAACATCCAGTTGATTGCCTCATCTGAGCGTGAAGTAATCAGTCCAAAAGTTCATTCATTTACATCTACAGTGTATCTCAAACGCCTGGACAAATTCTTCCACGAAGAGCCATACAAAGATATTGATGTAGTTGACCGCATCGGTTCCGGAGACGCATATTGTGCCGGTGTATTGTTTGGCCTGTTAAAGTTTGACGATGCACAGACCGCCGTTGAATTTGGCAACGCTACATGTGCAACAAAGAATACAATCTTTGGAGACCTTCCGGTATCTGACTATGACGAAATCAAGTCAATTATCGATGCACACAAATCAAAAGGCAAACAGAGCGAAATGAACCGCTAGTTGTCGGCACAGGCTGCGTAAAGCACGATTGCAGCGGCCTGTGCTACATTTAAACTTTCAATTCGTCTTGTATTGATTTCGTTCGTTTTTGAATATGGAATTATTACAAGATTATCACAATTCTTTCTGACTTCATCACTGATTCCGTGTTCCTCGTTTCCCAGAACAATCAGAGCACCCTTTCCCTCAGACACTTCCGGAATCTTTTTTACAGACATTTTTGCATTTACGTCTGTTCCGATACGCACCATTTTGCCCTTCATAGCGCTCAGGAGCTTTACAATTGAATGCACACAGTACACATTAACATATTCCATTCCGCCCTGTGCAACGCGGTACGATGATGTGGTTACAGAGGACTGAGACTCATCGATTGGAATTACAATATTCTTAAAACCAAAGAATGCGGCACTTCGGACTATGGCACCAAGGTTATTTGCGTTTCCAACCCTGTCCAGAACAAGGGCAGATTCTTTTCTCAAAATCCATTCATTGGTAATATCAGAATTCAAAACGGGAATTTTTGGCTGTTCAATCATTGCAACCACGCCCTGGTGATGAACGCTTCCGCAAATTTTTTCAAGTTCAACAATTTCCTTTACCTGATTATAGGGAACCTTATTCTGAGCAAAATATTTAAAAATAAACGAAAAGTTTTTGATTCTGTCTTCTGAATAATAAAATCGTTTTACTTTCTGCGGGTTCTCTTTTACAAGAGCAAGTACAGCTTCTACACCGCAAACTGCAAGTTCATTTTTTTTCGAATTCTTCATGAGTTGAATATAAACTATATTTAAACAAAAAAAAAGACGGTATCAAAAGATACCGTCCTGTTCAGTTCAATTAAGAACTAGTAGAGAAGGTTTGCATCCTTCATCTTAGCGATACCAGCCTGTTCCCAAGCTTTACCGCCCATCTTGTTGAATTCAGCAACCCAAGCATCCCAGTTAGCTTTTGTAAGCTGGCGTTTGCCTGTCATGAATTCAACTACACCCTGTTCGAGGAAGCGCTGAAGGTCAGCATCTGGAAGAGGGAGCAAAGAAGCACCGATACATGGAGTCCATGGTTTAGACTGCATTGTGCGGAGTTCTTTCAAAGAAGACATTTCTTTCTTTGAAACTGCTGTGATGTATGTTGGATAGCGTGATGCAAGTTCAAGGTCAGAGTTGTAGTAAACCATATTGCGGAGCTGTGTCAAAGGCTGCATAGAAGACTTTGAGTAAGCTTTCTTTGGATCTGGGATACCATCTTTTGTTGGTGCTCCAGTTTTTGGATCCTTAATATAGTTAACACCTTCTTCACCCCAACCGAGGAGGAAGTAACCTTCGTCTGAAGACATCCATTCAAGGAGTTCAGCGATCTTTTCTTTCTTAGTTACTTTCTTTCCCTTGATTTTTACAGACTGTTTTTCTGCTTCTTTAGAAACAGCGTATGTACGATAAGCCTGTTCGTAAACACCAGCAGATGATTTGCCAGTTGGTCCTACAGGTGGATCGATAACGATGAGCTGTCCTTTAGGGAAGTTCTTGTCGAATGGTGCATAGTTAGATTCTGAAGCGAGAGCAGCGTTCTGTTCACGGAAGATACCATATTTACCCTGTTTCCAAGCTGCACGGTAGTCATCCTTCTTATACGCTGTCCAGTTAGGATCGATAACTTTTGCATCAATGATTTTCTTGATGAATACGAGAGCATCGTAGTATTCTGGTTTGTTGATGTTAAGACCTTCGCGTCCGCGAGCCATAGACCATGTACCAGCTACACCGAATGCACCCATCCATGGGTCAAAGCGGCATCCGAGACCTTCAGAAATTGGCTTAAGTTCGATGTAAGCACCGAGACCGTAAGTATCGTTACGTCCGTTTCCATCAGGGTCTTTTGTTGTGAATGCTTTCATTACTTCGAAGAATTCATCAGTTGTTTTAGGAATGCTGAGGCCGAGTTTGTCCAACCAGTCTTTGCGGATTACAACACCTTCGTTACGAACGATTGTACCTGGCTGTGAAAGACCATAGCAAACACCGTTTACAGTAGAGAATGCGCGTGCATCTTTATCGTAAAGTTTTGCTGTACGATTTGGCATCATTGCAAACATATCATCTACAGGAGCAAGAAGCTTCTGGCGAACCAAAATCTGGAATGTGTTAGAACTTACCATGAACAAGTCAGGAAGTGAGTTAGCAGCACCAGCGGCGTTGATTTTAGTATCCTGGTCAGATTCGCTTGATGGGAGAGCAGTAAGAATAAGATTAATTCCAAGTTTTTCCTTGATAATCTTGTAAGCAACCCAGTCAGCAGGTGGTGGACCAGCTTCTGTTACAGCAGCACCGTACCAGAGTTCGATGTCAACTGTACCGTCTTTGTTCACCTTCCACTTTTTAGCGAAAACTGGTGAAGCAACAGCAAGAATCAATGCGATGAGAGCGAGATTCTTAAAAAAGTTTTTCATTTTTTCCTCCTTTTTGAATATAAAATGAAAAATTAATAATATATATCTTTTTTGCAAGATAATAAAATTATATCACAAAAAATTAACCAGACAATAAGATAATTATCATCTGGTTGAAAAGTTACACAAGAAACTGAATATTAGCCCTTAACCGAACCAAGCATAGTACCTTTAGTAAAGTACTTCTGGATGAACGGATAAGCCAACATCATTGGAATAGCAGACATAAATACCGAAGCAGCCTTGATAGCCTGGATCGGAGCATTACCGAATGCGTTTACTTCAACAACTTCGTTCATACTTGAACCGATAAGGATGTTACGCAGCAAGATAGGAAGCGGCTGAAGAACTGATTCATTCAAGTAAAGCATAGCGTGCATGAAGTCGTTCCAGAAGTTAACTGCATAGTACAAACCGATTGTCATGATAATTGGTTTTGAAAGTGGAAGAATGATTGATACGAGAACGTACCATTCTTCTGCACCGTCGATACGTGCAGATTCCTTCAATGATTCCGGAATACCTTCAAAGAAGCCGCGCATAATCAAACAGTTGTAAGTACCGATGGCACCCGGCAAGAAGATTGATGTAAGGTGGTTTGTAAGGTGAAGACCTGTTACAACGAGGTATGTTGGAATCAAACCGATGTTGAACAAGTATGGAATCAATACGAAGTAGTTTAATGCTTTACGTCCAGGAAGATCAGGTACTGACATACAGTATGCCATTGGAACTGTCAGACACAAAGCTGTGATAACACCGAATACCATGATTTTCATAGAGTTCCAGAAAGCACTGATGAACCCTGCGTTTCCAAGAAGAGCCTTATAAGCTGAAACGTCCCATTTCCATACAGGGAGGAACATACCTTCAAAGTTTGTTCCGATAAAGTCGTTTGGACGGAATGAAAGAGTGATTGTACTCCACATTGGAATTGCAATTACAATACCAATAAAAATAAGGAAGGCATTGATACAAAAATAGAATGTACGGTCGCCTGCTGTTAATTTAACTGTCTTTGTCTTAGTCATCTCTATTACCTCGAATTACAGGAGTGAAGAATCTGCTATTTTCTTAACAACAGCGTTTGAAGTCATTACAAGGAGCATACCAATAACACCCTTGAAGATACCTACTGCAGTTGCAAGAGCAAACTTGAACTGTAAGAGACCCTGTCGGTAAACCCATGTATCGATGATATCGGCAACAGAATAAACCGGAACAGAGTACAACATGAACATCTGGTTAAAACCAGCATCAAGGATAGTACCAAGCTTAAGAAGAACTACAGTTACGATAACCGGACGGATAGAAGGGATTGTAATGTACCATACACGCTGTACAGCAGAAGCACCTTCAACCATGGCAGCTTCGAACAATGAAGGGTCGATACCCATCAAGGCAGCGATGAAGATAATTGCAGCCCATCCCATTTCCTTCCAGGCATCAGAAATGATTACGATTACAGGGAATGTTTTTACATTAGTAAGGAAGTCGATACCTTCGTCTGAACCAGAGAAGAACTTGATGATATCGTTAACCATACCATCGCCTGGTGCAAGGAGAACAAGAAGGATACCATACATAATAACCCATGAAAGGAAGTGTGGTAAGTAAGCCAATGTCTGTACTACGCGGCGGAGAATGTCGTGTGTACATTCATAAAGAGTTACCGCAAGAATAATTGAGAGCGGTACACAAATCAAAAGTTTTGCCAGACTATATCCGATTGTGTTGCGGAGAAGTTCTGTAAAATAGAATGATTTGAAAAAGTCGATGAAGTTTCCAAATCCGATCCAGGTACTACCCCATACACCATCGCTAGGCATAAAGCTCTTGAATGCAATCTGTCCGTTGATAACTGGACCATACTTTAAGATAGCATAGTAAACAGCCGGAATAACGAGCAGCGCATAGACAGAATAATGTCTCTTAATATTCTTCCAAAGATTTTTCTTTGGAGCCTTAAGAACAGTTGTTTCTTGTGCGTTCATATTTAACCTCAGTTCTATTATTTTATCGTTTAATGCTTATAATTTACAAGTATTTTATTGGACAAAACCGTACTATCATTTAACAAAAGTTACTGTTTTGTGCGAATTTTGCCAGGTGGAACCCCGTAAATCTTCTTAAAGACTCTACAGAAGTACGCCTGATCCTGGAAGCCTGTATTTTCGGCAATTTCGTAAATGGTGTCATTTGTTTCCAACAGCATTTTGGTTGCCAGATAAATTCTGTGCCTGTTCAGGTATTCCCACAGGGAAAGACCGATTTCCTTGTGGAAGATACGGGTCAAATAATCTTCGCTGACGTGTACAGTGTCCGCAAGCTTCCATCG
This sequence comes from Treponema sp., assembly GCA_016283615.1. Lineage (GTDB taxonomy): Bacteria > Spirochaetota > Spirochaetia > Treponematales > Treponemataceae > Treponema_D. The sequence continues at coordinate 36,208 of JAEENG010000155.1, forward strand.
GACAATCTGCTGCGAAGCATTTTTATTAAGGTAAAGAATTGCTTTTTTAACGAGCGCACCGGTATGAGGCGGAAGAATTTCGTCGCCGGAAAGAATTGCATGAATTCGTTCGTTGAACTGTTCGCTTTCGGCCGCACCGCGGTTGCACAAAATAATACGTGGATGAGAACACAGCATGTCTACTTCTTCGTCTGACATTATTGAATCCGGCAGGACAAGAATCGGAACAAGTACTGTTTTTGAATTCTGGCGGATGCGCTTGATGCTGTCTTCGTCAATCTTTTCAAATACGATGAGGGAAGGTGTGATTTCGCTCAGAATATGTTCAAATTCACCCATTGACTGAATGCTTACGCTGTTTGAATCCGTAGCCCATGTGCCGAAGCGTGTGTGGATACAGTTAACAAAGAGAACCGGAGCGGCTTTCTGTGTACGTACCTGGAATTCAAGCATTTCGACAAAGTTGTGGCCGATAAGCTCATGGCTGTAACAGAGCAGCGGGGCACGGAACATTTTGTCGTTATGACGCAGGCTGTAAACTTTTACCCATTCGTCGATAGGCGCGTTGTCCGGCTTCCAGTACAGCAGATTGCAGCTGTCCTGCTGGCTTGAAGAATCCTTGTTGTAGTTTTCCATCGGCAGATTGAATAATTCAACATTCGGAGCCTTAACGGACAGGTTGATGATTCCTCTTGTTTCAATATCCTGCTTAACCGGAGGAAGACCCGCAAGGTTAGGCCATGGAAGGGTAACAATAGTAGAAAATTCATCAATTTTATTAACTTCGCCGTACTGCAAAAGAATGATTTTTTCTGCGAGCAGAAGTTCAGGCTTCTGCCAGTCGAGAAGTTTGGATTTTACGTGAATTTCGAGGCCGTGTGGTTCAGCATGAATTGTCATTGAACCTTCACCGTCTCCGAAGAGAGTCTGCAGGGCCTTCTTTAAGCGTTCCGGGTCACCGTAAATCAACGGAACATCGATGTTCATTGCGGCAACAATGCTTCCAGGGAGAACCTGGCGGATATCAAACAGTTTTTTATCCATCGGAAGGTCATCAACCTGAGACCTTGTCAAATCTACGAGGGTTTCTGTCTTCTGAAGCTGGGATTCAATCTGGCTTTTTAAGAAGATTAACTGCTCGGACAAAATGTCCTGGTCAAGAATACCGTTGTTGATGTTGGTTTCCATCTGGGTAACTTTTGCAGACAAATCTTTGAGCGGGTCACAAAGGTCACTGCCGACATTCGCAAAGAATTCTGTTTTTGCAAATTCAGCCTGCTCAGCGAGCTGGCGGGCCTTGCTGATTTCTTCAAAGAGGAAGATGCTCTGCATTGTGTTACTGATTGCGGCACGCAGGTCTTCGTAAATGTTTCCGTCGCAGTCAGAGTAGCCTGTAATGATGTAGCCGAGCGACTGGTCTGCCATAAACAGCGGCTGAATTACATAAACGCCGTATTCAAATTCATGCTGGAAGCGGCTCGGAACCAGAAGCTTAGACGGGAACAAAACTTCTTCCAGACGAATCTCGCCTGTATCGTTAAATCCGCCGATGTAGCGCGAAAGTTCGTCGTTTTCGTAGAGAACAAGAGTTGCGCTGCGGATGCCAATCTGGGTAAGGAATTCTGAAAGAATTTTTATCAAAGTAGAGCGGTCGTGAGCAGACAAAAGTTCACTCTTGAGCCCGCTGATAATTGCAGAAAGTTTTTCGTTGGCGTACAGACGGTTTGCCGCAATGCGTCCCTGAATCTGAGGAACCATCAGGCTTACAGTGTGTACGATTTTATGAACGTATTCTTCCGGGAGACAGTTTGAACTTCTTACAAGCTTGATTGCGGTAAAGATGTTTGAAAGTTCACCTTCGTGCTGGAAGTAAGTAATCAGGTCTTCATTCAACAGACGGAAGAATTCAGTCTGGTTGTTTTCAAAAAGAGCTTCAAAAAGCGGAACAAAAACTCTCTGGCGTGTATCTTCGTCCACTTTAAAAAGGTCTACAAGTTCATCAAGAAGCTGGTCACGGGTCTTGATGCGGACTTTGTTGTCGTAAAAGTCGAGAAGCTGTTTGAGGTTGTTACAGCCGCAGCTTTCGCGGATTACGGTGTAAGCCGGAAGACAGGTGTCTTCTACAACCTTGTCGCCTTCAAGAATGTCGTTGAGTTTTTCGTAAGCAAGAGTGCCCATGCGTTCCATCGGCATGTGGACAGTCGAGAACGAAGTTGAATAAATATGGCTCTCGGAAGAATCGTTGAATCCTCCGACAATGTAATCTTTTGGAATGTTGTAACCGCGCTTTTCGAACCATTCTGCGGCCGCAAGAGTCATCATGTCACTTGCAGAAAGAAGTGCGTCAAAATCCTTGCCGGGAACAAGACCTTTTTCTTCGTAAAGTTCGCGGGCACCGAGTTCGCCTTCCTGCCAGTCAATGTTTTCTGTGATGAGGCGTTCGTTTGGTTCTATGCCGGCTTCTTTAAGGGCATCGATGTAACCCCTGAAGCGGTCTTCTGCAGATTCATGGTTTTTTGGTCCGCGGATGAATGCGATTTTTTTTACACCGTGAGCCTGAATAAAGTGTCTTGTAAGGTCCTTCATTCCGGCGTATGCGTCAAAAGAAACGTCCGGATGGTTAAGGATTTTCTGTCCGATTGTTACATAAGGAAGGTTTCCGAGTTTACGGTGGAATTCGAGCATGTCTTCTTCCGGTACATCACTACCCATACTGGAAGCCCAGCTGATAACACCGTCAAGGTTTTCTGAATTGACGAGAGAAAAAATAGAATTACGAAGGCGCTCTGTGCTGGAAGTCTTGTCCAGTCTTCCGCCCGGAAAGATAAAGAACGAACCATTTTTCTGAGCAGCAAAATTAGCAAGTCTGCGCCACAATGTTAACGAAGCACCAAAGTGAATCGAGTTAAGCGCAAATCCTATTCTCTTTCCTGTTTGATTATCCTTCATGTCGCCTCTTCCTTGTATATTAATGATATAGGTATGTCGGTTTTTTTACAAGTAGTTCTTTTTTGTACAAGTTTTTTTTATATTTTTTTTGCTTTTCACTCCCTCAAATACCTCAAAAAGGTCGAATTCAACCATTATATCGACAAGCGTCCATTAAAATGATATATTGAAAAAACTCTTATATAAATTCAATTTTTTGTGTTTTATAAGAATACATCATTATTTAATGGACTCCTGGAGGCTCCTTTTTATGGCACTTAAATCGATTAAGGACGTTGTTAAGACAGTAAAACGCCCGGAAAAAATCATTCAGTTTGGTGAAGGCGGATTCCTTCGTGCATTTGTTGACTGGCAGATTGATATCGTTAACGAAAAAACAGACTTTAACGGTAACATCGTAATCGTTCAGCCGCTCGAAAAAGGTATGATCGATGCAATGAACGAACAGAACAACCTTTATACAACAGTTCTCCGCGGTATGAAAGACGGAAAACCAACTGTAGAAACACGCGCAATCAATTCTGTAAGCCGTTCTATCAACCCATACACAAACTACGATGATTACATCGCACTTGCATCTTCACCGGATCTCCGCTTCCTTATTTCAAACACAACAGAAGCAGGTATCCGTTTTGATACAGAAATCGACGGTGTTCCAGTAACACTCGATCAGAAACCACAGAAAAACTACCCTGCAAAAGTTACAGCTTTCTTGTACAAGAGATTCCAGGCATTTAAGGGCGACCTTTCAAAGGGTATGATTCTTATTCCTTGTGAACTTTCTGACCAGGCAGGTCTCAACCTCCGCATCAACATCCTCCGCTACGCAGAAATGTGGCAGCTCGGACCGGACTTTATCAACTGGTTTGACGAAGCATGTGACGTTTGTTCATGTCTCGTTGACCGCATCGTTCCGGGATACTTCCCTCTCCTTGCAAAAGAAGAAAACGGCAAGACTCAGGCAGAAAACCTCTGCGAAAAACTCGGCTACGAAGACAAGCTCCTTGACTCAGCTGAACTTTTCCACTTCTGGGTTATTGAATCTAAAAAATCACACGAAGATGAACTTCCACTCGTTAAGGCAGGCCTTCAGGTTAAGTGGGTTCAGAACATGGACTACTACCACACACGCAAGGTACGCA
>JAEENG010000156.1 GCA_016283615.1 Treponema sp.
ATTCAACTTACACAGTAAAACACCTTCTGCAAAACCTTCAAGATGACAGCTACACCGAGGATTCTACAGAACAAAAATCTGGCACCCCAGGCACCCAGACAGCTGCCGCAGCAAAAACCTACGAGGGTTTTACAGCAATACCCTTTGAACAGGCTACAATCAACGACGACGGCTCAACAGTTGTAGAAATCAAATACGACAGAAACACTTACACAATTTCTTACAGTTCAACATACGGGGAACCTCCTGCATCAAAGACTGTTAAATACGGATATGTACTCACCGCAGCCGACCTCCCGCTTTTGCCCGATACAGTTTTAAGTTTTAACGGATGGCGTCTTGACGGTGCTTCAATTGATGCAGGATACACAGTTAAAACGGATATAACTATTACAGCCCTGTGGAATGAAATCATTGCATCTTACACAGTAAAACACCTTCTGCAAAACCTTGCAGATGACAGCTACACCGAGGACGAAGAAGCCTCAGAGCCAAAATCGGGCAAATCCGGCACTCAGACAGCTGCGGCCGCAAAAACCTACGAAGGCTTTACAGCCAAAACCTTTACACAGGCCACAATCCAGGCCGACGGCACAACAGTTATACAAATCTACTACGACAGAAATACTTACACAGTTTCTTACAGTTCAACATACGGGGAACCTCCTGCAAGCAAGACTGTAAAATACGGATATGTCCTAACCACAGCCGACCTCCCGGATCTGACACAGACAAATTACAGCTTTAAAGGCTGGTTCCTTGACGGTGCCTCAATTGAAGCCGGTTACATTGTTAAAAAGGCCATAACTCTTACAGCCCAGTGGGAGGTAGCCGCTTCAACTTATTTTGTTACAAAAGAAAACATCAGAGAAGTTACATCAGCATTGACAGAAAACTCAACAATCGTAGTAACCGGGGAACTGTCAGACAGTGATTTAACAGCAATAGCATCTGCGATTAAGAATTCATCATACAAAGTAAATCTTGATTTATCACAGACAACAGAACTTACATCTATTCCTGCTTATACATTTAAGGATTGTTCAAAACTTTCAGGGATTACTTTTCCAGACACTGTTACTTCTATTGGCAGCATCGCCTTCTTTGGCTGCAAATCACTTACTTCTGTCACTATTCCAGAGTCCGTTACTTCTATTGGCAGCCAAGCTTTCGATAGCTGTACATCCCTTTCTTCTGTCACTATCCCTGACTCCGTTACTTCTATTGAGCACAACGCTTTCAGATGCTGCGAATCACTTACTTCTGTCACTATTCCAGAGTCCGTTACTTCTATTGGCAGCCAAGCTTTCTCATACTGCACAAGTTTAAGAATGATTACTGTGGATTCTAATAATACAAACTATTCCAGTATAGACGGAGTTCTGTTTAACAAAGATGCAACTGCTCTAATTAAATATCCTGCAGGTAAAAAATCTGCCACATACACCATTCCAGACACCGTTACTTCTATCGGCGATGACGCTTTCTGTTACTGCAAATCACTTTCTTCTGTCACTATTCCTAACTCTGTTACTTCTATTGGTTTCGGAGCTTTCCTTGGCTGCACTTCACTTTCTTCTGTCAATATCCCAGACTCGGTTACTTCTATTAAAGGCTACGCTTTCAGTAGCTGCTCTTCACTTTCTTCGGTCACAATTCCTGACTCTGTTACTTCAATTGGTTACTACGCTTTCAATGGCTGCTCTAAACTCACATCCATCTCATTTATAGACACGACAACCTGGTACAGAACAACGTACTCCAGCAACTGGGAGAACAAAGCCGGCGGAACCTTAACCGACGTAAGCGCCCCGGCAACAAACGCCACTTATTTCAAGGACACCTACAGCAGCTACTACTGGTACAAACGGTAGTAATAGACTGTTCCGACTCCCTGTCATTGCCTGGCTTAAACCAAGCATTTTTTTTCCTCACCCTTTTTCAAACCCCAAAAGAAAAACTAGTTTTATTCTTAAAGTCTTGATAAAATAATATTATATTATTATTAATCCGGAGTGTCCCATGACTATTTCAAAAAGTTGGTTTTCTTATTTAACACGGGCATTTGCACTTTTTCTCTGCACAAGCCTCTTATTGAACTTTGTTTCCTGCAGCTTTTCAACGACAAGCCAGGAGCCGAAGGTTGTAAATTCAACTTACACAGTAAAACACCTTCTGCAAAACCTTCAAGATGACAGCTACACCGAGGATTCTACAGAACAAAAATCTGGCACCCCAGGCACC
>JAEENG010000157.1 GCA_016283615.1 Treponema sp.
CAGCCTGCCGTGCGAAGACCAATTGAACAGAAAATTAACGACCTTGAAAAACAGCACAAACAGTACACACAGATTCTTTCTGAGCGCTTTGTTGAATTTGCTTCTGACCCGTCGATTGCTTCATTTACACAGGGCAGGGCCTCTGACGAAGATGTTAAAAACCGCTCTGTTGTGTGCGCAAGATTATTTGCTTCTTCTCCTTATCTTCTTGGTGTGCGGATTGTAGATTCGACCGGACGCAAAATTCATTACAGTACATTTGAAAGCGATAAAAAACGCCAGGATGATAAGAAAGTTGTTTACGAAGATTATTCTTCCATTTCATCCGGCCTGAACGAACCTAAATTTTCGCGCTTTGCTGTGGAAGAAGATTCGAAATATTCAATTTACAACGACAGCGCCAAAAACAGAATTATTTACTCTGTTCCTTTTACAGGCAAAAACGACAAAAATATCCAGACCGAAAAATGTCTGATATTGTTTTACTGTCAGGCCACAGATTTTGTCCGCTACCTCTTTTCTAAAAACATCATCACCTTAAGCGAAAAGGACTCGGCAGAATTTTTAGTTTTGAACGACAATAATTCGGCCTATATTTTTGGTCTCCCGTACAGAAACCTCGATTTGTCAAAAACTGCAATTGAAGCCTTAAAAGGCGCCATCGCAGAAAAATTGAATTCAAACAGTGATTCTACTTTGTTGAATGAGCAGAGCATTTACATGAGCGGTGCCTACAAGCTCGTGGACAAGGCAAACCAGCAGGGCACAGAACTTAATAATGAAGAATTGAGTCAGGCAAGCACAGAAGAAGAAACTGCGGCAACAGAACTTGTTTCTGAGCACGGCTGGATTTTATTCTCCAGGTTGAATTCAACAGACTCAAAAAACGCAAACTTTATCGGCTTTGTATACGATGACGATATTTTTACGGTAGGACTCGGAATCCGCGTTCTGCTATTGGTTTTATTCTTTATTACATTATTTCTGCTTGTTTTCCTCGTGTTTAACCTGCGCCACGACGATATGGTTGTCATCAAGGACAGAATCAGACGGTTCCAGCTAGCATTTATTACCGAATACATCAACGGTCAGGACGGCGACTTAAAGGCCCTGCCGCAGAATATCACAAACAGAAAAGAAGCACTCTCGGACGAAATCCGCGCAAGCCTTGGAAGCCGCGGCAAAAAACACCGCGAAGAAGTTGACGCCCTTCTTGAGCGCAACTGGACAGAAATACTTGCGTCCCTCGGTTCGCACCAGGCCGGAAGCGCAGGCGTAAAAGCCGCCATCGATAGTGTAGAACTCCGCCGCGTCCTCGAAGACGTACTTGGAAGCGGTACACTGAAAATTCAGGCCGCACAGGTTACAGGCGCAGGCGTTCAGCCGGCTCCGGTTAGTCCTGCGGTTCCTGCTTCAGATGAAGCAGAGGAAATTGAAGAAGCAGAAGATCTCGAAGAAGCCGAAGAACTTGACGAAGCAGAGCCAGTTGACGCTGTAGAAGAAGCCGAAGAACTGGACGAGGCAGAGCCTGTTGACTCTGTCGAAGAGGCCGAAGAACTGGACGAAGCAGAGCCGATAGAAGAAGCCGAAGAACTTGACGAGGCAGAGCCAGTAGACGCTGTCGAAGAAGTCGAAGAACTCGACGAAGCAGAGCCGATAGAAGAAGCCGAAGAACTTGACGAAGCAGAGCCGATAGAAGAAGCCGAAGAACTTGAAGAAGCAGAACCTGCAGACGTTGTTGAAGAAGCCGAAGAACTCGACGAGGCTGAGCCTGTAGATGCTGTCGAAGAAGCAGAAGAGCTCGACGAGGCAGAGCCAGTAGACGTTGTCGAAGAAGCAGACGAACTCGACGAAGCAGAACCAGTTGACGCTGTCGAAGAAGCCGAAGAACTCGACGAAGCAGAACCGGCAGACGTTGTTGAAGAGGCCGAAGAGCTTGACGAAGCAGAGCCGGTTGACGTTGTTGAAGAAGGTGAAGAGCTCGACGAAGCAGAGCCGCTTGAAGAAGCCGAAGAAGCCGAAGAACTTGAAGACGCCGAGCCTGTAGACGCAGTCGAAGAGGCAGAAGAGCTCGACGAGGCAGAGACTGCAGACACTGTTGACGTTATTCCTGAAAGCCTTGACGCGGAAGACATGACAGAAGAGTTCCAGGAGTTTGCCGATAACGCAAACACAGAGCCGTCAGCGCGTCCTGTTGATAACGATGAAATAGAAGAAGAACAGGAATTCGGTTCGCCGCTGCCTGAACAGACGGTTAAACCGGAAGACGAAAAATACGTTGAAAGTTTTGCCGCAGGCCCGATGGACTTCTCATTCCTTGATGAACAGCCTCCTGCCCTGGACGAAGAAGAGCCTGAACTTCCTGTTGAAGATGTTCCTCTCTCAGACATTGTTCAGGAAGAAGAACAGATTGAAGACGCCGAAGAAATCGAAAGCCTCGAAAACGACTACGCAAGTCATCCGTTCCTCTTTGCGGGACTTGCCAAGAACAATAACAATATCAAATATCTCGAAGCCGATAATTCAAATGCAATTGTCCAGAGCGAAGACGGTACCTTCCACATTCAGGGGCTGCCGGGCGAAAAAGATGTTGCAATTGACGCAGAGTTCAAAAAACTTGTAGACTCAGTATTGAATTAGCTATGAATATTGAATTAAAGAATCTTGATAAGTTATACGAGTCAGATAACGCCGTTTCTGTTCATGCGGTAAACAACGTAAGTCTGCATATTCCTTCCAACGAAATATTTGGAATTATCGGAAAGAGCGGGGCAGGAAAGTCAACTCTTGTCCGCCTGATCAGCCTTCTGGAAAAGCCTGATTCCGGGGAAGTCTGGTACGATTCAAACCGTGTTGATAACCTTGAAGGCAAGGCCCTGATTGAACGCCGCCGCCGTATCGGAATGATTTTCCAGAATTTCAATCTGTTCAGTTCAAGAAATGCCGAACAGAACATTGCATATCCTATGGAAATCACAGGAACTCCAAAAGCCAGAATCAAACAGCGCACAAAGGAACTTCTTGAACTTGTAGGCTTAAGTGACAGGGCAAAATCTCCTGTAAGCCAGCTTTCAGGCGGACAAAAGCAGCGTATTGCAATCGCCCGTGCCCTTGCAAACGAACCTGATATTCTCTTTTGTGATGAAGCTACAAGTGCCCTGGATCCAAAAACAACACGCTCGATTCTTGATTTGATCAGGAAAATTCAAAAACAGATGAACCTGACAGTCGTTATGATTACACATCAGATGGAAGTTGTACGCGATGCCTGCAGTCAGGTTGCCGTTGTAAATGAAGGTCAGATTGTTGAACAGGGAACTGTAAAAGAAATCTTTATGAATCCCAAGTCTCCAGTTACAAAAGACTTTCTCAACCATCTTACTCCAGAAGAAGACGGAGAAGAAACCGAAAAGATTGTACGCTGGAGCAATGACGGCGGAAATTATTACCTCCGCTTTTACGGCGACAAAACTGACATGCCTTTGTTGAGCCAGACCGCCAAAAAATTCGATATTGAATACAATATCCGTGCCGGTGGAATTCAGTCGGTGCAGGGGGATAAAGTTGGCGCAATGTTAATCGACTTTATCGGCGACGAAGCAGAAATTCAAAAGGCAATAGAATTTTTAAAAGAAAACGGTGTAGGAGTAGAAAAAAATGAATCAGATAATTAGTCTTGTGGGACAGTCTACTGTAGAAACATTGATTATGGTTTTCTTTTCCACTTTGTTTTCTGTAATAATCGGTTTTCCTCTGGGAGTTCTGCTCTTTGTGACAGGTCCGACCGGAATTATGCCAAAAAAAGTTCTTAACCTTGTACTGAGCCGGATTGTTGATGTTCTGCGCTCGTTCCCTTTTGTAATTTTAATGATTGTTCTTCTGCCAATGACGCGCGCAATCCTTGGTAAGGCAATCGGAACTGCGGCAACAATTATTCCGCTCTCGATTGCGGCCGCTCCTTTTGTTGCCCGTGTTATCGAAACAAGCCTTATCGAAATTGACCCGGGCGTAATTACAGCGGCCCGCGCAATGGGTTCAACAAACTGGCAGATTATCTATAAAGTGCTCGTGCCGGAAGTTCTTCCGTCGGTAGTCAGCGGAATCACACTTACCATCATCAACCTTATCAGTTACTCGGCAATGGCCGGAACTCTCGGCGGCGGCGGTCTTGGGGACCTTGCAATCCGTTACGGTTATCAGAGATTCCGCACGGATGTTATGATCAGCGCAGTAATCGTAATCATATTAATGGTTGCCCTGATTCAATTTGCAGGAACTAAACTTTCCGAGAGAATTATTAAACGCCGTTAAAAAAGATAGAACTACAGGAGACCCTGCATGAGGTTAACAAAGAGGTAAATCTTTTTGTAAACTTCAACACCAAGCTGGTGAACAGGGTGCTCTGCGTAGCGGTCCAGTTCCTTCCAGTTCATGATTAATTCACCCTTTGGCTTCTGATGATCTTCGATGAGCATTTTGAGCGTCTTTGCGTAAGAAATCATGGCCTTGGTTCCGTTTACAAGATATTCCTTTGCAACAGAGTTTACGTCTTTTAAAGTAGTGTGAATGATATTGTTTGCTTCGCGGTCGCGGTCTGCGCGTGGAAGCAGTGTTTTAAGTTTTGAACCGATTTCGGCTTCTTCGTTCATCTTGTCGTCAAACGATGTAATTGTATCCGAAAGCTCGAGCAGCATGTGGTAGTCATCGCTCATCTGGTTGCTTACCGGAATTGTTGTCCATTTTCCGCGGATTAAAACGAGATCCGAGTATTCGCGGACATCACGCTTTACAAATTCAATTAAAAAGGCCTTCATGTAGTTGAGGGGGCGGGCATACTCGAATTTTCCGAGGTTGCGTTTTTCGTATGTTGAACTGTTCTGTTCCGTGTAATTTTTAAGAATTACAACTGCGTTTGTATTAAAAATCTGTACTAAAAGACTGTCGATTTTTGAATTTTTCTGGTCGTTTTCGAGCTTGCGCAGTGTCTGTGAAGTCTGGTTTTTGATTGACTCAAGGAACGGCTCAACTACGTGTTCCTGCTTGAGGGCAACATCTGTTGCGTAGGACGGATCCTTTGTAATGAGCTGGATTATCATGTCAAAAACCCTGTTGTCGCGCAGCTGTCTGAATTTACTTACGAGTTTATTCCACTGGCCTGGTTTTACCGGTTCAACACCTTTTGCCGCCTTGAATAAAGCCATAAGGTCTGACCAGTCGTCATCAAGCGGAAGACTGTACACGATTGAAAGAAAGTCCTTTAAGTCGTCTGCCACATATGCCGCGTCAATAGGTTCAAGTTTTGGAGAACGGTTAAAATCACCTTCCTTAATGGTTGAATCAAATTTCTTGAGCATAAAGTAGTAGTCGTAGAGACACAGTGCCTTAAAGCCAAGAAGTTTTGTATAAAGAGCGTCAGTCTTTGTGATTTTGTCCATGTCGAATTCTGACATGTATGCATCTGTATCTGCCTTGATTTTTGCCTTTAACTGGTCAAACGGCATACTTTTTGATGCCATCATGATTGATTCTTCTGTGAGGCTTTCTGAAATCTGTTTCTGGTTTTCGCTCTGGCAGGCGTCGATTACGATATTTTTGTAGTAGTTGGGATTTGGCTGTCCCTGAAAAAATACCTGCGCCTGAGATAAAAGTTTATAAGTGTCATAAAAGAATTTTCCAAATGCAGGAAGAATCTGGTCTGAACTCTGTTTGTAAAATTTATAACCCGAACGCGAGAGGTTTTTTGATATTGCTTTAAGTAATCGTCGTTTTTCTGCTTCCTGATCGTTGCCGCTGAAGAGAGATGAAAATAGTCGCTGGAAAAATGACAGTCCAGTAGAATTTGCCATAGTTTAAATATGAACAAATATAACAGAATTGTCAAGTTTTATATGTCTGTATCTCAAAAAGTTTAAGTTTGAAAAACACTCTGACAAAAATTGTAAATTTGTTGATTATTTTTCCCTAAAACGTTGAAATATGCCGTAAATCGTGTAATAATTATAATGATGTTATAAAACAGTGTGTTAATACCTTTCTTTTTGAAAAGTATTTTACATATGCCAACGACATTGGTGAGAGGTTTATTTAAAAAACGTTGAGTTGAATGGTATAAGAGTTTTAGTGTGTTTGCTCTGAGCCTTCCAGGACCCAGTGATAGAAATATCACATGGGTCTTTTTTTTGAATATCCAATATCTCAAAACGATTTTCGGGATGATGATATTTTATATGATTTTTACAATAATGTTATTTTAGTTATTCATTTTTTTTGGTATAACTTTATTATGGAGGTTTATCCAGTTATGATAAAAAAACTTTTAGCAGCAGCAACGGCTTTGTTAAGCGTGTCTGTATTGGCAGCTTATAATCCGCCGGCAGGAGGCCAGAATTTTCTCCGCCTCACTGAACCACAACTTTTGAGCGGAGCCTCTTCGTCAGCAGGAGGCGCAATTTTTAATGTAACTCCGGCTTCGGTAGTCAACAATCCTGCTCTTACTGCTTTTGAACAGCGTATTGTTCTTGATGTTGCAGGAACTATGCTTTTTGACAGTTCTGATTCAAATGAATCTGTAGGCGGCGCAACTCAGGCCGGCATCCTTTTCCCTTCAAGATGGGGCGTTTCTTCCTTCCTTCTGCAGGGTGTATGGGTTCCGTTTGACCGCATGCAGGTAGGAAATAATATTCACTTTAATGCGTGCTTTGCAAAAGATGTTACGGACAAACTTGCAATCGGTATGAGCGGCAATGTAGGTCTTTTCTACGGCTATGATTCAGACTGGCTGGGCGCTGTAGACATGGGTGCCCTTTACCTATTCGGGGACCTTGCATTTATGCAGAATGTACGTTTTTCTGCAGCCCTTCTTAACCTTGGTAAAATGTACAGCGAAACTACAAACCACGGTATTAAGGGGTCGGATGCTTCTGACTGGCCGGCACTTGCAACTCCAAAAGCCGGTGTTGCAGCAACATTGTTCAACAACAAAAAACTTGAAATCGGTGCTTCTGTAGATATCAGTGCTCCGGGATTCCAGAACTTTGTTCTGGACGCAGGTGTTCAGATGGTATTCGGCGGAATCGTAAATGTAGCTTCCGGCTGGGAATATGACGCAAGAGAGTATTCGGAAGGAGCAAAAAACGTTATGCCGAGCGTTGGCGTAAGCTGTAAGTTTATGTTCAATTCAAAAGACGGTTCATTCCTTACAAACAAGGGATGGCAGCAGAGCGAAATGACTGTCAGCGCAGCATGGCAGCAGATGTACAAAAAAATCAACGCTGTCAGTGTTGGTGCCCTTCTTAATCTTGGTCTCAAAGATACAGAAGCTCCTAAAATCATACTTTGGGGAGAAGAATAATTATGAAAAAATTAGTTCTTGCTTCAGCTGCAATTTTGTTTGCAGCAGGCATTTATGCAGAAAAAGGTCCTGTTTACATTTCGCCTAACAACGACGGTGTACAGGATGTGCTGGAAGTTCCTCTCCAGATTAAAGAAAAACGCTATGTAAGCGAATGGGCATTCGAAATCCGCGACGAAAAGGGTAATATTGTCCGCACAATCGGTAACAAGGAAAAACGTCCTGCAAAAGTCGGATTCAAGAGATTTTTTAAACAGCTCATTACTCCAAAACAGGGAGTTGATATTCCTTCTTCTGTTTCATGGAATGGAATTATGGACAACGGTGAAGTTGCTCCTGACGGAAAATATACATATTCATTTTCGGCAACTGATGACAACGGCAACTCAGCATCAAGCCATCCGCTTGTTGTAATCGTTGATAACACAGCTCCGGAAATTGAACTTACACAGCCGTCCCAGGATGCAAAAATCTTTGGTGAAGGCGCCAAGGCTGTTTTGACTTTGAAACAGTCCGGTTCTCTTGAAGACCTGTGGACAGGTATCTTCAGCGACAATGAAGGTAACCCGGTACGCACATTCAAGTGGACAGAAAGTGAACCGATTAAATTTGACTGGAACGGTACAAACGATGCCGGAACTCCTGTTAAAGACGGTGTTTACAGTTACAAAATTACGGCAACTGACCGCGCAGGTAACGTAAGCAACGCTGCCGGTGTAACAAACATCATTTATTCAGCAGAAAAACCTGCTACAAACATTGCACTCGTTGGTTCAAAATATTTTTCACCGAACGGCAACGGAACAAATGATACAATCAATTTTGACCTTAAGATTCCGACCCCTGACCAGGCTAAGACCGGCAACAAACTTGTTGAATGGACAGTTACTGTTGAAGGCGTTGACGGAAAGGCCGTACGCACTTACAGGGGAACAGACAATCCTCCTCAGTCAATTTCTTTTGACGGTAAAACAGACGACGGCAAAAACGTTCCGGAAGGACAGTATTCAACAAAGGTTGTGGCAAAATACCTCAACGGCTTTGTAACAGATCCTATCAGGTCTCCTGCATTCGTTCTGGATACAACAAGCCCGGAAGCCAAGGTTTCTCTCGAAAGCAATATGTTCTCTCCGGATGGAGACGGAAACCTCGATGCTCTCGTAATCAAACAGGTTACAGCAATCGAAACCGGTGCTCCTGTTAATAACTGGACAGGTACAATTACAGGTCCAGACGGTGCAGTAGTTAAAACATTTGAATTCGGCTCGTTCCTGCCGGAACAGGTTGAATGGAATGGTCTTGATGCAGACAACAAACTTGCAAAAGACGGTAACTACCGCTACACACTTACTGCAACTGATGAAGCCGGTAACAAAACAAATATTAAGGAATCTGCATTCTCTCTTGATACAAGCAAGACCGAACTTATCCTTGCTGTAAGTCCGGCTGCATTCAATCCGGCCAAGACTCAGGTTAAACTTTCACCTATCGTAAAATCCGGTTCAAGCGTTAAGTCTTATTCAATTGAAATTCAGAACTCCAAGGGGGCTGTTGTCTGGAAAGAAAGTGCAGAACGCGCCCTTCCTTCATTCATCGGCTGGAACGGTCTTGGTAATGATGGAAGCCGCCTTGATGACGGACAGTACGTTGCAATTCTTTCTACAGTTGCCGCAAACGGAGCAGAAGCAAAAACTTCTTCACAGGTATTTGTAATTGACTCAGTTGCACCAAGCATCGATGTAACAGTTCCATACACAGTATTCTCTCCGGATGGAGACGGAAGCCGTGATTCAGTTCCTGTAACAGCAAAGACTTCAAAAGAAGATCTCTGGACAGCAACAGTTCTCAATTCAAGTGGAAAGGCTGTACGCTCATACTCATGGAAGGGAAGCGTTCCTGCATTCGGCTGGGACGGTACTGACGACAACGGCAACAAGGTTGCTGACGGCTCATACAAGATGGTATTTGCAAGCACTGATGCTGCCGGAAACAAGGCAAGTACAGAAATCACAGGTCTTACAGTTGATAAACGCGAAACTAAAGCATATGTAACAGCAGACCTGGACGCATTCTCACCGAATGCTGACGGAAATGCTGATGTTCAGAAGTTTACAATCCGCACAAGCCTTACAGAAGGAATCAGCGAATGGGCATTCAGCATCACAACTCCTGAAGGAAAATCTGTGAGAAAGTGGTCCAGTGCAGATTCAAAAAATCTTCCTGCTGTAATCAACTGGGACGGTCTTAACGGAGAAGGCAAGGTTGCAGAAGGTGCCTTTACAGGTAACCTCTCCATTGCTTATGAAAAGGGTAACACTGTAAATGCAGTTTCTTCAGCATTTATCTGTACAGTTACACCTCCGCAGCTTTCCGTTAAAACTGCACCAAAATACTTCAGCCCGGATAACGACGGCGAAGACGATGACCTTTACATCCAGCTCAAGGGTAACAGCGCAGTTCCGCTCAAGAACTGGTCATTCCGCATCAACGACCCTGAAAACGGAAAGAACTTCTGGTCAGTTGCAGGTAAAAACACAATTACAGAACGCATCGTATGGGATGGACGCGGCAACAACGGCGAACTTGTTCAGTCGGCTATGGATTATCCGTTTGTATTTACTGCAACAGATACTCTTGGCATGACAAGCACAGTTGAAGGCAAAATCAGCGTAGACGTTCTCGTAATCAGAGTTGGGGATGTTCTTAAGATGGCTGTTCCGTCAATCATCTTCCGTTCAGACGCAGCTGACTTCAAGACTGCTGACGAAATCAAGGGCGGTATCACTGACGCTCAGAAAGCAAACAATGAACGCGTACTTAAGCGTATTGCAGAAATTCTTAACAAGTTCAAGAATTACACTGTAACAATCGAAGGTCACGCAAACAATGTCAGCGGAACTGATACTGAAGAAAACGAAGATACAACCCAGTACGGAAAGGCTCTCAAACCTTTGAGCCAGGAACGCGCAGAATTTGTTAAGAACTATCTCAAGAAACACGGTGTAGACGGCGCAAGACTCAGTGCAGTCGGCCGGGGCGGTTCAATGCCTGTAGTTTCACGTTCAGATAAAGACAACTGGTGGAAGAACAGACGAGTTGAATTTATCCTTAACAAATAAAAAATTGAATCCGTCGGTTCTCCTGGAACTGGCGGATAAATATGAAACGGCGGATTTTCTGCAAAAAGATCCGTCCCGCTTCATGCATTTATACAAGGCTTCTCCTGCCGATGCGGAGGTTGTGGCTTTTTTGTCCGCAAACCTTGCTTTTGGCAGGCGGGAGCAAATCTTATCCCATATTGAATTTATACTTTCCCTAATCAGACAGTCAGACTTAACTCCATGCATGTGGATTAAACAGGGCGCATACGAAAAGGACTTTCCATGCACAGACAGGTCTTTTTACCGCATGTTTACCTTTACTGATATGAATAACTTTTTTAGCGGTGTAAAACAGATTTTAAATGAATCCCCATCCCTGGGTGAATTTTACAAAGCGGCCTGGCAGAATGCGTCCGGGGCTGCTCAAAATGACAGGGCGGGCTCAAAACTGTATCTTCACCAGGTCATTGCCGCCGCCTTTCCTGTAAAAACAGCCCTCGTCGGATGTTCAAAGGGTGGGGCGGCAAAAAAACTGAATATGTTTTTGCGCTGGATGGTGCGTGATAACTCGCCGGTTGATCTTGGCCTGTGGTCCGCCTGGTATAAAAAAAGCGATTTACTGATGCCGATGGACACTCATGTAATCCATCAATCCGTTGAATTCGGCCTTTTGCCGGAGACCGCTTCCGGGGCTTTGCCTTCTGCGAGCATAAAAAATGCAGTCCGGTTGACGGACTGCATGAAAGAGTTCTTTGGAGATGATCCGGTCCGCGGCGACTTTGCGCTTTTTGGACTCGGAGTAAATTCGTAGGGAACTTCAGAAAATCGCCAAAGGCGATTTTTTCGAAGTTCCCTAGAATACATATGTCATGAACAAACCTGTAGACCAGCAGTTGCGTGTTTTGCCGTCGAAAGCCTTGCGGTTTTCGTAGTTCAAGTATGCTGAGAAGGTTGTGTGTTTTGAGTAATCCAGTGTGATTGATGGACGGATGTCAAAGATATGACCGCCGTTCCAGTCTTTTGTTATTGAATGGTTTACATAATCATCATCATCCCAGCGTTTGTCGCTTGAACCTACAGCAAATGAAGACCAGATGTTGATTCCGATCTGGTTTGTGAGGCCGAATGCAAATGTACCGCCTGCATACCATGCAAAGCTGTAGTTGTCATTTTCAAAGAAGTTAACGCCGAGTTCAGGTTTTACTGCAAACTTTGTGTTTGGAATTACAAATGCAACAGCAGCCCCTGTTCCGTATGCTACGTCGTCTTCTGCGTCAGTAAAAAGTGAATCTGCTCCAAAGTAGAGGTCGATTGTAAATTTGTCGAGGAAGAGTTCTGCGCCGGTGTAGAAGTTGGCAGCGTCATCAAATGCACCTTCCATTGCAAGAGCAAGAGAAATCCAGTCGATTCCGAGCTGTGCGCCAAAGTTTACTGCAGGATCATCTGTGTTGAATCCGTTAGGAATTGCGGCACCGAGCTGAACTTTCATATCCTTGTTTGAATTATCAATGAAGCGTACGCCGAGAGCGCGTTTTGCATATTTATTTGCGTATGGAACAAATCCGACAACGTCAGCAGTACCTGGTGCGTCAACACGGAATTTATAAGTTCCTACACCTTCTGTAGAAGTCTGGGCATATGAACCTGAGCGGTCATCATAGGCTGTAGAAAAACCACCCTGTCTTACGTGAGCATCGCTTTCCCAGAGCCAGCTTCCGTAACGTGGAGCAGGTCCAACCTGCCAGTTGAGTTTTGTACCCACACCCACATCAAGATTCTTTGAAAGGTGCCACAGGAAGTTTACATAGTATGAATCCTGAATTGTGTTGCTTACATTTACGGCGTTGTTGTAGCCGGCAACTTTTGTTGTATTTTCAGAAGTAGAAGGGCCTGCACCGCGGCAGCCGTAGTGCAATGAAAGCGGGTTTGCATTTGATGTACCAAATACAAAGTTGTCTACATTGCCTTCGTTGTCATAGTTTGCGAGGAAGCTCCAGTTGAGCATGCCTTCGATAGTAAAGTTGCTGATATCAAAGCGTGCCTGGAAAGTGTCTGTAAAACCGTAGTAAGAAATGTCGCCGTCCATTGGGGCTCCCAGTCCTGTCCAGGCGGTGTTTTTCATCTGCTGTTTGTCCAAAACCTGTGCGCTCAACAATGCAGAAACACTGAGAGCAGCAAATAAAGTTAATAGTTTTTTCATTGTAATCTCCGAAAAATAATTAAATGTATTTCGATTATAATGCATTCAATTTCTTTTGTCATTGACGGCAGAAAGTGTGTGGGCGCGGGCTGTTATGATTACTGACAATATTGGCCGAAAAGGCCGTTCCGCAATGGTCATAACAGGCGTTTTATGATATAATGGTTAAATCTATAACAAATTTAATTCTGCTGCGAGCCGGCAGTGGTAAGGAGATTTATAAATGGCAAAAAACGAAAAAACTGCAGCTGATCCACACGCATGTACCCTGGACAAAATCATCTCTTTGTGTAAGAGACGCGGTTTTGTATACCAGGCATCAGAAATTTACGGTGGTCAGGCAGGCGCATGGGACTACGGTCCGCTTGGTGTTGATTTTAAACGCAACATCCAGAACGCATGGTGGAAGGAAATGACACAGCTTCATGATGATGTAGTTGGTCTTGATTCAGCAATCTTCCAGCATCACACAACATGGAAAGCTTCCGGTCACGTTGATCACTTCTCGGATCCAATGGTTGACTGTCTTGAATGTAACGCACGTCATCGTGCCGATAAATTGATTGAAGACTTTGTTGCCGCTAATCCGGACAAAGATCCTGGAAAACCGGTAGACACTATGAGCCACGAAGAAATGAAGGCTTATATCGACGCAAACATCAACTGTCCTACCTGTGGTTCAAAAAACCGCAAATATACAGCAGTTCGTGAATTTAACCTGATGTTCAAAACTTATCAGGGCCCGATTGCAGACGAAAGTCACCTCATTTACCTCCGTCCGGAAACCTGCCAGGGTATCTTTACAGACTTTAAGAACATCGTTCAGTCAAACCGCATGAAGGTTCCTTTCGGTGTAGCTCAGGTTGGTAAATCATTCCGTAACGAAATCATTTTCAAGAACTTCATTTTCCGTACCTGCGAATTTGAACAGATGGAAATGGAATATTTCTGCAAGCCGGGAACAGAAGACGAAACTTTTGACCGCTGGAGAAAAGAACGCTGGGCATTCTACCTCAAATACGGTATTGCAGAAAAGAACCTCAAGTGGCACCACCACGACAAACTCGCTCACTACGCAAAAGACGCATACGACGTTACATACAACTTCCCGATTGGATTTGAAGAAGTAGAAGGTATTCACAGCCGTACAGACTTTGACCTGAGCCAGCATATGGAATATTCAAAAAAGGATATGTCATATATGGATCAGGAAGATGGAAACAAAAAATATGTTCCATACGTAATCGAAACATCTGCCGGTCTTAACCGTAACTTCCTCATGTTCCTCTGCGAAGCATATGAAGAACAGAACGTAGCAAAGCCGGGCGAACCTGAAGATTACCGCACCGTACTTCACCTTGATCCTCGTCTTGCACCAATCACAGTTGCAGTTCTTCCATTGATGAAGAAAGACGGTCTTGCTGAAAAGGCAAAGGAAATCCAGCACCTTCTCAAGGAAGACTTTGTTACTGATTACGACGTATCAGGTACTGTGGGTAAACGCTACCGCCGCCAGGACGAAGTTGGTACTCCATTCTGTGTAACAGTTGACTACGATACTTTGGATAAGAATTCACCGGACTTTGATTCAGTAACTGTACGTTTCAGAGACTCAATGGAACAGGAACGGGTAAAGCTTTCTGACCTTCACACATTCCTCTTTAACGCAATCAAAGCATACAAACCGGTAGAAAAGAAATAAACCGGATGGATTACGTTGCTCTCGGCAAATCCAACCTTCTCGTAAGCCGCACTGCCCTCGGCGCCATGGCTCTCGCAAATGTGAGCGATGACGAAGAGGCAGCAAAGATTATCAGCACGGCTTACGAGGGTGGAGTAAACTTTTTTGATACCGCACGTTCTTCAGAAGAAAGCGAGCGCCGCCTTGGAAACGCGCTTCATGGAACAATCCGGAAGGATATCTATGTTGCAACCAAAACCCGCGCCCGCAGTGCTTCTGAAATCGAGATGGATATTGATAAAAGCCTTACCGCCCTCAAAACAGACTATATAGACCTGTATCAGCTGGATAACCCGGCTTTTCTGCCTGTAATGGACGGTGATGACGGCGTTGTAAGAAAACTGCTTGAGCTTAAAAAATCCTCAGTAATTCATCACTTTGGTGTTTGTACAGAAAGTTTTGAAATAGCCAGGGACGTATTGAATTCAGACGTGCCCTGGGAAACCCTCCAGTACCCTTTTAACATTCTCTGCTCAGAAGAAATCCAGGAATTGGTATTTGACTGCCGCGAAAAAGATGTCGGCTTTATTGCCATGCAGCCTCTTTGTGGTGGAATTATCACTGACATTCCGCTGTCTATTGGATTTTTTAATCAGTACGATTATGCGGTTCCTGTCTGGGGCGCTCACAGCCAGGAAGAACTGCAGCAGATTATGTACTTTGCAGAAAATCCGCCTGTAGTTGATGATAAATTCAACGAAGAAATCGAAAAAACACGGGCCTTCTTTAACTAGAGCTTATTTATTGATGTTGAACTGCTTTAAGATGTCTGCTGCTTCAGATTTGTTGAGGACGCGGACAATTCTCATTGTGCCGTTATCAGTCTGAACTGTTTTTGGACCGCCGGTTTCGTCAGTTTCGCCCAGAATCTGCACAACAGGGTTGCGCGGGTCTGTGGGGTTAACGTCTGTAACCTGAGCGATTTTACCGTTCTGCAGGTAAACGTAGGCTCCGATAGGAAAGAGGGAAAGTGAATAGAGAAGGGCTTTGATAACAGTGTCGTCAAACTGTTTGCCTTCGTTCTTCAATACTTCAATCATTGCATCGTAAGTTGAACGTGCTTCCTTGAACATGCGTGGAGCGGTAATTGCTTCAAAAGAACATGCAACTGCGATGATTTTTGCGTACAGGGAAATTTTGTTTCCTGTAAGTTTACGCGGATATCCTGTTCCGTTTTCGCGTTCGTGGTGTTCAAGGACACCCAGCTGAACAGCCAGCGGAAAGTCGTTTTCCTTTACAATGTTAAAGCTGATAACCGGATGTGTTGCAAGTTTTGCCCGTTCCGGTGCAGAAAGGCGTTTTCCTGTCATGTAGAGCTGCGGAGGAAGACGAATCTGACCGATTTCGTGCAGAATACAGGTAACGCCAAGTTCAATCAGTTTGGTAAGTGGCATGCGCAGCTGGAGACCGATTACAATTGCGGTAACTGTTGAACGCATACTGTGGCTTACGATAAAGTTTTTATTTGCGGCTTCCAGAGTAGGTGTAATTCTGAGAACGTAGCGGCGGTTATCTTTAATGAATATACACAAATCTTTTACAGTGTTTGAAAGTTCCTGGTAATCGAGAACTTTGTGAGTTGCGTAATGTGTGTAAACTGCCGTGATGTAGTTCATGTATTCGTTATAAACGGTCTGAACTACGCTCATTCGTGATTTTTCGTTATTTGCTAAATCCTGATGTGCTTCTTCGAGGGCCTTTTTTACATTGTCGCCCATTTCAGGCTTTTTAGGATCATTTGCATTCGGGTCTACCTGTTCAATGGCAACCTGTTCAAAATCCTGTGGAGTCGGACTTGCTACAGCTCCGGAACCGATGCTGCCGTCGGAATATACAACCTTAAAATCCCATTCCAGAAGTGCCTTTTTAAGCGCATTGTTAAAAGGGCATGTCGGGTTGAGCAGAATAAACTGTTTGTCTAATACAAGTTCCTGAGTAAAAAACGTGTTTTCCTTTAAGGTTGTGACCGGAAAAGAATTCATGAGTCCTCCACTCTAATTTATCGGCAAGAGGGCGCGATTTCATAAGTATTGTTAGCTGAAAACAGCCTGTTATTCAAGTTTTTTGCGCTTAATTTTCAAAAATTCAAAAAAAAAGAGAAGAAATCTTACACATTTCCTCTCTTTCTTAACATGGAGAGCCGTTATTTTACGAACGGCGACGCGTCAGTTATTGTAAACAGGGCGTCTGGATGTTTGGGATAGCTGCTATCCCACGTCCTGCAATTTAACAAATGACATTTAAATTATCGTCGTGCGTGGAAAAATCTTTAGTGTGGTTTTAAAATTTTTTCTGATACTGCTGGATTGCGCTTTTAATCAGGCCGTAAATGATTTTTGATTTGATAAAACCTGCCTTTACGGGATCGTCGGGGAGGGCAGTTTGCTCCATGATTGAATTCAATTTTTGTTCGGTTGGAAAGACCAGGCTTGCAATATCCTTGAACTGGCTTGTCATAATTGAATTGTCAATTTTTTGTAATTCCCGGGTGTATTGAACTGACTGCTGCGGTGTTAAAAGAGCCTTTTCTGCAGTGCGGATTCCCTGGACAGCAGTATCGTAAAGACTCTGCATTCCCTCCTGAAATTCATTAAAAACCTTATCAAATGCTTTTATCGTTTCTGAGTTTGTGTTTGAAGGGCAGTTTAAAAATTCAATTCGTTTTTCCTCCTGAACCGGCATGTCCAGAAGAGTTTGAACGCTCTTGTACGAAAAACCCGGAATATAAAGGGAACTTTTGTTCAGAGAGTATGAGTGGACTTCCTTAAACTGTTGGGCTTTGCTTTCAAACCACCATGCAAACATCTTCATTTTGTCATCGGTAAAAAGAGTATTTCCTTCGTAGTCCCTGTCGAGCTTTTTGCCCGCCTGGAAGAGACTTGTAGAAAGAGAGGTTTCTGCAGGATGCAGCTTACGGGATGAAGCATGAGTTTTTTCTTCAAAGGTTGAACCTTTAATGTGGCTTTGTAAAAGAGGATAGCCCAGATCAAGGCCTGCGCAGTAGATATCTTTAAAGCCTGCAAAGCGCGCAAAGTCCCAGGCAGTCGTACTTACGGAACCACCGGCTCCAAGCTGGCCCTTTGTGCCGAGACGCTTTTCAAAATACTGCCCGAGCGGAAAGAGCGAAGATGTCAAAACGATTTTTTTGCATTCAAAACGGTAAACGGCAGGGTAGGCTGCACTTTCTGTAATCAAAATGCTTGAAGGACTTTTTAGTCCCGCAATGTGGCGGTAAGCGT
>JAEENG010000158.1 GCA_016283615.1 Treponema sp.
AAGAAGCACTGGACCTTGCAAAGGCGTATAAAATTCTTGAACGCGACCACTATGGTCTTGATGATGTTAAAAAACGAATTATTGAATACCTTTCTGTCCGCAAAATCAAGCAGGACAACAAAGGTTCAATTTTGATCCTGGTTGGACCACCTGGTGTCGGAAAAACATCCATCGGACGCTCAATTGCAGATGCTATGGGAAAACCTTTTTACCGCTTCAGCGTAGGCGGTATGCGTGACGAAGCCGAAATCAAAGGTCACCGCCGCACATATATCGGGGCAATGCCAGGAAAAATCATTCAGGGACTTAAGATTACAAAATCAAAATCTCCTGTTTTTATGATTGATGAAATCGACAAAATGGGTTCAAGCCAGCAGGGAGATCCGGCAAGTGCACTGCTTGAAGTTCTTGACCCTGAACAGAATGTAAGCTTCCGCGACAATTATCTTGATCTTCCATTTGATGTGAGCAACGTATTCTTTATTTTAACTTCAAACACACTGGATTCAATTCCTGAACCTCTGCTCGACCGTGCAGAAATTATTTCTCTTGCGGGCTATATCGATCAGGAAAAACTCCAGATTGCAAAAAAATATCTGATTCCAAAGAATCTTGTCAAAAACGGTCTTGCAAAGAATCAGGTAAAATATACCAAGGCAGCCCTGACACGTATTGCAGAAGAATACGCCCGCGAAGCAGGTGTGCGCAATTACGAAAAGTGTATTGATAAAATTCACAGGAAGATTATCACAGAAAGCCTTGCTGGAATTCCAGCCGACACAAAAACTTTGTCTTCTGTAAAAGCAGTTGTTGACGGTCAGGTTGAAAAACTTAAGGCTGACAGTTTTGTTATCGATGCCAAGGACCTTGACCGCTATCTTGGAAAGCCTGTCTTTGACGAAAGCGAAATCAAAAAGGCAACTGTTCCTGGAACAAACATCGGCCTTGCATGGACAAGCATGGGCGGAGATACCCTCCTGATTGAAGCAATTGCCTTTGAAGACGGAAAGGGTGGGCTTCAGCTTACAGGTCAGATGGGCGACGTAATGAAAGAGTCTGCTCAGATTGCATTTAACTGGGTAAAACAGTATGCTATAGAACACAAAATCAAGGACGTTAAGTGGTTCAACAAAAATGTAATTCACCTGCACATTCCGGAAGGAGCAACTCCTAAGGACGGACCAAGTGCCGGAATTACAATGGCTGTAACATTTATGTCGCTTTTGACTGGAAGACTTGTAAAACCGAACGTAGCAATGACGGGAGAACTGGATTTGACCGGTGCAGTTATGCCAATCGGCGGTTTACGCGAAAAATCTGTTGCCGCAAAACGCAACGGTATCAAAACAATCTTTATTCCAAAAGCAAATGAGCGCGACCTTGAAGAGATTCCGGACATTGTAAAGACAGGAATTACATTTATTCCTGTAAAACATGCCATGGAAGTTATGCAGACCGTTTTTAGAGGTTCTGCTAAAAAATATGGATTTTAGGAATTAAAGATGTTTCCAAGAGTATTTTTAAAGCCAAAAGAAGAGCAGGAAATTCAACAGGGCTTTCCCTGGGTTTTTGACAATGAGATTTCAACCGTAAAGTTTGAAGAAAAATCCGGAGTTAAACAGACTTCCCTTGAAGAATGTAAGGTTGAGGACGGTTCTGTCGTAGAAGTTTTTGCACATGCCGGCGGCTTTTTAGGTACAGGAATCATTAACCGTAAATCAAAAATTACTGTCCGCCTTATCGGATATGAACACGCCGACAGGGTGACAGAAGATACAGAAGCTTATTACGAAAAGAAGGTAAGTGACGCCTACGACTTACGCAAATTGTATTACGATATGAAGGACAGTTACCGCTTAATCTATGGTGAAGCTGATTTGATTCCGGGGCTTATCGTAGAACGTTATTTTGACGTTACAAAAAAAATCTATCTCGTAGTTCAGTTTTTGTCCCTTTCGTGCGAAGTATATCGACACGAGATTTTAAAAGCACTTAAAAAAATTATCCGCGCAGACTATATTTATGAACGAAGCGATGCCGGTGTCCGCGAAAAAGAAGGCCTTGAAGAAAAATCAGGCTGGATTGGGGAAGCAGGTCAGTCCGTAATTACAATCCGCGAAAACGATGTTCTCCTTCAGGTTGATATTGCAAAGGGCCAGAAAACAGGTTACTTCCTCGACCAGAAATTCAACCGCAAAAAGGTTGCAGAACTCAGTCAGGGGAAAACTGTCCTCGATACATTCTCTCATACAGGAGCCTTTGGTCTTAATGCGTTTAAAGGCGGGGCAAAACAGGTTGTCAGCGTAGACTTGAGCCAGGAAGCCGTGGACATGATCAATAAAAATATTGAATTGAATCATGCCGGCAGCAAAATGAGTTCCGTGTGCGGCGATGTTTTTGATATTCTGAAACAGTACGAGGCAGAAGGCCGGAAATTCGATCTTATTGTCCTTGATCCTCCCGCTTTTACAAAGAACGCCAAAAATATCCAGAAAGCATACGGTGGTTATAAAGAAATCAACCTCCGCGCAATGCGGCTTTTAAATCCTAATGGAATTCTTGTTACCTGTTCATGTTCATACTTTTTTGACAGCGAACACTTTTACGGCATGATCATGAAGGCCGCAGAAGACAGCAAAAAGAAAGTACAGATTCTTGCAAAATATGGCGCAGGTCCTGACCATCCGGTGCTCGCCGGCTATCCAAAGAGCGAATATTTAAAGTGTGCGGTGTGCCGTGTCATTTAATTGTATTTTTATCCTGGGTCCAACTGCTGTAGGAAAAACTGCAATCGGTGTCCGGATTGCAACAGCTCTTGGAGGTGAGATTTTAAGCGCAGATTCTCGGCAGGTCTATAAGGGACTTGATATTGGAAGCGGTAAGGACCTTGCAGATTTTAAAATTCCAGCCGATTATGCCCTGAAACTCAATCCGGCCCTGAAAGACAAAATTACCGGCGGTTTTTATAATGTTCCATATCATCTTATTGACGTCTGCACTCTTGAGCGCGAATACAACCTTGCAGACTTTGTTGCTGACTTTTACGAAGCCGTAGCCGACTGCCAGAAAAGGGGAGTTCTTCCTGTCTGTGTCGGCGGAACAGGAATGTATCTGGATTCAATTATCCGTAACTACGAAATGATTCCTTTTACAGAAGATCCTTCAGAGCGCGCTGAACTTGAAAAACTTTCATACGGACAACTCAAGGAAATTCTCATAAAAGAAAAGGAAAAACTTCATAATACAACTGATTTTGCAACAAAAGAGCGTATTATCACGGCGATTATGATTAACAGATTCAATTTGAGTGAGCGCTACCAGGAATTAAAAAAAGAAATTATGGCACGCCGCCCAAAAATTGAACCTCTTATCATCGGAACAACCTTTGAACGCTCTCTTGTCCGCCAGGGAATAGCCCGCCGCTTAAAGGCGCGTCTTGAAGAAGGCCTGATTGAAGAAGTTGAAGGACTCCATAATGACGGCGCAAGTTTTGAGCGCCTGGAAAGCCTTGGCCTTGAATACCGTTTTGTTTCTCAATATCTGCAGGGAAAAATAAAAACTAAAGAAGAGTTATTTGAACTTTTGAACCTGGCCATCGGTCAGTTTGCCAAAAGGCAGGAAACCTGGTTCCGTTCAATGGAAAAGAAGGGTGCAAAAATAAATTGGCTGCCGCAAACACCTGATGTTGATACAAGGTTTGAGGCAGCCCTTCAGTTGATTTCTAAGAATTAAGTCAAAAGTTAGGCAGTAGCTTCTACTACAGCAGCAACTTTTGTAAGGTATCCTGTGCGAATGCAAGATTCGAACAATGCCTTGCTGATATAATCTGTTGTTACATCATCATATCCATCTTCGTCGCGTACGATGCGTACAACATATCCATCATCCATTTCGCGGACTACTGTCATATAGTCAGTGTTTTTTCCAATGCTTTTAAGTGTGTATGTACCCATTTGTGTATCCTCCTACGTTAAAACGTAAAATTTATGTGCCGTACAATATTATTTTCGGTATAATAAAAAGGACCTTAAGCGGTTTTTAATTTTTTTTTACCTTTATGAAGATTTTTGACAGCCATCTGCATTTAACCCAATGCAAAGACAGTTTTGATTTTTCCTCACAAATTGAATTCTTTGGGGCGACCTGTGCATTCAGTCGTGATGAATTCAACCTGCAGAAGACTCTTGCATCTCAAATTGAATCCGCTAATCCCAATATTCATTTTTTTAATCTCTTTGCAGTTCATCCTCAAAATCCGGATTTGAAAGAACTCGACACACTCAGGGATTTGCTTGAGGCGGATTTGATTGATGCGGTGGGTGAGTGCGGATTTGATTTTTTTACTGATGAATTTAAAAAACTTAAACAGGAACAGGAGGTCTGCTGGGCGACCCAGCTTGAATTAGCCGCAGCCTTTGATAAGCCCCTTGTAATTCACGGGAGAAAGTGTACAGACCGGTTTTTCCGCGATTACAGGAAGTTAAAGAAACTGCCTTCTGTGATGTTCCACAGTTGGGCGGGCACCTTGAACGAAGCGCGCTCACTTTTAGAACGCGGAGTAAACGCTTATTTTTCTTTTGGAAAGCCTTTAATCAACGGAAAAAAGAGTGCAATTGAATGTGTAAAGTCACTGCCTTTAGAGCGCATTTTCCTTGAAACCGACGCTCCTTACCAGACATTAAAGGGAGAAGAGTTTACAAGTCCCCTGCAGATTATCGATGTTTACAATAAGGCCTGTGAACTAAGGGGAATTTGTATCGATGAACTTAGTGAAGTTTTGTATGAATCTATGCGCGGATTTTATCGAGTTCCGCTTTGATTACGGCAAAGGCTTCGTGATAGTCAGAAACAAAAACTTCTGTAAGGCTGTCCAAATCACCTTCGGCTTTTTTTCTAAGCACATCTTCAAGGTCCTGACCGGATTTTGCAAGTTTTTTACAGGCAAGCTGACGGCCTGCCCCCTTAACCGCGTGAACATAGGAAGCCGCCTCAGAAAAATCCAGCTGTTTTATGAGCTTTTCCAGGTGTTCCCTTGAAAACTCAACTCCGATAAAGGCGTCGAGAAGAATTTCGTATAATTCCATATCGCATCCGAGCATGTCCAGAGCGTCCTGTTTATCAAAAACCGGTAAATCCATATTTTCTCCTTATAAATCCGGCGCCAGCGGCCTTGTTGTTTTACTGACCGCAGTTTGAATAAAAATCGTTTCCGTTTTTGTCTGTCAGAACAAAGCACGGAAGGTCTTTTACTGTAATCAGCCGGACTGCTTCCATTCCAAGGTCTTCGTAGTCAACGATTTTCTGGTCCAGAATATAGCTGCTTGCAATCAGTGCTGCAATTCCGCCCGGAGTGCCCAGGTAGAACGCATTGTATTTATTGCATGCTTCCTGCCACATTCTGCTTCTGTTTCCTTTTGCAAGGGTTACAAGGGCTGCGCCGCGGCTCATTAAGCTTTCTGCGTATACGTCCATTCTTCCGGCTGTTGTCGGTCCGAAAGAGCCGATTACAGAGCCTTCCGGTGTGCGTGCAGGACCTGCGTAACAGATCGGGTAATGTTTTGTGTAATCCGGAAGGCCCTTTCCGCTGTCGATGAGTTTTTGCCAGCGGGCGTGGGCTGCATCGCGTGCAACTAAAATCTTTCCGCTCAAACTGATACGGTCTCCGCATTTTGCGTCTTTTAACTGTTCCAGGGTTTTTGCGATTCCGTCGTTTGTGTTTACGACAAAGTTTTTCTGGGTAGAGTTTTCTGTTTCAGCTGGTGTCTTGCCTGAAGAATTCAAATATTCAACTGCCTCATTAAAGCCCGGGATTTTCTCTGGTTCGGCTGCTGTTTTTTCCAGATAAAAACCTTCCGGTGTAACTACTGCCTTTAAGTTTCGGTGGGCCGAACAGCTTACACCTATGCTCAGAGGGCAGGACGCTCCGTGGCGCGGAAGGCGGATTGCGATTGCTTCCAGTGCAAAACACTTTCCTCCAAACTGGGCTCCGTAACCGGTTTCTTCTGCAATCTGGAGCATGAGTTTTTCAATTTCTTTATCGCGGAAGCCGAACGGATTTGGCTCTGTTGTCATTTTGTCGTAGGCACCTGCCGTTGCAAGTTTGAGTGTGAGAGTGTTCTGTTCCGGGCTGAGACCGCCTGCAACAAAGGCCAGTGTGTATGGCGGACAGGCACTTGTTCCGAGGTGACTTATCTGTTCTTTTAAGAACGAACGGATTTTTTCGGGATTCAAATAAGCCTTTGTTCCCTGGACAAAACTTGTTTTGTTTGAAGAACCGCCGCCTTTTGCGCAGAAAATCATTCCGAGGGCTGGAGTTCCTTCATTGACAAAAGTCTCCATAAAGGACGGAAGTGGGGCAAGAGATGCCGAACTGTCAAAAATTGCTGTCTGTGGAGGCATATTGCTTTTTGGGTCTTTTTCGTCGTAAAAGTTCTGAGCGCACGAAGTTGAAAAACGGAGGTTGTTTTTGTCGTAAGCTTCTTCTGCACCTTCGTAAATATTTGTAAATGCGTTTTTGCCGCTGCCTGAATTCAACAAAAGAGCGTTATTCCAGCCGTAGATATTTGCAATTCCTGTGTCCTGGCAAAGGGCAAACTTTTTCTGGCTTGCTATCTGTGCGTTTTTCAAAATACTTGCGCAGACGTATTTGTCGTTTTCTGTTGCGTCGCTCCGGTTAAACGCCCTGATTATGTTTTGAATATGTTCTTTTGTAAAATTAAAAGAAAGTGTGCTGAAGGCCTGATTTGTAATTTTTTTCAGGACGCTTGTGTTTATTGACGGGATTGAACCGTGATTTTTTTCTGATTCCTCAAACGGGTAAAAATCAAATTCGCTTTCTAAATTGGTGTACAAACTCATAGGAACAGTATAGTCTGTTTCACCTGATTTTGCTATAATCTTTGTATGAATAAAAACAAATTAAAGATTCAGTCACTTTCCCTTGCAATTACTTCTGCAGTTTTTTCTTTACTGTGCATTAATTATCATTTTGATATTTCGCTTCTGGCCCTGGTTCTGGGACTGGCGTATTCGGCACTTTTGTATTTCTTCGGATACAACAGTGTTTTCTGTAAAAATGAGGCAAAGTCAATCAGTATCTACCGCGAACTTTTGCAGTACGAGCCCTTTGTTCTGTTAATCTGTTTTGTTCTCCGCCGTGCAGGAGTAAACGGAGCGCCTTTTGCACTCGACTTTATCACAGTAATTCTGTGGTGTGTGAGCACAGGCCTTTCTCTTGTAATTCTTCATTATCTTAATATAAAGCGAATCGGTAAAATCGATCCGTCATGGCTTAAATATCTTGAATCTCATTCGCTTTCTTCATACAAAGGCGCAAAAAGAGGTCTTCTCGAAGCGTTGAGCTGGGTTGATGCTCTTGTTCAGGCCGTTTTTATGGTTCTCCTTTTGAATATATTTATCGTTCAGCTTTACGAAATTCCGTCAGAATCAATGGTTCCGGAATTTTTAATCAAGGACCGTGTTGTTGTATTCAAGACTTTGAGCGGACCAAAATTCCCGCTGAGTGATGTGGGGCTTCCTTATCTCAAGCGCTATAAGAGGGGAGACATTGTAGTTTTCCGTAATCCTCATTACAGCGACGACAGAAAGAGTGAAGTCCGCACATTTTTGAGCCAGATTGTTTACATGCTTACCCTCACACGCGTAAATATCAATGTTGACGAGGATGGTAACCCTAAGGCAGATCCCCTCGTTAAACGCGTCACAGGAGTTCCTGGAGAGCAGTTGATGATGCAGGACGGCATTTTATATCACCGGACCGCAAAGAGCGATGAATGGAGCGTTGTGGAAGACGACAGCCGTTGGGCCTGCTGGAACTTAAATGAAGTCCGTGCTGATTTGAGAAAGAACAATCAGATTCAGGATTATCCGCTTTCACAGTCTGACTATGATCAGATGCTTGAGTGCGAAAAAGAACGCCGCGAACTTGATGTTCAGCTTGTCCGCGCCCGTCTGACAGGTCTTGCAGAGCGTTTTGACAGGGCATGGAGAATTTACGCACGCCATCAGAACAGCGGTGACCTTGAAAAGTTCTTTAACAAAGAAGGAATGTTTGAATATTCCATTTTTTCAAGACATTATGACTGCACTTCCAAATTATTGAATTCAACAGAAGGAGCACAGTGGTTCCGCGCATTTGCAACAGACTGGGCGTCTTCAATCAAAACTGACTTTAACGGAAACCTCTACGAAGAAGCAAATTATAAATTGAACCTTATGATCAAGCAGAAAATCGCCCAGATTATCGTACGCGACGCTGAACTGATCGTTAACGGCACTTTTGAAAATGTATATTCAACCGACGCCCAGCTCCTTGAATACATGAAAGAAGCACAGAAATTGAATGATTATGTTTTCCTTATCGACAGACGAAGTTTTGGAGCCTTCCCGGCAGACACAGAAGACGGAAAGCCTCAGTACATTCCTGCCGGATGTTATTTTATGATGGGCGACAACAGATTCAATTCACTTGATATGAGACATTCATACACACCAAAACTTGTTGAACTTACACAGTACGACAGGTATTCGGTTACATATTATTCAAATCTTGAACCGCAGTATGTTCCGGTGAGACGCATGCTTGGAACAACAAGTTACCGCTTCTGGCCGGTAACAAGACGCGGCGTTCCTGGCCACACCGGAATGAGAAAATAAGGAAGCCGGCCGATTTAGCGACTGCGAGTTTGCGTTGCAAACTCGTTGGGCTTAGCCGTAGGCTAACGCCCGTGCGTAAGAGGCTTCGCATCTTACCTGGTCGCGCTAGCGACCATGGCATTGCTTATATTTTTTCCCGCTTCCGCATGGACAAGGATCGTTACGGCCGACTTTTGGCATTGTACGGCGCACTGTAATGTTGTCGCCCTGACGAGCTCCTGCCATTACTCTTCCGGCGGCCTGTCTGCTTGAATAACTGTTAAAGTTTGAACTTGCCTGCTGCTGAGCCTGCTGTGCTCCGGCTGCCTGGCTCATGCTCTGGGCTTCCTGGTGTTGTGCGTTCATCTGGATGTTGCGCTGAACCGGCTGAGGCTGTCCGTTGATGCGTACACGTACCTTGAATACGCGTCCTGCAATTGTCAGGCGGATTCCTTCGATAAGTTCATCAAACATGTTAAAGCCGTCAATTTTATATTCTGTGAGCGGGTTCTTTGAACTGTATGTTCTGAGGTGAACTGCTTCGCGAAGACCGTCCAGATATTCGAGCTGGTCGAGCCATTTGCGGTCAATCTGCTGAATATACTGATAGCGGATAAACATATTGAACTGTTCGTGTCCGACAAGAGTTTCTTTTTCTGTCAAATCATTCTGGAGAAGGGCAATTACCTTTTCTTTTGTAACTTCTTCTGCAGGGAGCTGGATTCCGAAGTTTTCGCGGATATTATCCAAAAGCTGACCGAGGCCTGTTTTGCGGTTGTGCGCGTATTCAGCAAACCATTCGTCGAGGTAGTCATTTGCCGTATTCATGATGCGTTCTGAAAGATTGTCGTCTGCGAGAATGCCGTCACGCTGTTCGTAGATGTATTCACGCTGTTCGTTGAGAACGTCGTCATAGTCGATAAGGTTTTTACGGATTTCAAAGTTGCGCTGTTCAACTTTTTTCTGGGCGTTTTCAATACCCTTGTTGAGCCACGGATGGAAGATAGGTTCGCCGTCTGTCATACCGATGCGCTTCATGATGTTCTTCATCTTTTCGCCGCCGAAAAGCCTCATCAGGTCGTCGTCCATTGAGATAAAGAATTTTGAACGTCCCGGGTCACCCTGACGTCCTGAACGTCCGCGCAGCTGGTTGTCGATACGGCGTGATTCGTGGCGCTCTGAACCGATTACATACAAACCGCCGAGTGCTTTAACTTCTTCGTAATCTTTGAGCCATTTTTCTTTTTCGATCTGCATGGCTTCCTTGAGCTGTTCCGGAGTTGCGTTTGTTCCTGCGCGTTTAACGGCGCGGCTTTCGTAACTTCCTCCGAGCTTGATATCGGTACCGCGGCCGGCCATGTTTGTTGCAACTGTAACAGAACCTTTTGCACCGGCTTCTGCGATAATCAGGGCTTCGCGTGCGTGGTTCTTTGCGTTCAATACTTCGTGGCGGATTCCGTGGCGTGTCAAAAGTGCAGACAGGTGTTCAGACTTTTCTACGGAAACTGTACCGACGAGGATTGGCTGACCCTTTGCGTGTGCTGCTTCGATTTCTTTAACGATTGCATTCCATTTGTCTTCTTCGTTGAGGTAAACTTCATCGTTTTCGTCGATACGTGCAACAGGAAGGTTTGTCGGGATTGCAACAACGTCCAGCTTGTAAATCTTTCCGAATTCAACTGCTTCTGTCTGTGCAGTACCTGTCATACCCGAAAGCTTTGTGTACATACGGAAGAAGTTCTGGAATGTAACTGTTGCCATTGTACGGTTTCGTTGTGCGATGTGAACGTGCTCTTTTGCTTCGATTGCCTGGTGCAGTCCGTCAGAATAGCGGCGGCCTTCGAGAATACGGCCTGTAAATTCATCAACAATCTGAACCTGACCGTCTTTTACTACGTAGTCAACATCGTTTTCGTAGAGAAGGTGGGCGCGAACTGCCTGTGTAAAGTAGTGCAGGAATTCAAAGTTCTGTTCGTCCTGGAGTTTTGTATCAGGAGCGATGAGATTGTGTTTGTGAAGAATTTTATCAATGTGATCCATACCTTTGTCGGTAAATGAAACACGTTTTGATTTTTCGTCGATTTTATAGTCACCTTCCATTGCGGCGCGTTCTTCCGGAGTCATGTTTACTTCGTCAGGGTAGTCGTCTGTGGCAGGATCTTTTGCAACTTCTGTAAGTTCGCCGACGTATTTGTCTACTTCATAATATTTGTAGGTATCGTCTTCGCCTGCACCCGAAATAATGAGCGGAGTACGGGCTTCATCAATCAAAATCGAGTCGATTTCGTCGACGATACAGTAGTTGAACCCGCGCTGAACTTTGCGGCTCAGGTCAATCTGCATATTGTCACGAAGGTAGTCAAAACCAAATTCGTTGTTTGTTCCGTATGTGATATCGCATGCGTAAGCCTGGCGGCGTGCATCGTTATCCATGTTTGAAAGAATTGCACCAACCGAGCAGCCGAGGTATGCAAATACAGGGCGCATTGTGTTGGCATCGCGTTCAGCAAGGTAATCGTTTACTGTTACAACGTGTACGCCTTTTCCTGTGAGCGAGTTGAGGTATGAAGGTGCTACGGCAACAAGGGTTTTACCTTCACCGGTCTTCATTTCGGTGATGCGTCCGGAGTGGAGGACGATGGAACCCATAATCTGAACGTCGTATGCACGTTCGCCGCGTACGCGGAAGGCAGCTTCACGGCAGAGTGCAAATGCTTCCGGGAGAATATCATCAAGGCTTTCGCCGTTCTTTATTCTTTCTTTAAAAATTTCTGTTTGTTTTGGAAAATCTTCGGCAGAAAGGGATTTAGCCCATTCTTCTTTTGCGTTTACAGCCGCAACAATAGGCTTAAGTTTTTTTACATCACGGTCATTTTGCGAACCGAAAATCGCAGTAAAAATTTTGTCTAACATAATGTATATAATATAATAAAAAAATCCTGTTAGGAAAAGAGGAAAATAAACTGAATGCATGATAGTGAAGGGCGATTTTGAACATTATCTGACTCAGGCTCCGTCGGTTGACGATTATTTTGTTATTCAATATTCTAAAATCATGTTCAATAAAAAGTTACGCCGTATTCAATTTATTCTCGCCGCAGGAATTACATTATTTGCCCTCGCAGGCTGCCGCCGTGGAGGAACCGTTGCTTCCATTCGCGAAAACCAGCTGTTTACACTCAACTACGGAAGTTTTGAGGACGAACTCAATTTATTCAACCTGAGCGGTCAGGGTGCAATCAACACCTACATGACAATGCTGGACGGCTTTTTTTACATTGCAAACGGTGAGTCCAAAAAAATCATGGAATTAAACTCATACGGTGACCTTTTAAGTCTTTATTACAACGAAGAAGTTACAAGGGCTCCGTCTTTTGCAACCACAGAAAACGTTAATTCAACCAAAAAAGCAATTGCATATCCCTTTAATTCCCTCGGACCTGTTGCAGTAGACGCAAAAAAATGCCTTTACGTCGTAGACACACTGCCTGCAGAACGCCAGGAAGTTGACGCAAACAAACGCCTCCTGTTGAATTACATCGTCCTGCGCTTTAACAGCGACGGTACCCTGATTGATTATCTGGGGCAGCAGGGCCCGGGTGGAACTCCTTTTCCTTTTATCAAAAAAATCTATGTATCAAAAAACTCCGAACTTATTGTAGTTTCAGAAACAAACAACGGACCTATAATTTACTGGTTCAACGAAAAGGGCTTTCTGCTCTACACAATTCCAATTACGGAAGATACTGTTCCAAAACTCAAGG
>JAEENG010000020.1 GCA_016283615.1 Treponema sp.
TCTTTTTCCATCAGGAAGCCGCCAACCGGTTCGCTCTTCATGAATTTAGCGATAGAAGCTGTAGAAGCCTGGTCGCGGTGAGCTGTACCGAATGCATCGTTTACAAAGATGTCACCGTATGAAGCAAGTTCTTTTGCCATTGGTTCGCGTTCTTCCGGAGTTTTAGCTGTTTCTTCCTTGTGGAAGCGAACATTTTCGAGCATTGCAACTGCTCCGTCCGGAAGAGCGTCAATTGCTGCCTTCTGTCCGAGGGCATCAGGAAGGAATGTAACTTCTTTTCCGAGTTTTGAAGCAAAGTATTCAACAACAGGCTTCATGCGGTTTTTGCCGTTGATAAATTTTTCTGCATCTGCATCTGTCCAGGTTTTACCTGCTTTTTCTGCTTTTTCCTGAGCCTTTTTAACATCCTTTTTTGGATCTCCAAGGTGGCTCATCAAAACGAGTGAACGCGGATTCTGTTCAAGAATATATTTGATAGTTGGGAGTGCGGCCATAATACGTGTGTCATCCTGTACTACGCCGTCTTTCATCGGCACATTAAAATCAACACGCATGATAATGCGTTTGCCTTTAAGATCTACATCTTTTACTGTCTTAATCATCTGTATATTCTCCTTTGATTTGAATTCAAAAATTAATTCCCTTTAAATATATCGTTAAAGCCTTATAAATTCAATTAAAAAGAGTTATAATGAAAGAATGTTTGAGCCAACTGAGATAATTTTTGCCTCGACCAATTCATGCAATCTAAAATGTCCTCATTGTTTTGTAAATCCCGGGAACAAGCGCCTGGAGATTCAGGACGCAGTTAACTTTTTAAACTCCTGTAAAAATTCAGCAATAGAAAAAGTCGGCTTTTCCGGCGGCGAACCGTTTTTATACCAGGAGTTTCTGACAGAGGTAATCCGGGCAGCCGTTAAAAACGACCTGATGTTTGACAGAATCATGACCAACGGTGAATGGTGGACAAAGGCTCCCCTTTTACACGAAGCCCTGCAGAAAGTTTATGACGCAGGCTATGACGGCAAAATCGGTTTGAGCTGGGATGCCTTTCACGGCCAGAGCTTCAGCCGGATCTGCGTATTTATTCAGGAAGTAATGGAAGTTTTTGGAGGAGACTGCCTTGAAATTCAGACAGTTCTGGACAGTATTGAGAACCAGGCAGAATGCCCGACGGACGAACTGATGATTTTTAACTTTCAGAAACTTGCCGAACACTTTAATCTTGAATTTGAATACGAACTCGACAAAAAATCCGGACGCGGATGGGCCACCCTTCAGGGACAGGTTGAATTAAGTTCCGGGCCATGTGATGTTTTTATCCCGGTAAATCTTGAACGGCCGACGCTGCAGTTCAACCAGGAAGAAGCCTGGAAGAGCAAAAAATGGTTTAAAGACGATTACTGCGAAGGACCGGGACAGATTCTGTTTATTCATCCGGGCGGTGATATTGCGCCGTGCTGCGGTTTTGCAAATGAAGAAAAGGAACTTTTTATAGGTTCAATAAAAGACAGCTTTGACGAGGTGATAAAAAAGGCTTCTGAAAACGCTCTGGTAAACCTGTGCTACAACGAGGGACTTTCCACAGCAGTCAAAGTGCTGAAGGAAAACGGCGCCGAGCTTCCCTTCGGCCCGGAATCAAAAACCGACAACCCGTGCACTTTCTGCCAGTTTGTCTGCAAAAATGCCGGCAAATTGAATTAGGGGGCGCAGAATGACAGACGTAGAAAACCTTGAAAAAATAATTTCTGACATTTTTGGTGTCCAGAAAATTATCAAAAACAAAAACAATTCAAACGCCTGCATTGCCCCTTTAAACCGCTACCCGCTCAATCTTTTTGCATTCAATTTTATGAACCGCCTGAGCCGGCTTGCAGAAAAATTTGCCGGTGACAAAGACGCGCTCAACACAATCACCGACCGCATCAAAAACCTGGGAGAGGCAACTGAGTCTTCCTGGGCAGGGCCCTACTCCGAGCTTGTTGCCCTCGATTTTTACAGCCAGTTTTCTGAGTTTTTCAAAGTATCTTACATAAATATCCTTCCGATTGCCGAGCACGAAAAAAGTATTCCGGCATTGAACGGACAAAAGGAAAAAATCGATATTGATTTGTGCCTCAATTTAAGACACGACAAAATTTACACGGACGTAAAATCGTTCAACTGTATTCATCAGCTCATTTTTGAACGCATTTTTGAAAGTATCGAAACCTTTGCCCGCGACAAACTCGGAAAAACGATTTTAATCGGGGTAGACAACATGTCTTCCCTCGACTACGTGACAGTAAAACAAAACCTTGTCGGCGAGAGAAAGTACATCGAAGAACTTTTAAAAATGGCAGTTACCGAAGGCCGCAACTTTATGACCTATTCTTCAAAGGGCGGATTGCAGTTCAACTTTAAAATTGAATACTCATCGGCTCTTTCTACGGTAAAGGAATATTCACCGTTTGCAATGGCAGAAGCATACAAATACAAATTTATTGACTACGGAAGCAAGCTCCTGGACAACGAATACTCGATGATTACGATGGTGCGCAACAACTTTTTTAACACGGAAACCGTCGACTTTGGAAACTTCAACAACATCTTTTATCGTTCATTGAGCCGCAGGACCTTTATGGAACTGCACAAAATGCGTTCTGCCGCACAAAAGTATTCTTCAAACTACAAGGATGATTCAATCAGGGTGTCGGACGTGAGCAAAAATCTCGCAGGAATCATTTTTATCGACGACAACTCGATGCGCTCAAAATACTACAAGAGTCTTTACAGCGCATACATTTACTTAAATCCAAACTACATAAACAAGGCGCCGCTCACAATCAGAAAGCTGGAAAAATACTTTCACAACGACTTTGAAGTTCAGATAAAGGATTTTGACGACTTTAAGTGGGATAACTATTAGTTGAATTTCTGGAGCAGTTCGATGAATTCGATTGCGCTTACAGTTTTGTCGCCGGAAAAATTAATTCCGTCTTCCAGATGCATTAAATCGTTTTCTACAACACCGAGGACCGCGTCAAAATCCGGCGAGTCCCGGCTCACATCCGGAATCGGGCTCCGCATAGAAGCGTCCACGAACAGTGCCGAATATTTATTCAACTGCTCCGGAGTATTTTTCTTTTTATTCCAGAGGTTCCATAAAAATCTTGCGCACATGGTTTTTGTGACAGCCGCGTCCCTTGAAAGGGGGCCCTGATTTTTATAAGCGCTCCGGCACGAAGTAAGTTCGCCGGATGCAGCGACTCTCTTATACAGCACGGATGAACTAATTGCCTTTCCGGCGGTGTACGCATACATCAGGTCTGTGCGTGTTGTTGCAAGTTCAAGCATCTGCTCAACGGTGATTTTGTTTTTTGTCAGAAGTTTGTCATAGCCTGAATGTGCATTCACCTTTGCTGTAGAGCGCATTGACCAGCAGAAGTCGCGCAGCTGGCGGTAATTTTCCTGATAAAAATTGTCCAGAAGCAGAAAGGCTTCGTCAAAGTATGCTACGGCGTTTGCATAATCTTTATCCGAGTACGAATTAAGCGCGTCTTCGATTATAAAAAGCGCGTTTTCATTGTGTTTTTTTGAACTGCTCTTTTTTGATTTAAGGCGGTCTTCCAGAACCGAAGCACGCACATCACCCTTAAATGAAGATCTGGACATGTTCAACCGGTCCCGGGCAAAAGAAGTGTCCCCTTTTAAAAGGCCTATAAGCCCCTGAAGCGCATACAATCTTGCACAGTCGGCTTTTTTCAGGGAGTCCGCATTGATTGCGTTTTCCATGTCATTTATGTAAACCTGGGCCACAGTCAAATCCACTTTGCCGTTCATATAATACACCGCGTCGAGCTCGGTAAAGCGCTCTTCGTAAAAAGCGGTCTGCTGGCTGTCAGAATTGAGTTCAACATATTTATCGGTCTGGGCACTCATACAGCCAGAACTAAGCAACGAAAAAAGAAGGCATATTGATAAAAAGGCTGTTTTTAGAACTTTCATTTAAGTCTCCAGGCAGTAATTTTATTGTCGATTGTAAGTGCGATTCCGTCAGTTTTTTTGTCGGCGTTAACGTCGGCAAAAACCGGGTAACCGAATCCTTTGACAGGATAACCATGTAAAAGTTCAAGATTTTCGTCAAAGCCGTAAATTACGTTTGAGTCGGCGCAGACATAAACACCGTATTTTGCGCCGGTTCTTTTCTGAACACTCAGATATGCGTTTCTGGCAGTTGAATGCGGAATGCGGACGCTCAGCACATCGCCGTCAGGGCTTATACGATACAAAACTGCATCGGAAGAAATTGTGTAATAATATTTTTGCGAACTTGCGGCAGGTCCCATAAACACTCCGTTGAGTTTTACAGGATTTACAAGGTCAGCGTCTTTAGAAAAATTCCAGCAGTAAAAGTCACCGGCCTGTGTTACAAAGCCCGCCTGATTTTTTGACTCTTTGAGCATCACAGGGTACGAAAGTGAAATTCCGTTTACAGTAACCGGAGCATCCTGATTTTTTACAACGCCGTTTTCAAAGAAGAACACGAGACCCGGAAAGCCCTTGCTGTAAAGTGCAAAGTTTGAGCCCGTATTCTGCGGAGTCATTTTTACGGAAAGTCCCTCGATTTTTTGAGTTGAATAAGTTCCGTCGGTTTTGACAGTAAAAACTGTTCCATTTTCGCTGATTACGATGAGATTGCTGCCGCTTGCAAAAGGTTTTACGCTAACACGCTCACCTGTCATAACCGGGAAAGGTTCAAGTTCTTCAAGATTTGAATTCATCAATGAAACAACTCCAAGCGGTGTTACGCTCCAGAGAGATGGCCCTGTGGAACTTGCAGCCGGAGCATTTACTGAACAAATCATTACGCCCGAGGCACTGTCCGCTGTCTGAATTTTTGTCGACTCCAAATCAAAACTGCAGATTGTTTTTCCGTCTTTAACAAAGAAAACATGATCAGGATTTTTTACCGCATTTGCGGCAAAAGTTTTCGGGTCTGCCCTTCCCTCAAGGCTCAGCGGAAATCCCGGAATCCCGGTACTTTGTTTTGTTTCCCTCGCACTCGACTGAAGTGTAAATTCAAGCTGGTAGTCGCGGAGGCGGATGTCAAAACGGCCGAGATTATATAAAGAAAGCACTTTTGAAAAGGCTTCATTTTTTTTGATAAAGAAAGGCACGCTGCGTTCAAGATTGTAATAAAGGCTCATTGTGCTTTCGTTTTTTTGCCGCGAAGAAACACTCTTCCAGCCTTCATCCTTTGTCAACGATGTGCCGTTGACTGCGCCGGTGTAAATTGCAGAAAGGGATTCTGCGCTTTCAGAAAAATAAATCGTTTCATTCTGGACCATAAAGTACGGAGACGGAATGGAAATATTTACGACAGAAAGCATCCAGTTCAAAAACGGAGGAAGTGTCAGGCGCGGAAGGCGCACTCCGGCTAAAATAAGGCTGTCGTCTTCGCTGATTAAGAGGGAGCCGGTCAGTTTGTCAAAAACTTTTTTGCGCGCATTTTCATCTTTTACAAGTACTGCAAAAACCGGGTCATTCTGATTTTCAATTCCAAGAACCGCAAATTCATCGCCGGTCCAGGAAAGTAAAAATTCATTTAAATTCATTCCCAGCATGCTTTTACACATACTGTCATACTGGGCCCACTGCTCTTCCGGAGATTTCTGGGACTTCATGAACGGAAGGAGAGCGTCTTTGAGTACATCGATTGAACCCGCATTAAGGAGTGTGTAATATTGAACACAATCCGTCAAAGCCGGTAAAAAGGCCGGAACAGTTGAATTTTTACTGATGATTGAATTGAATTTCTTTAAGTCTTCTTCATCCTCGCTTACCGGGAGAGAGCATTTTACGAGAAGGTCGCTGTCAGTTATAGATAGCGAAAGCACGCTCAATTCGTCCTGGCCAAGAATCCGGCTCATTGAAGAAAGAAC
Source organism: Treponema sp. (assembly GCA_016283615.1). Lineage (GTDB taxonomy): Bacteria > Spirochaetota > Spirochaetia > Treponematales > Treponemataceae > Treponema_D. Next base: position 5,925 of record JAEENG010000020.1, read on the forward strand.
TTCGTTTCCTTCGGTAAAATACTGCATCAGAAATTTTGCGTCAGCAACAATGCGGATGTCGCCCCCGCTTTTTTGAGTAAGCATTTTGCGCTGGCTTGCGGTATAAGTTGAATCATTTTTTACGAGGCAGGAAGTCATGAACAAATCTTTTGAATCACTTACGATTACAAGATTTTTGAGCGCCTTTATGTAAAAAACATTGCCGTCTACCGTACAGCAAAAATACGGAAGGCTTTCATCTTCCACATACACAATATTTGGAACAGAAAAACCGCTTTTATATTTAAGAAGATATTTCCAGCCAAAATCTGCAAGGCGGCTTGCAAAAGAAAAGGGACCGAGATTGACGGAAGCCACAAAGTTTGCGTTTTGAATATCACCGTAACAGGCAAAATCGACCGGCCGCGAAAGTAAAAATTTAAAAAGCGGATTTGAGCGCAAAGGTGACGAGCGCAGCGTCATAAACATTTTGCGGTACTTTACAAATTCTCCGGATGAGAGCAGAACTTCTGTTGCGTGTAAGTCAAGCAGCGGGTTAACCGTAGCAAAGGCCGAATCTGTATGAACGTATGCGCTGTAATTGCGCGGAATCGCTGAGAGCGGCGAACGTCTGTCGAGCGCACTGAAGGCAAGGATTCCTGAGGCAATGAGAATAAGAAGGACAATTAAACCAGAAATGAATTTTACAAAACTTAAGAATGGATTTTTGCGTTTTGACTTTTTTATGCTTTTTGAATTTTCAGAATCAGCCATAAAACAATTTTTAGTCAAAACGCAGTTTTTGTCAATTCATTACAGGAGCGCCTTCGAGAACTTCATAGGCTTCGTCGCCAAAGCGGCAGCCCAAAGCGCTGTACGAGCCGGAAGATTTTGATTCAAAAAGACCGCCCATGTTTACTGTTCCGTCGGCGTTACGGCATACTGAGTGAACAGTTCCGTCAAATGCCGGCAGAGTTACAGAAACAAATTCACCAGAATACGGGTCAGAAACCTGTGTTCCGATTTTATCGCCGTTATGAATCTGAGTCTCATCGGTAACGTAATAGAAAATTCCCTTACTCTTGTCACCCAGATAAACAGAATCTGCAATCAATGCGGCAACAGTAACCTCGTTTTCTTTTCCGCCAAACTTATCTACCTGTGCTACACTTGCTTCTCCGGTTGCAGAAATGAGTTTTCTAAAGACACCGCCTGCATAAGTACGATAGAAGTTAAAGTTTGAATTTGTATTTGCAACAGAAGTACAGCCATGAACGCTCAAAGCACCGCCGTTACCGTTATCAGTAAATCCGTCCTTTCCGTTTCCGAATGCAAGGCAGTTGTAAACTACGTGCGGTGTCGGAACCTTGTTGTTTGAGCCGCCAAGTTTATAGCCGTTCATATCGCCGTTTGCAAAGTTTGTTCCGGAAGTAAGTTTACCGTTTCCAAAAGCGACACAGTTTCTGATTGTTACAACACCGATTGATCCGGTTGCTTCTTTTGCGTACAAATCCCAGCCGTCATCGCTGTTGCAGTAAGAAATACAGCCGTCAAATACGTTTCCGTCGCCGCAGGTAAGTTTTGCGGCAAAACCGTCTGCGTTTTCATCAGTTGCAGGGTCGTGGTTATCAAAAGAAGTACAGTTCAAAATCAGGTTGCCGCTCGGCCAGTCTGCAAACGCTGTAACAGAAGAAGCACGGCGGCTGATTTGAAGGCCTGTATCACGGTTTGCCTGTAAAACACAGCGTTCAATAATGTTGTTTTTACCGGCTACAAAGATACCGTTGTCGGCAGCTCCATAAACTGTGATTCCAAAAATGTGCCAGTAGTCTGCGTTAATCTGAAGACCACGCGCATTATTTGAAGTTTCACTTGAATCATAAGACTGGCTCGAAAAGTCCAGGATAACGGAAGCATTGCTTTCCGGCATAATGTATTTGCGCGCACTTTCTGTTCCGTCATTGCCGGCAGCGATAGTGAGCTGATGGTCAAATGAGTAGGTTCCTGCGGCAATAACGATTGCCCCGCCCGCTTTTACCTGTGTAAGGGCAGATTCAAGTTCTGATGCACTTGAAACACGAATTGCATCTTTGATTTTTGAAGTATCGATTTCATTCAATAATGAGCGCCGTCCGATTTTTGAACCGTTTGTGTATTCGGCGGTTAATGTAGGGTCGATAACCGGGGTCACAGGCGCAGTCACTCCGCCGGAAGTTCCGGTTCCGCTGCCGCTACCTGTTCCGCCTGAGCCGGATGAAGAGCCTGTGGTTTCAGTTGTTGAATCTATTATGTTTCCGTTTTCATCTGTCGTAACCTTAGTTACAGTTGTCGAACCGTCTTCGTTTACAGTTGTAGTTGTTTCTACTGTGTAAACAACATCTTTTAAAAACAATACATCATAAAGGCACACCCAGTTGGTTGAACCTACAACGATGTCCACAACGTCAGTTCCGCTGTATTCGACAGTAAAACTCACACCTTCTCTTGCAAGCGAGTTTGCTGCAATAACAGCTTCATCCCGGTAAAGAGTATTGCCGGCTTTTATGTATGCATAACGTCCGTCAGTCTTGGGATTTTTTGAATTTGCACCGTAGTTGATTTGAATTTTAAACGGTCCCTGAACTGAAGAAATTGTAAAAGCATCATCTTTAATTTGCAGAAGACCTGCAGAACAATCTTTTACAGTACAACTCTTATCTGATGCATTATAACCGCAATATTGAATCGGAGTCGCACCGTCCGCACCAAGAGAATGAATCTTAGCCGTGTAACTGCCGTCATCTGATAAATATTCAACATCACTTTTGAGGGAAAATTTTTTATTGTTTGTACCGCCAAATGTTGTAAAATCAACAGCGGCTGCTGCAAGTGCATCAGATGTTGCAATTGCAGTCGTAGCGTCTACAGCCTCGCACGCAGCAGAAGACAAGTCGCTGAAAACCCATCCGTTGGAAACAGAAACGGTTTCCTTTACGGTGGTAACGGTAGTTCCTGAATTTGTAAGCGGATCAGAACCCGACTCCGGGTCAGAACCTTTTTTAGAAGTACTTACATTGTGAGTACAGCCTGCAAGAATAAGTGCTGAAAAAGCAAAAGAAAGAATTGAACGGTAAAGATTTTTTTTATTCATTTTTAAACAGCCTTATAAAAATACCGGCCACAGAACGGCCGGTATTCTTTTTATTTTATTTTTTTTCTTTTCTATTCTGAAATTACAATTACACCGATAGAAGCTGTATCACCTTTTGTAATAACATCATTACCGGTTGCAGTAAATGTTTGTTCAAATGTTGTAACTGCTGTAGTTTTAGCACTAAGTTTAACAGCAGTACCATTCAACTTAAAGCATGACTGTTTTCCGCTTGGTAAAGAGCCTACAACAGTAATTGTAGCACCGACTGTTGCCTTCACAGTAATGCTGCTTGAACTTTCCATTTTCATGGTTGTATATTCGATACCGTCATAAGTAATGGTAATTGCACCATTACTTTCCTTTGCATTTACACTTCCAACTGCAGTTACGCGGCTGTCGGACGGAGCAACGGCACCGTTTACAACAAGAGCTACAACAGCAGAACCTGTCGGAACGTCTGTACTTCCTGAGTCAGTAGTTCCACCGGAAACAGGGTCACTTGTTCCGCTTCCGGTTGATTCACCTGAACCGGTTGAACCTGAATCTCCGCCGGTACTTCCGCCGGAACCCGAAGAAGCAAGTCCCTGAACTGCCGTAAGCTTGTTTTCATAGTTTACGACAAGAGCTTTCAATGCTGAATTAACACCATAATCAGCGTCATCTGCCGCATTGTCAAAGTTGTATGCAAAGTCACTCTGGTAGCGGCCTGCGTATTTAACAACGTATGATTTTGCAGTTTCTGCATTAGAAGGAACGGCAGCAAGACCAAGTCCGCTCAAACCTAATTTTGTATCAAAGTTTGAATATGTATGGCTTCCGCTCTTTGTCTTTACAGTGTCAGGAACAACTGCATCACGCGAATCTACTTCGTAAGCGTCAATATCGCTCAAAGAAACACCTGTTGTATATGTAGTTTCCCAACCGGTTGCTGCATATACAGTGATTGCCTTGACGTTGATTGAACCTTCAGAACCTGCAGTAACAGCAAATGAAGTATCAGTAAGACCGCTTACATCAAATTCACAGTCTGTATAATCTGCATCACTTACAGTTCCAGATACACTGCCTACCGTCAATTTTGCAGAACTTACATCAGAAGAACCTGATTTTGCTTTAATTACAACCTTTGTCGCATTTGCAGGAACTGTAAGCGTAAAGCCTTTTTTACCCTTAGAAATCTGATAATATGGCTTTGTTGCGTCAGAAGCTCCCTTATCGGTTGCATTATCTGTAACAATGAAAGCTGGGAAACTCTCTCCGTATGCCCAGCTGTATATTGTCCAAGTTCCATCACCGTTAACTGTACCAAGAGTTTCTGTTACAGTTGTCGGTTCTGAAACTGATTTACCATTTGTGTAGTCGTATTTGTTTGTAACAAACTGGAATTTAACTCCGTTTGTATTATTTCCAACAAACTTATTACCGTAAGCCTTAATGGTTCCGCCTTCTTCACCTGAGAAAGTTCCGTCACCCTGTCCGTCAGTTCCCTGCTTTGAAGACATCATCGGGTCATGAGCGTTACGGAAGTAGTTTGATTCAGCAAAACATGAAGAACCGCTTGTTACACCAATACCGTATTTTGAGTTACCGTCGTAGTAGTTGTTGTAAACGTGAACTGCAGTTGCGTTACGGATACGCGGATGGCGGCTGTCTGAGTGGTCATACCAGTTGTGGTGGTAAGAAAGATAGTTTGAACCGTTTGAATCTGCAGAGGCATCAAGGAGATTACACTTTCCGCTGTCCCAGAAGTGGTTGTAAGAAAGTGTACTGTATGTTGATTTTTTAAAGTCTAACGAACCGTCACCCTTAGCCTGGTCTGAGTCAGAACCGACAGCACCGTAAGAAATATCGTTGTTATGAATCCAAAGGTATGAGTTGTCAGTATCAACCGAAATACCATCGTCCATAAAGTTGTAGACACCGAGGTTGCACAGTTCAACATATTTGGCTGCACGAATAAGGAAGCCGAATCCGTAAACAGCGGCATCGTGTCCTACACCTTCGATTGTGATTCCATATTCTGTTGTTGATTTAATCTGAAGGCCTTCGGCAGATGAACCGAGGCTGTCCATCTGAGCCTTTGTAATTGTACCGATGATACGGATACAAAGAGGTACAGAAAGTTTTTTGAGGGAAGCTTCAGAAAGAATATTCTGAAGACCTGTGTAAGTTGCGTCGGCAGTTGCGTTTGTACCTTTTACCTGAGTATAGCTTACTGTTTTTGCAGTAGCGCCTGTTACGTACAAAACAATTGCGTTGCTCTTGAGGGTACCGTCAGATGCGTAAGCACCAGGAATTGAAGAGCCTGTAAATGCAAAGCCTGAACGGTCTTTATCAGCAACAGTCATTGTTGCACTTGAATAGTCAGACTTGCTCTGGGTACCTACGGCGCATACTTTAAGAGTATGTGAGCCTGCAGTAAGTCCAAGAGCATCAGCACGGCAAACCTTTGTCAAAGATTTTTTGGTCCATGTTGAATTTGCCTCGTCATACTCATGATATACATATTCATCATAGTAGCGGATTAAAGCTTCATCAATCTTAACATCATCAGCAAGAACTTCATAAACAGCGCCTTCTACCTGTTCAAAAATAATGTATGCAGAATTGAACAGACCGTCGCTTTTTACAATTTTAACCTGAGCATTTGAAACATCAGCGGCGGTAGGAGTCTGAACAGTACCTGCTCCGCCTCCACCATTTTCAGGATTATCAACGTTTCCGCCACCGCCGGAAACAGGACCGCTGTGTTCGTCTCCTCCACCGCCGGAACTTGTAGTTCCCGAGCAGGCAAAAAATAGAAGTCCCGCAGCAAGAATTGCGGTAATTCCAAATAAAGTCCTTTTCATCATTCCCCCTTTTAAGGCGTCTAAAAAAGTAACAAAACGACACCACTTTGTTTATAATATCGAGCAATGATACAAAGGTTCATATTATTATTTGCACTTTTCCGACATTTAGTGATAAAATTTTCTCAAGTTTTAAGAATATTCCGAACAAAAAGTCAAAAAAGTCAATTTTTTATAAGTTTTATTAAGGGGATTTTAAAAAGCGTCCTGTCATTGACAACAGATACCCGCGTCGGGGCGCGGAAATAACAGGAAAGATTAACAATCGGAATCGGAGTAAATCTGTTAGAAGAGTTGGGCGTGTCCCTCACTGTGTTCGGGCCGGGCTTTTCAGGGCTACGGCAAGGGCGTTGCCCGGGGCAACGCCCTGGGCAACGCCCTTTGCCTCCGACCACACCTCCGGTGTGTTTTCGCTGCGCTCACCCTTACAATCCCTCACGCAAAAATGACACAATATAGTAAATGCCTCTTGCTTCCTATACAAGATTATAGTATACTGATTATCGGGAACACCGTGGTATGGGTGGCTGTCTCCTAATCTAAATGACTGGGAGATTTGTGCAGATATGACAAATTATGAAGAGGCGATGCTTGTCATTGCCGTTCTGACTTTGCTTATAGACGCACTTGCTCTCTTCAAGAATTTCTTGTAGGGCAAAAAATAAAGCCTACCCGGCTGCAACCCTGAGTAGGCTTTTAACAATAGCTTAAAGGAGACAGCCACTAACTGCGGTGTTCCCTTTTCTGTTTAAATATACCACATTCTGTTAATTTGTCAACAACTTACATGGGGTTTCCTATCGTGCCCGCTGTGTCATTGCAAATCACAACTCCCCTGTCATTGCCTGCCGCGGGCCGGGGCATCTGTGAAGTATAGTAAAAAAAAAGACCTTCGCATAACGAAGGTCCTTTTTAGTCTTCAGCAAAAATTATTTAAGTTCTGAGAAGTATTTAATAGTACGAACCATCTGTGAAGTATAGCTGTTCTCGTTATCGTACCATGAAACAACCTGTACTTCGTACAAATCGTCAGCGATTTTGTTTACCATTGTCTGAGTTGAATCGAACAATGAACCAAAGCGCATTCCGATTACGTCTGAAGATACGATTTCGTCTTCATTGTATCCGAATGTTTCAGGATCAGAAGCTTTCTTCATAGCGGCGTTGATTGCTTCTTTTGTTACGTCGTTACCCTTTACAACTGCTGTAAGGATTGTTGTAGATCCTGTTGGAACAGGAACACGCTGAGCTGAACCGATCAATTTTCCGTTCAATTCCGGAATTACGAGACCGATAGCTTTTGCAGCACCTGTTGAGTTAGGAACGATGTTCTGAGCACCTGCGCGTGAACGGCGGAGGTCACCCTTGCGCTGTGGACCGTCGAGAATCATCTGGTCGCCTGTGTAAGCGTGGATTGTTGACATGATACCTGACTGGATTGGGAAAGCATCGTTGAGAGCTTTTGCCATTGGAGCCAGACAGTTTGTTGTACAAGAAGCAGCAGAAATAACTGTGTCGCTTGCTTTAAGAGTTTTGTGGTTTACGTTGTAAACGATTGTTGGAAGATCATTTCCAGCTGGTGCAGAAATTACAACTTTGCGTGCACCTGCTTTTACGTGTTCTTCTGATTTTGCTTTTGATGTATAGAAACCTGTACATTCGAGAACTACGTCTACGCCGATTTTTCCCCAGTTTGGAAGGTTAGCTGCATCTGGTCCCTTGCACTTGTAAATTACGATTTTCTTTCCATCTACTACGATGTAGTTATCTTCGCCTTCACCATCGTGAGCTTCTACAGTGTGCAGTCCTTCACCAATACGGCCCATGAAACCGCCCTGTGCTGTATCATACTTCAAAAGGTGTGCGAGCATTGTTGGGCTTGTAAGATCGTTGATAGCAACAACTTCATATCCCTTAGCGCCAAACATCTGGCGGAATGCCAAACGACCAATACGGCCAAAACCATTAATAGCAACTTTTACTGCCATAATCTATCTCCTATAAAAAATTAGATTCAAATTATATTAATTCTAAAATAGCGGATTTTTGACAAATAGTCTACAAAATTTTATTCAAATAGACCCGCAATTTGTTCTTTGTAAAGCTCTTCAATCTTGTAGCGCATCATTTCCTGCTTTGCACTCAGTTCAACACCAACTTCAAAAGATTTTGGTACAAGAACGAATTTATAAATTCGTTCACAAATACGGAATCCGTTATTTGTACTGATTTTTTCATTCAGGATTGAAGCAAACAGACTGTCGATTTCAGGTGTCTTGAGCAGCGACGGATAATCCATATAGGCAAGATTGTTCTGTTCAGCATAAGCTTTAACGGCATCTTCGTTAGGAACAATGAGTGCGCCCAGGTATTTTTTATCCTGACCGGTTACCATTACAGATTCGATGAATTCGTTTCCGAGAAGTTCGGCTTCGATTACTGAAGGTTCAATATTTTCGCCGCCCAGCAATACGATTGTATCCTTTGCACGGCCTGTAATTTTAATTTCACCGTCATAGGTCATAAGACCAAGGTCACCAGTGTTGAACCAGCCGTCCTTGTCGATTACCTTTTCTGTCAGGTCAGGACGCTTGTAATAGCCCTTCATTACCTGAGGCGAGCGGAGAATAATCAGGCCCTGCTTTCCCGGAGGAAGGGGATCCATGCTTTTGATAACTCCGTGCTCTTCTGCAACAATGCGCAAATCCATTGTAGGGAACAGAATTCCCACAACGCCCGGACGAGGATGAGTCCAGTCGCGGAACGAAATTACAGGCGCAGTTTCGCTCATGCCGTAGCCTTCAAGAAGGTTAAGGCCGATTGCGCGGTAAAAGTCGTCAGTTGCTTTCTGGAGGGCGCCGCCGCCTGAAACGGCGATGGAAATACGGCCGCCAAACTTAGCACGGATTTTTCTGAATACAAGGATGTCTCCAAGTTTGTGCCATGGCCACAGTACAAGCCATGGAATAAGTCCAACACAGAAATCCAGCGGACGGCAGCGTTTTTTAATCTGGGTTGCGTTTCCATAAACCAGGTCTTTCATTCTGGCATATTTTGCGCCTACGCTGATAAAGAAATTGAATAATTTAAGTGTGATTCCGCCGGTCTTTCTCATAGCGCGGTTTACACCGTTTGCAAGACCTTCCCAGAGACGCGGAACACCGCAGATCCACTGAGGGCGGATTACTGCCATGTCAGGAAGAAGAATCGGAGCAACAGGTTTTGAATATGCAAGACCGCAGCTCATTGTCGGAGCCAGGTACTGAATCAGGCGTTCAAAACTGTGCCATACCGGCAGGATGCTCATCCAGATATCGCCTACTTTACATGGTACAAAGTTATGAATTACAGAAAGCTGAGTCATGTAGTTTCCGTGTGTGAGCATTACGCCTTTTGGAGTTCCTGTTGTGCCGGATGTAAAAATCATTGTGGCAAGGTCATCGCCTTCAATTGAATCCATAGAGTCTTCAATTTCTTTTGTCTTGCCGGCAACATCCGTATTCAGGATTTCGTGGCCTTTTTCCAGCAGCCGGTCAAAGTAGTAAAGTGTAATTCCTGCGTCTTTAATGGCCTTTTCTACATCGTCTTCTGCCTTATCAAAGAGAATTACATTTTTTAAGAGCGGAACCTCGTCAACTTTTTCAAGGATTTTTTTAATCTGGCGGGCATTTTCAAAAATTCCGTATTTACAGTCAGCAAAACTTGTAATGAAGCGGATTTCTGTTCCCATTGAATCACAGCCCCGGGGAACATCGGCAGCTCCAAGGCTCAGAATGGCAAAGTCACTGATTAACCATTCACGGCGGTTATCAGAAATAAAGGCTACATTGTCACCTTTTTGAATTCCAATTGACTTTAATGCAAGAGCATAGTCAATAACCTTTGAATACACTTCCGCATAGGAATATTCCTGGAATTTGCCTTCACTGTTTTTTGAATACTGAAGAATTACATCAGGAACTTCTTTTGCTCTTGTCTTTAAAAGCAACGGAAGGTTTTTTGGCAGCGTTCTTGTAGTGAATTTCACTTTTTTAGTCCCCTTCAAAAGCCCCCGCAGCAAATGCGATTTTTTATCGCCGGGAGCCCTTTATTTGCGGCTTTCCTTTTCGGATGCCTTTCTATTTAAATATCCGGAATCAACAAGGTACTGACGGCGTGTCATTACCAGAGAAATCAATTCCTGATACATATTGTAATCTACTTCCAGTGCAATAGGAAAGATAAAAAATTCTGTTTCGTCGCAATATCGTTCAATAAATTTTTCGTCGGTAACAAATCCCAGCGAAATCATATTACTGATTCGATCTGCGCATTTTAAGATTTTGGCTTTCTGACTGCCGTCCACAAGGATGCGGCGGAGAAACTGGCTTTTCTGTTCACCTTCCCGTTTGGTAACTTCAAGTACCAGATCCAGCACCTGACGGCCTTCAGAATCCGTGTTGATGATTATGTCCTGGTCAAAACCTGGGATATCTTCTACCACGTCGTGAATTACGCTTGCCTTCAGCAAAGTTGAATCAATATATCCGTAGTCAATCAAAATGGCCATTGTATCCATCTGGTGACGGAACATATTGCCGCCGGCGTGGCGTTCTTTTCCGATAAGATTTGTTGCAATCTGCATATATGGAGCAAGTACAATTTTCTGAAGTTGCTGAAGATGTTCAGCATCCATCTTAAGAGGCTTGTCTACTTTCATATCAAACTGTTTGCCCATATACGCCCCCGTCTTATTTTAATGTTTCGATATAACCTGTAAGTTTTTCGATACGGCGTTTGATTGCCGCAAGGTTATCCCGTTCTGCCTGAACCACTTCTGCAGGAGCAAACTGAGCAAACTTTCCGGCAAGCTTACCTTCGAGTTTTTCAGCATCCTTCTTTTCTTTTTCAAGATCCTTTGTAAAGTGGAGCATCAGGGTATTTGTATCCAGGTTTTCATCCATGAGGATGAATGCTTCGTAACCAGTTCCTACAGTTCCGATTGATTTTGCAGGTTTAGCGTCTACAAATTCAATATTTGCAAGTCCCGCAAGCAGCTGAATCATTTCAATCTTTTCGCGGCAAACTTCTGCATCACTGCCCTTTTCAATCAAAAGTGCAACATTAATCTTGAATGCAGGGTCAATGCCGCACTCGTTGCGCAGTCCGCGGATGTTTCTGATTAAATCCTGCAGTGTATCAAATCTGCGGGTAATGTTTTCATCATCGCGAGCAGCATCATATTCAGGATATGGTGCAGTGATAAGCATGTCTTTGTAAAGGCTGTTTGAAAGCACTTTCTGAGCGCCTGCCTTGCTGCGGTTTACGATGATTTCTGCAAGAGGAAGCTTTCCGTAGATTTCTTCCGTTACGAACGGAATGAACGGATGAAGCAGTCTAAGGGATTCTTCCAGAACGTTGAGCAATACGCTTACCTGGCGGTCTTTTTCGTGGTCGTCACCGTGTTTGAAAGAAAGTTTTGTAGCTTCAACATACCAGTCACAGAATTTATTCCAGAAGAACTCGTATACGGCACTTGCTGCATCGTTGTAACGGTATCCGTCAAGGGCGGCACGTGCGTCCAGGGCAGCGTGATTCAATTCTGTGTAAATCCAGCGGTCAAGTTCTGTCAGTTCATCATCCTTTACAGGAATCAGGTTGCGGTCTTCAAGATTACCGAGGATGTATCGGCTTGCATTCCATACTTTGTTACAGAACTTGGAGCCCATCTTGAATGAGTCGTTGTCAATCAGAATATCCTGGCCCTGTGCACACAGGAATGAAAGTGTAAATTTAAGGGCATCGGCTCCGTACTGTTCAATAATTTCCAGCGGGTCAAGACCGTTGCCGAGAGATTTACTCATCTTGCGGCCCTGCTTGTCGCGAACCAGTCCGTGGATATAAATATCGTGGAACGGAGACTTGCCTGTAAATTCAAGGCCGGCCATAATCATGCGGCTAACCCAGAAGAAGATGATATCGTAAGCAGTTACGAGAGCTGTTGTCGGATAGAAATTTTCAAGGTCGACAGTTTTTTCCGGCCAGCCCAGGGTACTGAACGGCCAGAGCCATGAAGAGAACCATGTATCAAGAACATCAGGATCCTGTTTTAACTGGTCTGCACCTGCGCCGCACTTTGGACAGCATGTCGGGTCTTCGCGGCTTACGATTGTTTCGCCGCATTTCTGGCAGTACCATGCAGGAATTCTGTGTCCCCACCAGATCTGGCGGCTGATACACCAGTCACGGATGTTTTCCATCCAGTGTGTGTATGTGTTTTCCCACTTGCGGGGATAGAATACGATTTCTCCGTCGCGCCATGCCTTGAGGGCTTTTTCGGCCAGCGGCTTCATTTTTACGAACCACTGATATGACAGATATGGTTCAACAACGGTCTTACAGCGGTAACAGTGGCCTACTGAGTGGGTCATTTTTTCTTCGCCCTTAAAAAGACCTGCTTCTGTTAAATCTTCAATTACCAGTTTGCGTGCCTGTTCGCATTTGAGGCCGCGGTATTTTTCCGGTACGTTTTCGTTTAAAGTTCCGTCCGGATTGAGAAGGTTGATGATTTCCAGGTTGTGTCGTTTACCAACTTCCCAGTCGTTAGGGTCGTGAGCCGGTGTAATTTTTACCATACCGGTTCCAAACTCTTTATCAACATAACTGTCTGCAATAATCGGGATTTCTTTTCCTGTAATCGGAAGTTTTACTTTTTTGCCTACAAGATTCTTGTAGCGTTCATCCTCCGGGTTAACTGCAACTGCAGTATCACCAAAGAATGTTTCCGGACGGGTTGTTGCAACTTCGATTTTTCCGCTTCCGTCAGCGTATTCGTAGTAAAGGTGGTACATTGCACCTGCTGTGTCGATGTGGTCAACTTCATCATCTGCAAGGGCAGTTCCGCAGCGTGGACACCAGTTTACCAGGTACTGTCCCTTGTACATAAGTCCGCGTTCGTAGAGTGTAACGAATACATCACGAACTGCCTTTGAAAGACCTTCGTCATAAGTAAAGCGTTCCCGGGTCCAGTCTACTGAGTTACCGAGTTTTTTCTGCTGTTTTACGATAATGTCGTGATGCTGGTGAGTTACATCCCATGTGCGTTCGATGAACTTTTCGCGGCCGATGTCGTTACGTGTTTTACCTTCTTTTTTGAGGGCTTTTTCTACAACGTTCTGAGTTGCGATTCCGGCATGGTCTGTTCCAGGAATCCACAATGTATTGTCGCCCTTCATGCGGTGGTAACGAACTACAACGTCCTGCAAAGTATTGTTGAGACCGTGTCCCATGTGCAGAACGCCTGTTACGTTAGGCGGCGGAATTACAACTGTATATTTGATATTAGAAGTTTTCTGGCTGTGAACAGGACTTTCTTTGTCGCTGGCCGGTCTAAAATAGCCTTTATCTGTCCATTCTTTATAGATTCTGTCTTCAAAATCTTTAGGATTATAAGCTTTTTCCAATTCAATCGCGTGCATCGGTATCCTCAAAATTAAATCGATATATAGATGTAGATTATAGTGAATTGAATGGCCTTGTTCAATAAAGAGGGAATTTTTGACCCGGATGAAATAATGAAAGATAAAAAAAAGCCGCACAAAAACTCCCCGGACTTGGACAGTTTCCGTGCGGCCGTACTGAATTCTAATTTTGCCTAGTACTGATACAGTTCCCGCTCTTCGTATGAAGTGTGCAGGTACTTTTCGCTCTTTTCACCCAGCGGAGCTCCAAGATAATCCTTGTAAATCTTAATGATTTCAGGATTATTGTGGCTCTGACGGATTACACATCTTTCATCGTCGGTGTACAAGGCGTCTGAACGGACTTTACGGAGCTCGTCTGTAATTCCGTATGGCTGTCCGCCGCCGGCAATACAACCACCGCGGCAGGCCATAACTTCGATAAAGTGCCATGTCGGTTCCTTTCCTTCGGCAAGGTCCTTACGAACCTGTTCAACAACCTGGTCCACGTACTTAATCTGGTGAACTACAGCCACGCGTACCTTTGTTCCGTTGATGTCGACTTCGCTGGACTTAACGTTTTCAAGACCGCGCACAGGTTTGTATTCAACCGGTCCAAGTTCTTTTTTGGTAAGAACAAAGTAAGCGGTTCTTAAAGCGGCTTCCATTACACCGCCTGTAGCTCCGAAGATTGTTCCGGCACCTGTGTAATCGCCCAGGAGGCTGTCACACTTGCCTTCCGGAAGGTTTTCAAAGTCTATTCCTGCTTCGCGGATGAGCATTGCCAGTTCGCGGGTTGTGAGGACCATATCATTGTCCTGAGCCCCGGAAGAAGCCATCGTCTTGTTTCGTTTGCTCTCCCAGAGTTTTGCGGTACACGGCATAATCGAAACGTTAAAGATTTCTGACGGCTTGAGCCCCATTTTTTCTGCAAAGTAAGTCTTTGTCATTGCGCCCTGCATCTGCTGCGGAGACTTTGCAGTAGAAAGGTGCGGCAGCATGTCGTGGTATTTCTTTTCGCAGTAATCTACCCAGCCAGGACAGCAGCTTGTAAACATCGGGATTTTTCCGCCCTTTGTAATGCGTTCAATTAATTCGTTGCCCTCTTCCATGATTGTAAGGTCGGCAGCAAAGTTTGTATCAAACACATACTTGAATCCAAGTTCGCGGAGGGCACTGTAAATCTTACCTGTGGTAAGTTCGCCCTTTTTCATGCCGAATTCTTCGCCCAGCGCTGCACGAACTGACGGTGCAATGGCAGCAACACTTGTGTATTTAGGGTTATCCAGGCGTTCAAAAATGCCTTTGACAGGATTGCGGAATGTAATTGCTTCTACCGGACAGTGAACTGCACACTGACCGCATCTGATACACGGACTGTGGGCAAGGTCAACTCCGCCTACAGGGCCGATGATTGTCTTGTCGCCGCGGCCATTGTATTCAAGGGCAAACACGCCCTGCATTTCCTGGCAGGCAGTAACACAGCGTCCGCAGTTGATGCACTTTTCCCGGTTGAGGACGATTTCAGCGTAGCTGTCGTCAACCGGCTGGCTTCTGTCGATTTTTGGAAAACCCGCACGGCGCAGCCCGAGGGCGCCTGCAAGTTCCTGGAGTTCGCAGTTGTGGTTCCGTGAACACTGGAGACAGTCGCTGGGATGGGAACTGAGTATAAGTTCAAGAACTGTACGTCGTGCCTTAATCAGCTCTGCGTCCGTAGTTATGATGTTCATACCTTCGGTACACTCTGTGGAACAGGCACGGATCATTTTTGCTCCCCGCGGACCGATGCTTTTTACGGCACAGATACCGCAGCTGCCCCACGGCTTTAAGTCGTCACAGTGACAGAGTGAAGGTATTTTGATTCCAACCTGTCGTGCGGCCGTGATAATTGTGGTTCCCTCGGGAACGCTGACCGGTTTATTGTTTATTGTCAAATTAATCATGATTCACCTCGTTATCCAAAAGAAAAATTACGCCTTAACAATTGCGTGGAATTTACAGTTGGCTTCACAGGTTCCACACTTAACACACTTGTTCTGGTCAATAACCTTCCATGCAAGTTTCTTTCCTTCCTTGATTTCGTTCCAAGGGTTATTGGAAATTGCTCCTGCAGGACATCCTTTCTGGCACATTCCGCAGCCTATACACTTTTCTTCATCAATGTTGAATGAAACAAGACTGCGGCATTTGTGTGCAGCACATTTCTTTTCCTGAATATGTTCAAGATATTCATGATTGAATTTTTTAATCGTTGAAAGCGTCGGGTTTGGTGCAGACTGCCCGAGAGCACAGAGCGCACTGTTCTTCATTGCCTTACCGATATCTTCCAGCATCTGAAGGTCACGCATTGTACCGCGGCCACTGGTAATTTTTTCCAGCGTATTGAGCATCTGGCGCGTACCGATTCGGCACGGTGCACACTTACCGCAGCTTTCATCCACACAGAACTTCATGTAGAATTTTGCAATGTCGACAACACAGTCGTCTTCGTCCATTACAATCATACCGCCCGAACCCATCATTGAGCCGAGCTTAACGAGAGAGCCGAAGTCAATCGGAGTATCAAGCTCGTCCTCGCAGATAATACCGCCGGAAGGACCACCTGTCTGAACCCCCTTGAACTTTTTACCGCCCTTGATTCCGCCGCCCACATCAAAAATGATTTCCCGCAGCGTAGTTCCCATTGGAACTTCAACGAGTCCCGAGTTGTTGATTTTTCCGGTAAGGGCAAAAACCTTTGTACCCCGGGAGTCTTCATCACCGATTGTGTTGAACCAGTCGGATCCCTTGTAAATAATCTGAGCGATGTTTGCCCATGTTTCTACGTTATTGATTACTGTAGGCTTGCCCCACAAACCGCTCTGAGCCGGGAACGGAGGTTTTGGAGTCGGCATGCCGCGCTTTCCTTCGATTGAACGCAGGAGGGCTGTTTCTTCACCACAGACAAAGGCTCCGGCGCCGAGACGGATTTCGATGTCAAAATCAAAACCGCTGCCCAGGATGTTTTTACCGAGAAGACCGGCTTTTTTAGCCTGATCAATTGCAACTTCAAGGCGGTGAACTGCAAGAGGATACTCGGCGCGGATGTAGATGTAACCCGCATTTGCACCGATTGCCCGTCCACAGATTGCCATTGCTTCGAGGATTGCGTTAGGGTCACCTTCGATTGTTGAACGGTCCATGTAGGCACCTGGGTCACCTTCGTCGGCGTTACATACAACGTACTTTTCAGGACCAGGTGCATTAAAGCCCGCTTCCCATTTTAAGCCCGTCGGGAATCCTGCACCACCGCGTCCGCGCAAACCTGATTTTTTGATTTCATCGATAATGTCTTTTGGCTGCATCTCAAAAAGGGCTTTTTCGAGGGCGAGGTACCCGTCCATACCGATGTATTCGTTGATATCTTCAGGATTGATGACGCCACAGTTACGCAGAACGATACGGAGCTGTTTTTTATAGAATGGAATCGATTCAGTTCCGTCAGGATTTTTTTCGATTTCATCATAAAGAAGGCGTTCAACTTCTTTTCCGCCGATCAAGTGTTCGTTTACAATATCTTTTACGTCTTCAGGCTTTACGTGAACATAAAAAGAGTTTTCGGGCATTACCTTTACGATAGGGCCCTTTTCACAAAAGCCGAAACAACCGGTACTGATAATGTTTACACGGTCAGTCAGTTTTGCTTCGGCAATGAGTTTTTCAAATTCATCACGGATTGCGTCTGAGTTGCTTGATTTACACGCAGTACCGCCGCAAAGCAAAACTGTTTTTTTATCGGTTTTTAAGTTTTTAAAATCCTCCGGTTTCCGGATAGCCAGAAGTTCTTTATATTTTGAATTTATTGAATGTAATTCGTCTCTTGTCATGTCTGTGCTCCTTACTTCTGGTACTTAGCTAGAATTTGAGGAATCTGTTCTTTTACAACGCGGCCGTAAACTTCGCCGTTGATTGAAATAACAGGTGCCATACCGCAGCAACCGATACAGCGTACAGATTCAACAGAAAACTGTCCGTCTGATGTTAAGATATCATCTGCCTTTAAATTTAAAATTCGATGGATTTCGTCCAGAAGTTCCTGACCGCCTTTGAGATAGCAGGCTGTACCGAGACAAACAGTAATCTGATTGCGTCCCGGAGGTGTTGTTCTGAAAAATGAATAGAAAGAAACTACTCCATGAATTCGTGCGACAGGGAGACCTGTAAGATTTGCAACTTCCTGAACCGCATCGTTTGAAATGTAACCCATTTCTTCCTGAACACGGTGAAGAATCATAATCAGGTTGCCTTTTTTAGACTTCCAATCGTCGATAAACTGGCGCAGTTCCGGTGAAAAAACTGACTTTTTATCTGCCATAATAATGTACCTCTAAAAAATATTTTAACACAGTTTTTAAAATGCAGTTATTTTATTTTAAAAATTATATCTTTTTATATCAGGTCAGAGCGTGTAACAAATTTGAAAGTACAATGTTTATGTGTTATATTGAATTTGAATTCGCGCCGGCGGAGGTGCGGACTTACTGGAGGAAAAAATGAAAAAAATAATCGCAGCAGTTTGCGCAATCAGCGCTGTTTTACTTCTTGCATCT
This sequence comes from Treponema sp., assembly GCA_016283615.1. Classification (GTDB taxonomy): domain Bacteria; phylum Spirochaetota; class Spirochaetia; order Treponematales; family Treponemataceae; genus Treponema_D. Next base: position 23,914 of record JAEENG010000020.1, read on the forward strand.
TGTGGTTCAACAAAAACAACAGCAGCCACTCAGGCAGAAGAATTGAACCTTCCGGCATGGGTTCTCGAAGGTAAACGCGACAATACAGGTATTTATGCAGTAGGCGCCGGAAAACTTTCCAACCTTACAAATTCGCTCAAAATGGCCAAAGCACAGGCCCGTGTTGAACTTGCAACAACCGTAAAGGCAAATGTTCAGGCTGTAACACAGACTCTCGTTGACGACCAGGGAGCCACAGGCGACAGACAGGACCTGGAAGCACTCACAGAAAACGCACTCATCCGCGTTGACACAATTCTCCAGGGCTCAGAACAGGTTGACCAGTACATCGCAAAGGACGAAACAGTTTATGTTCTGATGTACCTTCCATACAGCACAATGGTCACTGAGCTGAATAAAAATCTTGAAGAAACAAACAAGAAATTCAACCGCACATCTTCTGCCGCATACACAGAGCAGAAAATGGCAGAAGCATACGAAAAATACTTCTCGCAGAATAAAAATTAACCCTGCCGCATTTTGACACAGGGGCACACAGCATAAAAAACTTTCTTTTATGAAAGAGTCTCCCGGTCGATTCCGGACTTTACGAAACCGCTCGATATCTTCGCTACATACAGAGCGGGCCCTGAAACTATTAACGTTTGCCGCTAAAGCGGCAGGCCCGCTCTGAATGTTTTCAAAAGCCCGGCCTCTCCCTCGCGCCTCTTTCGAATCATTAATTTTTAATCTCTGTGCCCGGTGTGTCAAAGTTGTCCGTAATCAATTTTTCCTTGTCATTCCGTTTTCGTATGTATAAATTATAGGAATGAGCACACTTGTAAAAATCACCGATGACGTAATTCAACTTTCAAGTTCATTAAAAGAAGCAAACTTCGGCCGTACTGACCTCGGAAATTCAATCGACGAAAAAGGCTATGTTATTACCGTAAATGATGACCTTTCCATCGGCTGTGAGGAATGGGCCTTTACAAATACAAAAATCGCTGACGACGGAATAGTTTATTTTGAAGGAAAAACTCCGTTCAGTTTTACAGGCACTACTCTATTCAATCTGCTCGAACAGAATGACGACGCTGCAAAAAAGGCAAAAAAAGACAGCATGCTCGCCATTACATATCTCTTAAAAGAAGAAAAAGCCTTTGGCGGCGCCATGGGAATTTTATATTCAGAAGTGGACAGCAAAAGCAGAATAATCGCGCTGCCGGCAAATCTTTTTGAACGCTGCGCCCGCAATTCATCTGAATACGGACAGAACCAGGGCATTTTTGTTAACCGCGCACTTACCGGCCAGAAAGCAAGTCTTTTTACCAGAAGTGTCATCGCCTACAAGGCTTTGAGCGGCGCCTACCCTTTTACAGAAACCGACCTCGAAAAACGCCAGAACGATATTACAGACTTTAATTTTATCCCGCTTCAATATATGGTCAGCGGAATCGACATCGAACTTGCAGATTCAATCAACGCAGGACTTAAAACCGTAAATCCCGTCAAAGAACGCAGGACAAAAAAATTAAAATCCGAAGACAGGGCTTTGATTCAAATTGAACAGAACCTGAACAGGGCTAAAAGTTTTTCTGTAAAAGCCTTTGTTGAACAGCTGCAGAAAAATCCGCCTTCACCAGATGCTGAGTTCAACAGAAAAAAAAAATGAATTCATCAGAAAGCAGAAGCGCCGGATTAAGACAAAAAGATTTCTGGCCCGAAACAAAAACCGCATCATAGGAACTGCAGCAGCGCTTGTAATTGCTGTAAACGTAATTCACAGTTTTAATAAAACAAACGGTCTTCTTGCAACTTCGCTAGGGCTTACTGCAGAAGAAACAGCACGCACGTTTTACACAGGCATCCACAAGGCCGACGTTCCGCTCCTGCAGGAAATTGCAAAGGGCTCAAAGATGAAAAATGTAATCAACATTACGGCAGGTTTTTACGTTACAAACAAACAGCGCGTCATCATGGACGAAAAGGAAGGTACCCTCTCTCCTGTTGAATTTTTACGGAAAAAAGGCGAAACAGATTACTGGCAGTATGGAATCAGCGGCCTCACACTCGACGGAACTCCATACCCTGCTGCTTTTGAATATCCCCGCCGGAACGACAAAAAAGCTCCTCTAAAAACAGAAAACGGAGAAAAGCTTATAAAAGGCCAGACAAAACAGATTCAGGCTTCATACAATCTTATTCACTACGACGGGGCAAACGTAATTGCCGTAAACAAGGTAACAGAAACACTGACCCTCAAATGGAACGGAAAGCGCTGGATCGTCCGCGACGTTGAAGGCAAATCCAGAAACTCTTTGTGGAAGGTTAAATCTTACAAGGCTGACATAACAGGCGCCCTCGAAGAAAGCGGCGGCGACCTCGTAAAAGCCTGCGATATTTTACGCCTAAAATACGACTTTATTCCGCGCGCTGACGAACTTCAATAAAGTTATTTTTTGAATTCTGTTATTAGCAGGGTTTCATATTGACATTTTTTCGGTTTTTGTCATAATCATTTACAAGAGGTTCGATTTATGTCATTTGAATACAATCTTGAAAAACAGCACGCAAAAGGAAAGCTTCACGCCATCGAAAGAATCAATGCTCTCGTTGACAAAAACAGCTTTATGGAAATCTATGCCCAGGCACGTCATCAGTGCACAAACTTTGGCATGGACAAAAAAGAAATTCCTTACGACGGTGTTATCACAGGTTTTGGAACCATCAACGGAAAAAAGGTTGCAATTTATGCACAGGATTTTACAGTTCAGGGCGGTTCGCTGGGAAAAGTTCACGGACAGAAAATTGCCGAACTGATTGAAAAAGCAATCGAATTTAAATGCCCTGTAATCGGTGTCAACGACTCTGGTGGAGCACGTATCCAGGAAGGCGTTGACGCACTCTGCGGTTACGGCGAAATCTTCAGACAGAACGTACGCGCTTCAGGTGTAATTCCTCAGATTTCAATCATCGTAGGACCATGTGCCGGCGGTGCAGTTTATTCACCTGGACTTACAGACTTTATCTTTACAGTAGACAAGATTTCTCAGATGTACATTACAGGTCCAAAGGTTGTTAAGCAGGTAATGTTTATGGACATCACTGACGAAGACCTCGGTGGAGCTGCAATTCACTCACAGAAATCAGGCGTTGCTCACTTCCGCGCAGACAGCGAAAAAGAATGCTACGAACAGGTTAAAAAACTTCTCGACTATATTCCGCACTACTACGGTGAAAAGGCTGAGCCAGAAGAAAAATTCAAGTTCTCTTCCAAAAAGAACAAGGACATTACAACAGTTCTCCCGGAAGCAAGCACAAAGGGTTACGATATCAAAAACGTAATCGAAGATGTAATCGACGATGATTCATTCTTTGAAGTAATGAAAGAATTTGCAGGAAACGCCGTAACAGGTTTTGGTAAAATCGAAGGCCGCACAGTTGGTATCGTTGCCAACAACCCGGGTTACTTTGGCGGCGTTTTGAACTGCGATGCTTCTGACAAAATTTCACGCTTTGTACGCTACTGCGACTGCTACGATATTCCGCTTTTAACTTTTGTAGATGTTCCGGGCTTTATCCCTGGTCCACAGGAAGAGCAGAAAGGTATCATCCGCCACGGTGCAAAACTCCTGTACGCTTACTCAGAAGCTTCTGTTCCAAAAGTTACAGTTATCACACGCAAAGCTTACGGCGGTGCATACATCGCTATGTGTTCAAAACACCTTGGAGCTGACTTTGTTTACGCATGGCCAAAAGCAGAAATCGCCGTTATGGGTGCTGAAGGTGCCATCGGTATTTTGTATGCAAAAGAAGCAGATCCAAATGTTAAGGCACAGAAAGGTGCCGAATACAGAGAGACATTTATGACTCCGACAATCGCAGCTCAGCGTGATTACATTTCTGCCGTAATCAATCCAGAAGAAACACGCGCACGCGTTGCAGCAAGTTTTAAAATCCTTGAAGGAAAAACTTCTACAGACTGTATCTGCAAAAAACACGGAAACATTCCGCTGTAATCTGCGTACATCAACGGATTTTGTTAAAAGCACTCCTGCGGCGTCCCTGCCGTAGCAAACATGCCGTAGCAGTCGTGCCAGATTACACCGTCATCAAAAATTACCTGGCTTAAATAAACAAAATCCAGAACATATTGCCCTGCAGTTTCTTCTGCGGGGCTTTTTATTTTAAATTCAAGGACGCACGACTGCCCCGCTTCGAGTGAGCAGTCTTTTGTAAAAACGTATTCAAGGCCGTCTTCGGTGTCCGGATTGCCTTCGCTGTCGTAAACATTAAAGCAGACGGTAACGGCGCTGATTGTTTTTGGGCTTGTGTTGGTTATTTGAACCTGAACAACCGGATAATCAGACCTTTCATCAGAAAGGAGGCCTCCCGTGTCAGAACCCCTTCCACAAAGAGCGTCTCCGCCAGCCCCGCCCGACCGGACACATGCGTACACCTGGCAGGGAGATTCATTCAACAAGCCTGCAAAGGCACCCGTTGCACACGAAGCAAACAGAGAAAAAAGCAGAAGGCTCAGGCCAAAGATATTGAACAGTCTGAATCCCGTTTTATCAGGCTTTCCAATGGAAGCCGCGCCTGATTTTTTAGGATAATATTTTTTGATTTTGACAGAGGGCTCTTCATTTTTAAACAAAGTTGAATACGACATAAGCGCCGAACAAAGACTGTGGCCCGCCCTGACCCCGTGACTGAAAACCGCATCGATAAAGCAGCCCTCCCCGGTGCAGTTTATGCTCAGGCAGTCTTCGTGCCAGAAAAAGGAATTGCAGCAGTAAAGATAGATTTCCATTACAAGGGCAAGTTTGTAGTTTGGAACAAAGGTGCCTGATGTAACGCCGCCGGATACAAGTTTTTTCTGGGTTGCAAAAACTCCGCACGACACAAATTTTTTATTCAATAATTCAATAAAATCTTTTGCACCCGGATAATAAATTCCGTCGGCAGGCAGAGGGTCACAAACTCTGTAGCCGAGAGTTAACTGTCCCAGAAAATCAAACGACACGGAGCAGGCTTCATTCTGGACAATTTCCCGCTCGGTGCAGTTCTGCAGCTTAAACAGACACTTTCCGTCATCGTACCTGAATGACTGGATATTGCCGCGATGTTCGTAAACTCTCTGCAAAACCATGGATGTCCGTTCGGCAGAAGTCGGTAATTCACTTGAATACAAAATTCCTCCTTGTAATAAAAGCCACCCACCTTATATATAGACGGTGAAATTCAAAAATCAGCAAAAGATTTTTATAACATTGCGTTATATTTCGATTTGAAAAGAGTTTTTTTCTGTGTTAAAATCAAGGCATGATGAAAAGTTTTATTAAGAGCCTTATCGGTTCAATCATTTTTACATGCTCAGCTGCTGCCTTTGCCCAGGAAACTTTTTCTGATCTTGATATGGTAAAGGCCGGTCCCCCTGTCGACGAAGTTTACGACGTTTACGTTATTGGCGACGGAAGCCAGTCTTTTACAGAAAAACGCTGGATAAAACCTTTTTACATCAACCGGACAGAAACCACTTACGACCTGTGGTATTCAATCAGGACCGCGAGCCTTTCAATGGGATACAAATATATAAATCCGGGCCAGGAAGGCTCAAAAGGCAGGCGCGAGGCCGAACCTACTGATTTTAACAAATACCAGCCGGTAACAATGATAAGCTGGTACGATGCAATCATCTGGTGCAATGCTTTAAGTGAATTATCAGGCTTTACTCCGTGCTACACTTACAACGGTCAGGTTCTGCGCGACGCAACAGACACCGCAAAATGCGATTTGTGCGAATGCAACTGGGACTGTGACGGCTACCGTCTTCCTTCCGAAGAAGAGTGGGAATACGCAGCACGCAAAACAAAGAGCGGATTTCAGTCAGGCGACTGCATGAGCGGCCAGATTAACGAAAAAGGCAAAACTGATTATTCAATTCCGGAAGGTGAATTAAGCTGGACTGCAAACAATTCATCTTCAACCCATGTGGCAGGAACAGCCGGCTCTCCTTTTAAAGAAGATGCCCCGCCGGAAGCAGGAAGCGGAAATCCGAACGGACTCGGCTTATTTGATATGAGCGGAAACGTTCTTGAATTTGTATGGGACTGGATGGCAAACTACAAGAGTTCTGAGCCGGGACAGCGTTACAACGGACCTGAAACAGGAAGCCAGCGTGTAAGCCGCGGAGGAAGCTGGTCTGCCTACACACCGTTCTGCTATGCAGGCGACCGCTACAGTTTTGATCCGAACGAAGTTTACAACTACTTTGGATTCAGATTAGCTAAGACTAAATAATTCAGCGGATTTTACAAACCACTTATCGTCTTTTTTATCAAGTTCTGCAACTGCGTATCTTCCCTGAACCAGTGCACCCGGATTAACAACAGTTGTATCACCGATTTTATCTACTGCAAAACTTTCATGAATATGGCCTGTCAGAACAAGGACAGGCTGTCTCTTTTCAACAAAGTTTCTTAAGCCTTCACTTCCCACGTGGAATTGGCCGCCTGCAAGGTCACAGAGTGTGTCTTTTGGCGGATTGTGCATAATAAGTATCAGGTTGTTGATTTTACCGTCTGCGTCAGCGAGGGTGTCGGCTGAGTTTTCAATTATGTCCAGATCAGAAACGAGTTCTTCGTCAGTGCGTTCAAAAGGAGTAACGCCTGTAAATTTTGAACCGCCGCCGGAACCTGCAAGCACAAGCGAGTCATGGAATACCATGCTGCCTTCTACGCTGATGTCCTGCTTTTCAAGTTCATCAAGGAATTCTTCCTTGTCGTTATTTCCGAGAACAGCAAAAATTGATTCATGTTTTTTAAGAAGTGTTTCGAGAACAGGTTTGCCTTCGATATTTTTTTCTGCGTCGGCAAAATCGCCTGCAAACAATACAAGGTCAGCCTTTCCAAATTCACCGGCGAGTTTCTCGATATTAACTGTATCGCCGTGCATATCTGAAAGTAAAAGAATTCTCATCTTACATATCCTCCATTGCCTTTTTTAAAGCAGCCATCTGCTCATGAGTTCCGATTGTGATTCTTAAAAAGTCTTCGATTCCAGGGGTGTTAAAGTGGCGGACCAGAATGCCCTGCTCCTTGATTTTCTGGTAAGAAGATTCGCCGTTCAAACCGTCTTTTTTGCAGAATACAAAGTTTGTCTGGCTGTCCAGAACAAACCAGCCCTTTGCGCGCAGAAAGTCGATAAATTCATCGCGTTCAAAGGCAACGCTTTTTGCGCATTCAACATAGTAGCCTGCGTCAGAACATGCGGCAATACCGGCCTGCTGTGCCATAAAGTCTACAGGAAAGTGGTTCAGGCTGTTTTTTACGGTCGTAATCTGATTTACGAGGGCTGGGCTTGCAACAACGTAGCCGAGTCTCAAGCCTGCGCCGCACAGAGACTTAGAAAAAGTTCTTACGATTACAAGATTGTCAAATTCGCTCAAAAGCGGAATTGAACTTTCCCCGCCAAAATCAACGTATGCTTCGTCTACGACAAAGACCTGGTCTTTTGGAGCGGCCTTGATCATCTGACGGATTTCGTCGCGGGTAAGGCCGAGGCTTGTAGGAGCATTAGGGTTTGCAAAAATTGTGCTTGAGTTATTTGCATTTGCGTGTTCAAGCATGGTCTTTTTGTCTAAAGTCCAGTCGGAATTCAATTCAATTTTGTCCATCGGAACATTATAAAATCCCGCATACACCGGATAGAATGAATATGTATGTGCCGGAACTACAAGTTTTTTGTCGCTGTCAAAGAATGCGTAAAAAACAAAACTCAAAACTTCGTCCGAGCCGTTTCCGACATAAATCATTTCCGGAGTAATTTCGAATGGAATTCTGTCACACGGAGCAGGTTCTACCCTGCCCTGCGAGCCGTTTTTTCTTCCGCCGGTAACTTCCGCATTAACGAGGACTCCGCCTGTTTTGTTAAGCATGTCAGCGATAGCAGCTTTTAACTGATTTGAATCCGGATCAGGATAAAGCGCCATTTTCTGGGCGTACTTCTGGGCAGCTTTTTTTACGGCTTTTACAACTGCAGGAGAAGGCGGATAAGGGTTTTCATTTGCGTTTAATTTGATATATGGTCTATCCTTAGGCTGTTCCCCGGGAACATAAGGATGAAGGTTCTGCATACGTTTTGCAATCATTATTTTCCTCTGAATATTTAAATTCAACAATCTTATTTTATTGACAAATTTGCTTTATATCAAGAAAATAAATATATGGCAACAACTACATCGATAATAGTTCTGCTTAAGTTTTTTGCTGGCAGACAGAACAGCGCAATAATCGATTTCGGAGAGTTTTGCGATTACCTTAAGAGATACTCCGAACATCATCTTGAAGAGCAGCCTTCACTCGTTACCTATCTGTCAGATACAGCGGCAGTTCTTCAAAAAGAACTCGACAAACTCATTTATGACCGCCAGGTTCTTGAAATTGAAACAACCCCTGAAAAAAAACAGATTATAGTAATTCCATTTTTTATTGAACGATTTACAAAACGCTATAACGAAATTAAAGCTACTCCACAGATTCCTTTTCCTCAGGAAACTGATATTCCAAAAAAAGTTCCGAACGAAATCGTAACAAGAAAGTCTGCGGCCGAGCTTATCAACAAACTTCTCGAAAAAGAAACCTTAAACGACAAAACTCTTTACGGCATCGTTCTGCCGCACGACTCACCGACAATTCTGCTTCCGTCATCAGTTTCAATCATGACACTGCTTGACTGTTCGATTCAAAAACTTCGTGGAATGCTCACAAAAGATGAACATCACGATTACTTTCTGAAAAAACTCACAGTGTCTAACCCCGGAAAAGAAATGACTGCAAAGAGTTTCTTTAACCGTTTTGTGCAGAACCCGGAAGCAGGTCTCCAGATGCTGCGCATGCCGGAAGATTCATTCTATTTTTTGACACAGCTTCTTTTCTTTATCAGACAGGATTACGAAAAGGTAAAGGATTATACGGCAGAAGACCTTTCAATTCTCCAGTCAGTATACCTGATGGAAATTGCAGGCAACTTCTTTAAAAACCGCGCACAGGAAAACAATAAAAAAGAAAACGCTCTCAAAACACTTGAACAGCAGCTTGCCCGTCCGCCATATTACTTTACCCTCGAAACAATCACCAAGTTTACAAGTAACAGCGGCGTTCCTCTTCTGGGCCAGTACTCGGAAGACGATCTCAAGGATTACCTTCACGCAAAAACAACAGAAAGCGCTGCAAATGAACTTCCTGACCTGCTCGTATTTAAAACCGACGACAATAACCGCTACTTTATCTTTAAGAACAAGGTTCTTCCTTTGATTCTGCGTCTGTGCGCCGATGCAAGGGTTACAATCCGCGAAACAATCAAAAAGAACTGGTTCAATGTGTTGAAGAAATTTGATGACCTTCCGGAAATGAAGGAACAGCCGGCCTTTGAACAGCGCCTCGAAAAAGAAGTTGCAGTTCAGAGCCCGATTTTGTATGCATTATTGAATTCATCCTTCCTCCAGCTCATAAATTATGAATCAAATACAGATAGTGAAATCGGCGGCGGACGAATCACACTTTTTGAAAACGGAAAACTCATTCCATATTCAGATATTCTCCTGATGAACCGCCAGGAACTTTTGACAGATTCAAAAATTCTTCTTCCTTTCTGGTACACAATTCCGGTTATCTCATGGATTATCAAACTCATTATGAGACCGCCAAAACCGAAGGTTCCTAAAAAAGAAAAAACATCAGCCCAGATCTACCGCGAAAGCGAAGCAGAAAAGAGCCGTAAAGATAATGAAGAAGCAGCACTCGCCCAGAACCCGACAATTTCCAAAAAAGTTGCCCTTCACGAAGCTGCTCGCGCCGCAGAACAGAGTCTTGTTCCTTCAAGTTCAACCTTAAACCGCGAACTGAGTTCTTACGAACACCAGTGGAACAAACTCATCGGTAAGGTAACCCACAACAACCTTACAGAAGACGTTAACTCACTTATCCGCGACTATCTGCGCAAGGTTCTCCGTACACTCAAGGCAGAGAGCTTTACACCGGAACGAATCGCTTCGCTCGCTGATACACTTGTAAACACTCCGGGCATGCAGAAAATCGGCGAACATGACGCCCTTCTGATGTACACCCAGCTTTACATTATCAAGCTTGTAAAAGGAATTCCAATGTAAAATGCCGCGCACAGATGCGGCAGTTTACAGCGCAAAAACATCTTTTCCCTTCCCGGCCGGTAAGCCTTATTCAACTAACCGTTAATTATAACAATTTATTATCCGAAAAATATGCCCGTTTTTAAAAATCTCGGCACTATATATTATGAAGTCCGGGAGGAACTTCTTTTTCTTTGCCACCGGCCGGATTAAAGAAAAAACTTTACCAAGCAAATGCGAAACAAAAAGGAGTTTGCAAATGAATTCAATCAATCAGGTTATCATCGAAGGAAATTTGGTTCGTGACCCAACTTTTAAAGAAACACCAGGTGGAAAAAAGGTATGCACTGTTCCTGTTGCGGTAAACAGATTTTACAAGGACAGCACAGGCAAGCAGGTAGACGAAGTCGGCTTTTATGATGTAGAAGCATGGGGAGAGCGCTTTACGGAAGATGTTGCAAAGGCGGCTGTTAAAGGACGCGGTGTTAAAATCATCGGCCGCCTTAAACAGGACCGCTGGAAGGACAGCGAAGGAAAATCAGTTTCCAAAGTGCTCATCGTCGCCGAACACATCGATTTTAAGCCGTTTTCGCCAAAAAAAGATGGTCAGGACAACGACGAACAGATTGCCAGAGATAATGCAGAGGCAGCTGCTCAGGGAGTTGCCGGGGAGGCAGTTAGTTTTTAAGTTAGCGTCGTCCGCCCCGATTTGGTCCCTTTCTGCCGTAACTGTTTTTACCGGAACGGCCGCGATTGTCGCGGGCTGGACGCCCCTTACCGTTTTGCTGACGATTCTGGAAACGGGCGTATGCTCTTTCCATTTCGTCACGCTCGGCGGCAGCTTTATAGGCTTCCATTTTTTCAGGATTGTAGAATCCGTCTTTCCAGTTAAAGCGGTCTGATTCCGGGACAGGCTGCTGCTTAACAAGGCTTGTCATTACAAGCTTAGTTTCTGCGCGGGTAACCTTAGTCCGGCTAAAGTCGATGAGAATCCGCTTAAAGCCTTCTTTTTTAAGACCTGTTGCCTTATCAACGATGCTGAACGGATTTTCGCTCATTACAAATGAACCGTCCGGGTTTGAAAGCACTTTGAAAGGCATTTCATTTTTATCCCAGAAGTACATGAATTCATAACTTTCAGGAAGCATAAAGCGCATACGGAACAATGCAGGATAGCCGTAAACAGTTATCATAACCCTGTCGCGTACATTCTTTTCAAAGGTATCAAGAAGGTTGTTATGTGAATTTTCAATCGGTGTGATAAAAGAACCGATATTCTGGTTTTCAAGCCAGCTTACGGCCCAGCGGTTGAATGTGTACAGGTAAGGGCCTGCAATCATGTTTACGCCCTTTCCGCGGAGCATTCCGATGTGGGCAACGTTATTAACGATAAATGTCTTAAAGCCGTCAGCGATGAGAAATTCAAGTGTGTCCTGCAGATCGTAGGCTGTGCTTTCCGGACAATACGGATTGAGGGAAATAATTACCTGCTTTTTTGAATACGGCAGAGTTGTCTTGTGTTCAAGCAAATCAACCTTTGTTTCAAAATTCAATTCAAGGATAACACGAACAGGACTCATTGATTGAATTGCAAACATGTCTGCAATCGTACTTACCTGAACGTATGTGCCTTCCGGGAAGTAATTGAGTTCATTCTTTGCTACCGGAGTCAAATCCAGAATCGGCAGCGTCTCGTCGCCAGGCTGCTTTCTGAACTTGCTGATATCAGCCGGCAGAACGCGCGGATAGCGTTTTGACATTGCCTTTGTCTGTAACAGATATACTTCATCTCCGTGGCCAAATCCGCGCGGAATATCAATCCATCGGCTTCCGTCTTCTTCAAATTCAACCGAGCGGACTTTGTGGCTTACGCGTCCTGAGTCGTCCTTTCTGTGCAAACGGATTGAGTCGCCCGGATCAGGATCGTAAGGACCGCCTTTGAGTTCGGCCATTAAAATCTGATATGACTGCGGGTCTGCATCAGGTCCTGCGGCGTCCATTGCACGCTGTTTGGCGGCATCGCTCGGTGCCTTAACGCGTTCGATACGACCGAGGTAGATACCTGTTCCGCCGGCCTGGTTAGGATTTAATATTGCACTTCCGGCATTTTTAACGCCTTCTTCGTTTGTTTTAAAATTATACCAGTAGGTAGTTTTTGAACGTGCAAAGTCGGTAGAGAGCATGCGTTTTGCGGCAGCGATTGCTCCCTTTTTGTCTTCCTTGTAGTGGTCCATCAGATAGCGGTAAGCGCTTACTACTGAACCTACGTATTCGGCACTTTTCATGCGGCCTTCGATTTTAAAGGATTCAACGCCGATTTCCATGAGATCAGGAATTTTTTCGATAAGCATAAGGTCTGACGGACTGAAGTAGTAGCCCTGCTTTTCGCCCGAAGTTGTTTCTGCTGTATAAAAGCGGCGGCAGGCCTGTGTACACATACCGCGGTTAGCGGACTTTCCGCCGAGATAGCTCGAAAATAGACAGAGGCCGCTCTCGCTTACGCAAAGTGCCCCGTGAACAAACATTTCGATTTCGCAGTTTGTGTTCTGCTTGATGTGACTTACTTCTTCAAGACCGAGTTCGCGGGCAACAACTACGCGTTTGAGACCTGCTTTGCTCAGCATGTTTACACCGGCGGCGCTTTCTACGTTCATCTGTGTTGAACCGTGGAGTTCGAGATTCGGGAAGAACTCACGGCACATTCTTAAAACGCCAAAATCCTGAACGATAAGCCCGTCCGGATGAACTTTATCCAGATAGCTTAAAAAGCGGTAAAGTCGTTCAGTTTCGTTTTCTTCTGAGACGGTGTTAACTGTAACATAAATCTTTTTACCCTGGCGGTGTACAGACTGAACTGCGGCTTCGAACTGGTTCCACGCAAAGTTGGATGAACGAAGTCGCGCGTTAAAGCTTTTGAGACCAAGATAAACTGCGTCGGCTCCTTCGCCGATTGCTGCATCGAGGGCTTCGATGTTTCCTGCCGGTGCTAATAATTCTGACATAATGTTACGATTTTACCACATTACGAAAGAATAAACTAGCACGCTCCATACATATCAAATTTCGTTTTTTTCGCATTATCACAACACAAATCTGCCTCTCAGCGAGAACACGCCAGCAAACCTCGCAGTGAGCAAAGCTCAGGCGAGTTTGTGTCGTAACCTCGCTTACGGCAGATTTGCACCTGCTGGTATACGAAAAACTCGATTTTTACTATTTACTTTGTATAAATTTGAATCTTGTTTTCGGCCCCGGGAGTGCCTGTTGTTACGACTGCCCAGTCATCTTTTCCGCCTTTTATGATTCCGCTCTCATCAAGTTGAGGAATTGCTTTGCGGCAGAGAGTGCGCACCGGAGTCTGGTAATCAGAAACTGCACTTCCCTCCTTTGTACTTCCACTAAGCCAGACGCCTTCTTCCACAGCAAGGGCCGCCCATTGCCTCTGGCCTGCGTTTTTCCAGTCAGTTTTGCCTGATTCCATAAACAAAACCGCGTCCATTATTTTTCCGCTCATAGTCTGATTCAAAATAATTACATCGGTTTCTCCGAGCACCGGTGTTTCGTTTTCTGCCCACAAATCAATCGCCGTCGCACAAGTTGCTTCGGCCGATGATAATTCAAGATTTTCCGAATCTTCATCCACAACAACACCTTCTTCCGTCTTACGAAGATGAACCGTAATGTAAGTTCCCTCTTGAACTTCCATCACCGGAAATACATATTTTTCTGATTCTCCGTCTCCTGCCGAAAACAATTCAATTCCGCAGGTGTTGCCTGATTTTATTACCACAAGTTCCACATACTCTGCCTTTTTTAACACACCGGAAGCTGCCGTATGTTTTGTGCGTATTTCGTTTAGGGCAAGAACTGCAGGATTTTCGTTATAGCCCGTAAACGGCAAAGAAAATGACAGGGAGTTTCCGGCAGTATCCTTTGCAATTCCTTCAAGAACATATTTATGCCCGATCTGCATCGGTTCAAGAAGATTGATTTTAACGGCATTTTCTTCGTCAATATAATCGAGTGCACCGACTTGAATCTGACTTTCATCACCGTCCTGAACAAGTAAGTCCGACAGGAGAACCTTTTCGGTGCATACAAGAGAAAGACACTGTTTGTCCTGGACTGTAAAAGCAAGAATTTTTGGACCGGATGTGTCCCCTTCATAAATTTCGATTCCTTCTTCTGTCATCCTGCACGACACGGGAACTGCAGAAGTAAAAATCACAACAGCGCTTATCATAAGCGAAAGGCCGAACAGCCTCAGATAATGTTTTGCATTCATTTACAAAAACCTCCTACTATATGTATTGAAGAGATTTTTAAAAACGAGCAATATTTCGGGATAAAAAGTTGTTATTTTTATTGAACAAAAAAAACGGGTGTTCGATTGAACACCCGTGCAGTTAACCTGAATTATTGAATTAGAGGCGGATTGTTTCTACCATGTAGCGGATACAGGTTCCCTCTTCTGTTTCCATCTGCTTTTCTACAACAAATACAAGGTTGCGTCCTGTTTTGTCAGAAAAGATTCTGTTGATTGTGTAATTGCTTACGCCCTTACGTTTGATGTCAGGGTTACCGACAATATTGCGGCTTACAACGCTGCCCTTTTCATCCTGTTTTTCGAGGGTAATAAAGAACGATGACTTGATTTTGTTTCCGCTGCCTTCAACATTTTTTACGAGATTGATGTGATAAAAAATGTTCTGTTCAACAGTTGAACCTTCAAAATCCTTGAATACGATTTCGCCTGTGCTTGACGGGATTTCACGTGTAAAAAGGAGATTGTCCGGATCTGACTGCTTTAAGTTGTATTTTTTGAGTGTCCATTCAGCTTTTTTAAGAAGATCTTCGTAAACTTCTTTTCCGCTCTTTTTAAAAGTAGCTGCTGATGGTTCTGCCCTGAATACTTCGCCGTCAATCCAGTCGTTTTTTTCTATATCTACACAATAAATTTCTGCATACCCCTGAAAGGTTTTATCAACTTTTCCGTACTCTGCAAACACGTAGGTTTTTCCGTCAGCAGACAGTCCAAGATCGACAAAGGCTGCGGCATCACCTGCAAAAGAAAGAGTAGCGGCAGTTAAAAGCAAAACTGAAAGTAAAAGGTGCTTTTTCATAATTCCCCCTTACATTTATCATCGGATTTTTTTGTGTAAGTCTTTACTTTATTTTTTTGAGAAGTTATCCTTATTTTATGACACTAAAGGTAAGAAACAGAATACTTCAGGGCTTTTTTTTCGCCTCACTTTTTTGCATTGCGACGGCCGTTTTGTGCTTTATTATCGCTTTTGTGAACAAGGCAATCACTCCGCCCCCTGATATCCGAATTCCACAGTTTGTAACAAAGTTTGCGTTTTTTAAATACAGTTTTGCCGCCACAATGATTTCGATTCTTTTAATCATGCTGTACGCAACCGCTTCTGTTTTTATCTGCTGGCAGTTTTTTGAAAACACCCAGACTTCAGAAATAATCTTTTTTATCGGAGTTGTTGCCGGCTGTCTTTGTGAAGGAGTTCGCTTTTTAACTCCACTCTACGGCCTGTGGTCAAGTTTTTCTGACTTTTTGTTTTTCTGCGGACGGATTTTATTTACCGGCCGAATCATGGTTCCATTAAGTTTTGTATTTGCAGCCGTTGCAAGTTCAAACGAAATGCGCCAGGACGTAGAACGAAACCTCCTCACAATTTTTGCCATCGGCATCGTATTTGCCCTGATTGTTCCCCTCAATACTGCAAAAATCAGTTCCGCCGGAGCCGTTACATGGGGCTTTCCGCGTCTGTTCCTTACAGTGCGATACTTATTCATCCTGATTGCATTCGTTTCTTTTCACATCAACGGAAGCAAGCAGTCCGCTCCCGAATACAAAACTCTCGCATGGACTATGCTTTTGATTATGGCAGGTTATGGAATTTTAACCTGTGCAGACAATTTTCTGTTCATGATTGCAGGCGTTCCTCTCCTTGGCTCGGGAACCCTTTACTACCTTAAAACACTGCACAACTTATACATGTGGAAGTAAATTACCCGTCATAAAAGCGAGCAGAACAGGTAAAAGAAGGTTGTCGTAATCTTTTAACGGAAGTCCTTCGATTAAGGTGCCTGTTGCGGCTAAAATCAGTGCCATGGCCGTATTTGCTGTAACAAGATAAGATGAAACAAAAATCGCCGTAAAACAGGTCAGACTTCCGGCGGCGGTTTTTCCGTTTGTAAGTGGAACCCTCACCTTTCCAAAAGTTTTTCCTCCAAGGCTTGCAAGGCCGTCCCCAAAGGCAAGCGCAAAAATTCCTACGCGTGCGCTCTGCTCATCAAAAAGAAGGGCTGTCAAAACAATTCCAAGAACCAGTGTTACAGGCCCAAAGACAAATCCCTTATTGTCACGCTGGCGCGCTGCGGCCTGAGTAATATGTGATACAAGTGGAATTTCAATTCCGCGCAGGCGAAGAATTTCGCTGATTGAATAACACAGGAGGGCGCAGCAAAGCAGGATCAGAGTGATTGTTTTATTCAAATGCAAAAATAAAGGAATAAAGCCCGTGCACATGTGAATTGTCTTTCTGAAAAACTCTTTTTTGAGGGAAATAAGATGTTTTTTCTTGTCAATTCCTACACGGGGACAAATCAAAGGCTCACCGCCTACTTGAGGACTTTTTCGCTTACAAGTGTGCGAGGAATATCTGTGTAAATTGCAGGTTCAAAATCATTTTTAGAAGTTGTGATATATTTTGAGTTCTGCAATGCAAGGTTGCTTCCGCCGAGGCGTACCATTGTTTCAGGGTTACGGGTCAGCGCATCCCAGGCCCGGATTGAATCCGAAAGTCTTACAAGTGCTTCTGCGTTTTTCTGGCTGTCACCGGTCTGTTTTGCAATACGGTGCAATGTTACACCGAGGTTATTGTTAACTTTGAGATAGTTTTCTACGAGCTGGTTGTCTTCAAGACGCTCCTGCGGCATGAGCAGCAGGTGGCGGGCCTTTTCTGCGTCGAGCAGACTCAACAGGTGTGAATAATAGCCCTGGGCCGCAAAGTTATCGCCGCGAAGAGAAAGAACGTTTCCGAGAGAAAGCAGGAGGTTTGTATCCTGGCTCTTTTCTTCTGCAGTTTTGATGAATGAAGTCAAAGCCTTTTCGTATTCCTGTTTACCGTAGTTGATGGCACCGATACGGTAATTTATTGAAGGAGTATCGTTTTTATTGTTGAGAGCCTGTTCATAATTGCTCAGGGCAGCATCCATGTCACCGCTGATAAAGTATTCGATATCGCCCATGTCGGCGTACAAAAGACCTGTGTTGTGATCGCCTTCAAGCCCTGTTCTTTCTTTTTCATTCTGGAACAAAGTGATACCGCGTGTATATACTTCCTGAGCCTTCAGATATTCGCGGGTGTCTGTGTACAGCTCACCCAGAATGCGGCAGGAATCGATTTCGCCGTAGATGTTTTTCTTTGAACGGTATGAAAGCGCATTATAGCAGTCGAGGGCTCTTTTGAGTTCGGCACGTGCCGGGTCAAAGTTTCCGTTATGAATAAAATAACGTGCCATGTTGTAGTGAGCAGCAGGAATTGAAGGGTCTGCCTTTTCTGCTATTTCGAGCATTGAACGGATGTCTTCGATAAGTGAACGAAGATATTCGTCGGAACGGCTCAAAGGACCGTAGTTTTTATCAAGCAGGTAACCACTCAATTCAACCCAGTCTTCGGCACAGAGAGATTTTTCATTCGGATAGAAACGGCTCTTTAATTCAATTACGTTGCGCAGTTTGTCGGTTCTGATAAAGTAGCGCAGCATACGCGACATGTACAAATCTGTGCCGCCGTATAATTGAATCAAATTTGAATACTGTTCGCGTGCAAGATCATATTTTGCAGGATCAGTTTCGGCCCACTCGAGGAATACATCTCCCAGAAGCAAAAGTCCTTCAGGAGCGTTGATATGATAATCGAGAATTTCGCGGCGTGTAATTTTTTCGGCCTGTTCGTAGTTTGCGCGCTCGTAGAGTTCCATCTGGGCCCATTCAATTCCCGCTTCCTTATCGTGGTTAAAAATACCGAGGATATTGCGGTACATCTGAGCGGCGCGTTCGTACTGCTTGTGCTCTCTGTAACCGTGAGCGTACTTAAAGAACCATTTTCGTACAGCCTTATAATGAACAGCGTCCTTAAAACGTTCTTCTGACTGAGGATATTCGTTGTTCTGGAGAAGGGCATAGCCCTGTTTATAGTACATCCGTGCCATAGAAGGCTTGTAAATGAACATAACAGAGGCCTGGAAAAGCAGAGTGCCGATAATTACGATAATTACGCCCGCAATTGCCCCTGGAATAATGCGGTTCTTTAACTGATACTGGAAAGACTGCTTGTATGCTTCGTACTGTGCAAATGAGCGTCTCTCGTAATCGCGCGGAACATCAATTGAAATGTCCAGCATCTTTTCGAGATGGGTTGCAACCTGTCTTGCAGGAGCCTTTTTAAGAACCTTTTCTACAACTTCAAAAACAGCGTCATCTGTAAATTCGTTTTTAACGATTAAGTCTTCGATGGCAAGACGAAGGTTCAGCGGGTAATCAGAAAGATTTTTCTTGAATTTTGCGTATTCTTCGTCGGTAAGTGTATTTTTAGGCTTTACGCCCTGTGCCTGGCTAAAGTCTGCAACATCTACCTTGCGGCGTTTAGGGTCAAAGCTTGCAGTTTCGATATCAGAAAAGCCCGGAATTTCATAGTTTTCATCGAGAATAAAGTCATCATCCGGAGCGGCTTTTGGTTCAGTAACAGGGAATTCATCCGCATCACCGGCCGGGGCCGCTTCATCAGAAAAGTCCACGCCGTCCATTGCAGACAAGTCATATTCTTCTGCCGGAACATCCATTGAAGCATCAGGAGCCTGTCCCTGCTCTGCAAAAGGTGTATCGAGGTCGTCTGTGTTAAAGAGCTGCTCCATTGAAGGTTCAGCAGCTGGCCCTCCTTCTCCGGCAGGCTCAGCGGCAGGTTCTGATGGAATATCGGCTCCTGCATCAGGTATTGCGTCAGGAACAGCGTCCGGGACAACGTCCGGGACAGCGTCCAAACCTGCCTCCCCGATTGAATCAAGTCCTGCATCAGGGACAGCGTCTGCAGAAGGTTCATCAAAGGAAGAAGACTCAGGCAGTGATAAATCATCAAGACTGTCCAGAGAGTCCAGAGCTGAAAGTCCGTCGTCACCACCCTCCTCTTCCGGAGTGCTATCCTGTTCAGCAGGAGCTTCCGGTGCAGGTGCAGGACCTGCGTCTGTTTCTGCTATATCATCAGGTAAATCTTCGTTTAAATTAATTTCTGAGCCGTCGTAGGCAAAGTCATCTACCGGACCGAGTCCATCATCAAGAGGAACCGGCTCTCCGGCTTCAGGAGATTCTGCAACTGGTTCAGCCGGGCTTTCCGGAAAGTCAGAGCCTGCAGGTGAATCAAGGTCAGCAATCGGCTCGGCTGAAGGCGCTTCAAGGTCTACGGCGGGAGCGTCAAAATCTGGAAGAGAAAAATCGTCTGCACTTACAGGTGCAGGTGCAGGTTCAGGTGCAGGTTGAACTAAAGGTGCTTCTTCAAGTGGCTCTGCGGCAGTTTCCTCTGCCGGAATATCAGGAATCTGCTCTTCAGACGGCGCTGAATTCAACAATGCATCCAAATCAAGGTCTTCGAGCGGAGTTTCTTTTGGTTCTTCAGGTTCTGGAGTAACAGGAGTTTCAAATTCACTTAAATCAGGAACATCTGCGGCCCCTCCTGCGGGTGAGGCTCCGGCATTTAAAATTGCATCGAGATTGAGTGCTGCGGCTGCGGCTTCTTCTGCGGATACGTCTGAGTCATCAGAAGGTGTTGATGGAGTTTCTGCTGCTGGAGCAGAACCATCCTCTGCGGCTGCTTCTTCATTTTCTTTGAGAACGTCTGCTGGAGTGTCAGGTACGCCGAGGACAAAGTCTTCGGAGTCATCTGCTTCTGAGATGCCTTCCGGGAGAGGCACTTTTGCAGGCTTTTCACCACGCTGTGCACGAAGTTTAACTTCATCCCCTAAGTCTTCTACGTCACTGGTAAACTGTTTTAGCTGATTTAATCCCGGCATTTGCTTTAATTTTACTCCAGATAACAAATTAGAACAAGCCGAAAAATTTAACGGCTCTATTCCTTTTTTGATAATCGGAATAAAAATTATTGTCCTTTAGAAAGAAAAAAGAAATCTTTTTACTCTAAATAATTGAATCCAGGTGCCGAAAATCTTAGTATGAAAAGATTTGTAATTTCGTTTATCCTGATTGCGTCAATTTTCAACGCATACGCCAAAGAAGTTGTTGTTAAACCGGACACTTATGATTACGACATTATCGTTTCTGATATCCGCGGTGTTCAGAGCCCGCAGATTGTAGACAAGTACGTAATCTTTACGGCAGAAAACAACGCGCGCAACGTGGGAATCGCATTTGATTTTGAAAACTACACAAAGATTCATTCATACAAAATCCGCCGGACTTACGATATCGAAGGCAAAGAAACAGGTTCCTGGTTCTTTTACGTTCTCGAACGCCCTAAAAAGCTTGAATCAATTTCTTACAAAATCATAATCGACGGACTCTGGACAACTGACCCAACAAACGAAAATACAATCTATGACTGGGAAAACGGAGTTCAACTGTCTCAGATTAAACTGCCTGTTGAACATGAACATATTACAGAAACAGTTCTGGAAGGATTTACAAGATTTGTCTGCAACACTGAACCTGGAAAAAAGGTGCGCCTCGGAGGCACATTTACCGACTGGGACAGCTGGATTTACGAAATGACAGAAGTTCAACCGGGAAAGTATGAAATTCTTCTACCTCTCCCGGCAGGAACTTATTACTACTCTTACTATGTTGGAATGAAGAGTTTTATAGACACGACAAATCCTGTCAAAGCATATTCAAAAGAAGGACAGGTCGTTTCAAAACTGATAGTTCAATAATTATCAGAACCCAGGGAATCCGCCCGGCATTTTACCGCCCATCTGGCTCATCTGCTGCATGAGTTTTGCCTGCATGCCGCGGTTCTTTGACAGCTTTTTCATTGTCAGCTTTGTCTTTTCAAACTGTTTGATAAGCTTGTTTACCTCAGCAACGCTTGTTCCGCTGCCCTTTGCAATACGCTTGCGGCGGCTTGGTCCGATAATCAGATGATTATTGCGTTCCTTCTGTGTCATTGCCTGAATAATTGCCTTCTGGCGTTTCATTCCGGACATGTCGATTTTACTTTCATCTACCTGTCCGGCAAGTCCCGGAATCATATCCATGATTGAAGAAAGGCTTCCCATCTTTCCGACACGGTCAAACTGGTCGAGCATGTCGTCGAGTGTAAACTCGTTGCGGGCCATTTTTTCTTCAAGTTTTTTTGCTTCTTCTTCGTCTACAGTCTGCTGGGCTTTTTCTACGAGACTGACGATATCACCCATTCCAAGGATACGGCTTGCAATGCGTTCCGGATGGAATACTTCAAAATCGTCTGTCTTTTCGCCAGTACCGATGAACAAAATCGGTTTATCTGTAATTGTTTTGAGGGAAAGAGCCGCACCACCGCGGGCATCTGAGTCAAACTTTGTAAGAATTACACCTGAAAGTCCGAGCTGTTCGTCAAAACTCTTTGCAATGTCAACTGCGTTCTGACCGGTCATCGCGTCTGCAACGAGAATTGTTTCTACCGGATTTACTGCCTTTTTAACTGCAACAAGTTCCTTCATCATGTCTTCGTCAATCTGAAGTCGTCCGGCAGTATCAACGATTACTGTATCAAAACCGTTCTTTTTTGCGTAATCAAGAGCATTTTTACTTACTTTTACTGCGTCCCTGCTTCCATCTTCTGAATAAACAGGAACATTGATTTTCTGGCCGAGAGACTTTAACTGTTCAATGGCAGCAGGACGAACAAGGTCGTCTGCGACGAGCAGAACCTTACGGCCTTCTTTTACAAGACGATTGGCAAGTTTGTGAGCGGCGGTTGTTTTACCGGCACCCTGTAAACCGAGCAGGAGGATTACTGACTGAACATCAGGACCATTGAGAGCTAAATCAGTTTTAGTATCTCCCAGAAGTTTAACGATTCTGTCGTAGATTATTTTGACAAACTGCTGGCCAGGGTCAACGGCTCTGAGAACGCGTTCACCCTTAGCTTCTTCGATTGTTGCATTGACAAAGCGGCGTACAACACGGAGGTTAACGTCGGCTTCGAGGAGAGCCATCTTAATCTGTTCAACAGTTTCTTCGATGTTCTTTTCGGTAATTGTAGATTTACCGCTGATTGTTTTTACAATATTGCCAAAAGTGTTTGTAAGTTTTTCAAGCATTTTTATTATCCGTCAATTTTTCCGATTGCAAGAAGATTATTCAAAAATTCCATTGGTTCGATTTCGCGGTTGAGGATTTTGTAGAGTCCGCCGCTGATAATCAGATGGAGACCGTACTTCTGTGCAATTTCGTGTACGTATTTGCAGGCAACGGCACCTTCTGAAAGGTAACCGATTTCGCCGATTCGATTGATAAGATCATCGAGGTTTTTGAATTTTTTGAGGATGTCAGTTTTGATAATGTCCTGACCAAAGCGGCGGTTACGGCCGTACTTTGAACGGCAGGTTACATCAAGGTCTCCGACACCTGCGATTGAAGTAAAGGTTTCTGCGTGTGTAGCACCCATTGCCATACCAAGAGTCTGGATTTCATTCAATCCGGCTGCGAGGAGAAGGCTTTCTGCGTTATCACCAAAGATGTCTGAGTGTTCGGCAACTGCGTCGAGTGCACCGTAAACAATGGCGATTACGTTCTTTGCGGCTGCACAAATCTGAACACCGATTACGTCAAATGAAGAATATACCATCAATCCTGGAACGCGCATCAAATCACGGAAACGGATTGAATTCTTAGGGTTTTCGCTGGCTGCAATCAAACCTGTAAGTTTACCCATTGCAACTTCCTCAGCGTGGCTTGGACCTGCGATATAAACGAGGGCTCCCTTGTAGCATGGAGGAAGAATGTTTTCCAGAGTTTCCAGAACGAGTTTTGGTCCTTCCGGCGAAGTGATAAAGCCCTTTGTGATTACACCGATTGTAGTTTTTCCGTCGCGTACATCAGGTACATCAAGGAGCTGTTTTGCTGTAGCGGCAAGGTAAAGAGACGGGCTTGCAAGAATGAGAAATTCCTTTCCCGAAGCAACTTCCTTAATGTCGGAAGATGCTGTCATATTATTGCTTAATGGATATCCTGGAAGATATCTTTTGTTTTCGTGATCGTTATTAATGCCATCTACAACATCCTGCTCGCGGGCCCACATCTGAACCTTATGTCCGCCCCTGGCAAGAGCCTGAGCAAGACCTGAACCCCATGCACCTGCACCAATGACACCAACTGTTTTTGATTCCATAATAATCCTCGATAAAGCCGTTTTGGCAATTAGTACCAGAGAGAAGCTTCGTCTCTCCAGTCAATAAGCTCCTCTGGTTTAAAGAAAAGATTGATTTCGCGTTCGGCGCTTTCGTCGCTGTCCGAAGCGTGAATAATATTATGATTTGTATGTGAACAGAAATCTCCGCGGATTGTACCCGGCTGAGCTTCGCTCGGTTTTGTGGCACCGACAACCTTGCGTACCAAAGTTACGCAGTCGTCCCCCTGCCATACCATGGCTACAACAGGACCGCTTGTGATATAAGAAACAAGTTCGTCATAAAAAGACTTGCCTTTGTGTTCGGCATAATGCTTAGCGGCAAGTTCCGGGGAAATCTGCATGAGCTTTAATCCCACAAGTTTGAGCCCTTTGTTTTCCAGGCGGCTGATTACCTGTCCCACCAGTCTGCGGTTCAAAACCCCAGGCTTACACATAGTAAAACAACGTGTACCGTTCATAATCACTATATTATAGTGCAGTTGGAAAGAAGGTGCAACAATCTTAACAGCCCTTTAAAAGACGGCTCTCTACGCGGTCTATTACGCTGTCAGGAGTGCTGGCGCCGGCGGTGAGACCGACAGTTTCCAGGGCAAAAAACTCCGCCGGAATCTCTGAGTCAGTTTCTATGAGGGCAGCGTGAGGGCAAAGCTTCTGGGCGGTAGCAAAGAGGCGGCCTGTATTGGCGCTTGTTTTACCGCCGATAACGAGAACTCCGTCAACCCTGGCGCAGAGGTCTACAAGGGCGTCCTGGCGTTCATGTGTTGCCGGGCAGATTGTGCTTATTATTTGAATTGAATTTATTTTTTGTCTGAGAATGTCTGAAATTGAATCAAATTCCTTTATGCTGAATGTTGTCTGGCTCAAAAGAACTGCGTTTTGAGGCACGTCACCGTCTGAAAAAAGTTCACCCGCCTCTTCACTGTTTTGAATCAGATAAAATTTTCCGGCTGCACCATGAGCGATTGCTTCTTCTGCGTAGCCTGCAATTCCTGTGGTTTCGCCGTGGTTTTTATCGCCTGCAAGGATTACGGCAAACCCTTTCTGAACAAAGTCCGCTGCCCTCTTCTGGCTTGCGGTAACGAGGGGACAGGTTGCATTCAATATTTTAGCGCCTCTGGATTCAAGGGCATGATGAGTTTTAGGCGGGACACCGTGGGCACGAATCAAAACAGTGTCTCCGTTTTTAAGGTCACCGATGTGGCTGCCGTCGAGGATTTTAAGGGAACGTTCTGCAAGTTCAGCAAGGGCAACAGGATTGTGAATCAAAGGTCCAAAGGTATAAACCTGGCCTTCAGTATTTTGAGTGAGGGCTTTGTCGGCAAGTTCCACAGCACGCCTGACTCCGGCACAAAATCCCATTTTTTCAGCCCGTAAAACTATCATTAGACCAATATATCATTTTACGCGCTTTTGGTCATTCAGTTTGGATAAAAATAGTCCCCACTAATTGCATCCGGCTAAAAAAA